>DHGT01000045.1:17191-57859 GCA_002402905.1 Desulfatitalea sp. UBA4791 | reverse complement strand
TGCACTTAATATGCCATGAACGAAAAACAAAGGCAAATAATTTTTATAGATAGAATTCATATTTATTACAAATGGATGTGGGGTTAATCGATATTGTCGAATCGCTCCTTCGGGATGGGATGGAGCTTTAAACTACAAATTATGTAGAAAAATCGTCAAAAATAATGGCTCTGAAACGGTCATTATGGGTTGTTTCCCGGTGCCGGCGAAGCTGCGATCGTTGAGTCACATCTTGAAGGCCGATGCGTCGATGTCGTGTTTTTTCAACCGGTGCCAGAGGCTGCGCTCTTTGATGCCGAGCAGCTTGGCGGCTTGCTTCTGGATGCCCCGGCTTTGCGACAGGGCATGGATGAGCATGTTCTTTTCAAATTCCCGTAGCTGATGGTCCAGATCCTGTCCGTCCGATGCGCCATCGACGGCGTCCGGACAGGCCGGTTCCTTTTGCATGGACGGCCAGTGGTTCGTGATGGCCGATGGCAGGTGCATCGGCTCGACGATCTCGGCGCCGGACATGACAGCGGCGGAGTGGATGGCGTTTTGCAGTTCACGAACATTGCCCGGCCAGTCGTGGGCCATGAGGCGCTGGATGCAGGCGGTGGATAGTTTTTGGGTATCATTGACGGTGCTCAGAAAATGTTCGGCCAGCAAGGGGATGTCCTCACGCCGTTCCCGCAGGGGGGGCAGATGAATGAGAAAGACGTTGAGGCGATAGTACAAGTCCTCCCTGAAGAATCCTTTTTTAACGCGTTCCGGCAGGTTCTTGTTGGTGGCGGCGATGAATCGCACGTCGACCCTGACCGGCTGTGTGCCGCCCAGACGCACGATCTGGCGTTCCTCCAGGGCCCTGAGCAGTTTGGCCTGCGTTTCCAGGGACATGTCGCCGATTTCATCGAGGAACAGGGTGCCTTGGTGCGCCTGTTCGATCTTTCCGGTTTTGCGGCTGACGGCGCCGGTGAAGGCCCCCTTTTCGTGACCGAACAGTTCGCTTTCGAGCAATCCTTCCGGGATGGCGGCACAGTTCAAGGCCAGGAAAGGCTGGTCACGGCGACGACTGTGGCCGTGGATGGCATGGGCGATCAGCTCCTTGCCGGTGCCGGTTTCTCCGGCCACCAGTACCATGGAATCGGTGGGGGCCACCTTGACGATCTGATTCAGCACGGCACGCATGGCGGTGCTGTGCCCCACGATTTCGGGAAAAAGGGCGCTGGCCTCCATTTTACTCAGGATTTCGGTGACCTGATCAAAAACGCGAGAAAATCGGTTGATTTCCGCAGCCGAGACGTCGGACCCCTTTTGGCTGGCATCGATGTCCTTGATGACCCCCATGGTCTGGGTTTTGTCGACAAAGCGTTCCACCGGTGAAATGACAAACTTGACCACCAGCAGGCCGCACACAAAAGTGAAGATCACCAGAATGGCCCCCCAGAAGGCCAGGGGCCATTGGGGCGGCAGGCTTTTGGAGATGTAAAAGCGGGTCAACTGATAAGCGACGAGAAAGGATAAGGTCGTAAAGCCGGCAAAGATCACCGGTATCAGGATGTAGAGATTGATGTGAAAACGGATGTCGCGCATTTTAATTTCTATGGGGCTCCGGATGGACATGGCGCGGTGGTGCTATTGCACGACGCGAGACAAATCCCACATGGGCATATAGATGGCCAGGGCGAAAAAACCGATAACGGCGGCCATGCCGACGATAAGAATCGGCCCGAGGGAATCGTTGAAGCGTTTCACGGCATAGGACAATTCCCAGTCGTAGTGGGCGGCGATGTCGTCGAGCATCTCCTCCAGGTTGCCGGTCTCCTCGCCGATGGCGGTCATGTTGATGACGATGGGGGTGAAATACTGGGATTGGCGCAACGGTGCGGCGATGCCGCGGCCCTCCTCCAGCCGGTCCTGTAACTCTATGAACTCCTGGGCGATGGCCTCGTTGTTGACGGTATCGGCCAGAATCCGCATGGAATCCATCACCCCGACGCCGCTGGATTGCAGAATGGAAAAGATGCTGGCGAACCGGGCCATGGCGGCTTTGAGGAAGAGGGGGCCCAGAAGGGGCATGTGCAGCAACAATTTGTCCCGGGTGAGGCGTCCATCGCTGGTCCTGAGGTAAACGGTCAAGGCGCCGACAATGGCCACGATGCCGATCAGGACCAGGTACCAGTAATTAACCATGGCGTCGTAGATCATGATGCAGATGCGCGTCAGCAGGGGCAATTCCAGGCCGGATTTCATGAATATGGTGGAAAATTTGGGGATGACGTAGGTCAGCAGCACGAAGAAGGCCACGATCAAAAAGGCGAATACCAGGGCCGGATATTGCAGTGCAGAACGGATTTCGGAGCGGATCTTATATTCGTGCTCCAGAATGTAGATCAGCCGTTCGAGCACCTCGGGCAGGGCGCCGCTGGCCTCCCCGGCGCGCACCATGCTGCAGTAGAGCGACGAGAAGATGGCCGGATGCTTGCGAAATGTTTCGTGCAGGCTGGATCCCTGGGAGATGTCGTGACTCATGTTGAGGATCACTTTTTTCAACGCCCTGTTTTCGGTCTGGGACTCCAGAGTTTTGAGCAGGGACAGCATGGGAATACCCGCGCGCACCATGGTGCGGAACTGCTTGGTGAACAGGATCAACTCCGGCATTTTGACCGGATGAATCCATTTGAGCAGGTGCCCCAGCCAAAGCATGGGTTCAGCGGCTGTGTAGGGTTTGACCTTGCTGGGAATAAGGCCGTTGCCCACCAGAAGGCTGGCGGCCGCATCGAGGGATTCGGCCTCCAGGGTGCCCGATATCGTCGCACCACTCTCATTGATCGCTTGATAGGAAAAGGTCGGCATGGCTATTTCCGCTTAACACTTTAGACTTAGTGCCGTTTACTTAGGGCGTTTAGGTTTCCATACGGGCGGGGATAAACCCCGCCCCTACGCCGCCGGTTTATGGCAACTGTCTGTAGCACAACATAGATCTCGTAGGGGCGGGGTTTACGCCCGCCCGAATTTTACCATAAATTAAAGATACTTACTTTAAACTTTAAACTTAACACTTTAAACTTCTTTTTTACATCATGACCGCCGAGGCGGCCTCGTCCAGGGTGGTGATGCCCCGGGCCACCTTGTCGGCGGCGTCCTCTTTCAGGGTTCTCAGGCGTCCGGCCTGGTGAGCGGCACGCGTGATCTCCTGGGCGGAATGGCGTTTGAGGATCATGTCCTGCACCATATCATCGATAATCAACACTTCAAAGATACCGGTGCGACCTTTATAGCCTTTGTCCATGCAGTTGAAGCAGCCGCTTCCCTTGACCAGGTGGGCGTCGGGGATCCGGTCTATCCCCCAGAATTTCAGTGCTTCCTTGGGCGGGTTCTGGGGTTTGCTGCAATAGGGACACACCTTGCGCACCAGGCGCTGGGCGATGGAGACGAGCATGACCGACGACACCAGGAAGGGTTCCACCCCCATATCCATCAGGCGTGTGATGGCACCGGCGGCGTCGTTGGTATGCACCGTGCTGAGCACCCGGTGGCCGGTGAGGGCCGCCTGGACGGAAATGCCGGCCGTTTCGGCGTCGCGCGTCTCGCCGACCATGATGACATCCGGGTCCTGGCGCATGATGGCGCGCAGGCCGCTGGCAAAGGTCATGCCCGCCCTGCGGTTGAGTTGGATCTGCCGGATCTTGTTCACCCGGTATTCCACCGGATCTTCCAGGGTGATGATATTGATGTCGGGCTGGTTGATCCGCTTGAGGATCGAATAGAGCGTGGTGCTTTTGCCGCTGCCGGTCGGTCCGGTGCTCAGAATCATGCCGTAAGGCTTGTAGATCATGGATTCGAGCTTCTGGATGTCCGTATCGCTCATACCCAGCTCTTCGAGGGAAAAGACGCCGCTGCTGGTGTCGAGCAGGCGCAGCACCAGGTTTTCCCCGTGGATCGTGGGGATGGTCGAGGCGCGGATATTGATCTCCTTGTTGTCCATGCGGATGGTGAACCGACCGTCCTGGGGCACGCGGGACAGGGAGATGTCCATGTTGGCCAGGATTTTGAAGCGTGACACGATCAGCAAGTGCATGGATTTGGGCGGGGCCGGCACGTCGTGAAGCTTGCCGTCCACCCGGAAGCGCACCTGGACGCGGTCCTTTTCCGGGCTGATATGCACGTCGCTGGCCCCGTCGCGGACCGCCTGGGAGAGAATGGAGTTGACCAGCCGGATCACCGGGGCCTCTTCGGCCATGTCGTGCAGGGATTTGACCTCCAGGTCCTCGCTGCTGCGTTCCCGGTCGCCGCTCTGAACCCGCTCGACCTCCATCTCTTCCATGTGTTCGAGCACGCCGCCCATGCTCGAGTAAGTGCCGTAGAGGCTGCCGAGCAGATGGTTCCACTCCTGGTAGGTGCAGATGACCGGTTCGACCTCCATGTTGGTGTGAACCTCGATGGCGTCCAGCGTATTGATGTCGGTGGGATCGGTCATGGCCAGGGTGAGCAGGTAGGTGGTTTTGGACAACGGGATGGCCTGCAGCCGTTGGGCCATTTCCACGGGAATCAGCTCGGTCAGCGTCATGTCGATGGGGAAATTGTCCGGATGGTATTTCTGGATTTTCAATTGGCGCGAGATCAGGTCCGCGATCTGGGCGCCGGCCACGATGCCTTCGCGCACCAGGAACTCGCCCAGTTTCATATTGTTGCGTTTGTGGTCGAGGATGGCCTGTTTGAGCTGATCTTCGGTCATCAGGCCGGCTTCAACCAGCATCTCACCCAGTCGTTTTTTATGTTTCACGTTCTTGCCTCGCAGATTCGTCGTCTGGCCCGTCGCATCTCTTGTCAGTAGGGGTATGAAAAGAGGGTCGCGCCTTCCGGTAGTTGTGATTCAATCCGGCTTCCGACAGCCAGCTCGCTGGGCAGCGACCCGAGATAGGCCGCGGCCGCTTGCTCTGTTTGAAAATATGTCCTGGCAGCCAGCCAGAAACGCAGTCCCCGATCGGGGTGCCAGTAAGCGATCAAGCGCATTTGGTGCAACCTGGACACGTCGCGCCCATAAAGCCACAGCCTTTGAAGCGCCGCTTCCAGATCCGCGTGTTCGTCTGCAACGATCCAGTAACAGGTGCCTTTGGACGGGTCCAGGCGGTGCCGCACGGCGGGAAATGCGATCACATCGCCCAGGTCGATGGCATTGGGGTCCCGTATGTGCGGGTTGGCTTCGATCACGGCGCGCATGTTGCGGTTGCTGGCGATGCCGTAAATATTAACCACCATTTTGAATAGGGTGTCGCCGGGTTTGACCTTGATTTGGCCGAGCACCTCCGGCGGGTCGGGAGGTGCCACCGGCAGGGCTGCCACGGCAGGTTCGTTCAGTGACGCGCCGGCCGCCTGGCGGGCAGGTTCGGCGATAGGGGGTGCCGCAACGGGCTCCGGCGGCACCGGTTCCGATGCCTTCGCGAGACTCGCGTCCGCTTGCTGGGCATCCGTTTGCACAGGCGGCACGGGCGGGGCTGAAACGGCGGCGGCCGTCACTGTCGGCGAAGGTGCTGGTTCCGATACGGCATCCACACGGAACGTTTCGGCCGGCACCTTGAACACCAAATCCGGCGCTTTTTTAAACGGCAACATTCCGCGATAGGGGCCCACCGTCGCGGCCGCCGCCACGGCGATCAGGAGCGCCGCGCCGCCATAGAGCAGGCTCCTGCGCAGCCACTGGCGTTGGGGGCGCAAGCGATTCTTGCACGAACGGATCATGGCCCAGCCGGCTTTGGACCGATTCTGGATGATCATGGTCAGCACGCTCTGGTGGCACAGATGGACGATCTTGCGGGGGTAGCCCTTGCTGAAACGGTAGATCGCCCATAGCGCCGGCAGCGTGAAAATGGCGAGCGGTTTGGGCGTTTGGCTCGAGAGTTTAAGGCGGTGGTGGATCATCCGGCGCGTGTCGCCGAAATTCATGGGCGCCAGATAGTGCAACAGGTTGATGCGATCGGCGAAGTTGGCATGCGCCCTCAGGATATCCTCGATTTCAGGTTGGGCAAAGATGACAATCTGGAGCAGCTTGAAGCTGTTGGTTTCGTAGTTGAGCAATTCGCGCAGGATTTCGATGCCCTCGGGGGTGATTTTCTGGCCTTCGTCGATGACCAGCACGGTGGTGCGCTGGTGGTCGATGCCTTCGGAAAAGAGGTGCTGTTTGATGGCCTCTTTCAGGGCCATATCGGTGGCCGGGATCTCGGCCGTCTCCTTGCAAAAGATCGTAAAGAGCTGCCTCAGACATTCGGTGGCGCTGGCAAACGATGGATCGAGAATGAGGTGGGTGCGAATGTCCGCATCGTCATCGAAGCGGCGGATCAGCTCACGGCAAAGCGTGGTTTTGCCGGTACCGATATCGCCGATGATCACATTGAGTCCCCGGCGCAGCCGGATGGCCAATTCCAGTTTTTGCACGCACGCTTCGTGCTGTTTGGAATGGTAGAAGAAATCCGGGTCCGGTGAGTTGGAAAAGGGTTCCTTCTTTAGCTGCAGTAGCTTGAAATAATCCATGGTGTGCCGGAGCATCTGTTATCAAAGGGTCCATCGAGGTCGCCGACCTGGTGATGGCGCCGTCTCGAAAGAGACGGAGCGATGCCTTTTACGGAGTGCCGGCGGCCGGTCCGGCCGGCAGCGCCGCCGCTGCGGGCTTGGCCCCGAGAATGTGCGGCGTGATGAATATGAGCAACTCCTGCATCTCCTCGCTTCGTCCCTGGCTCTTGAAAAAGTAACCGAGCACGGGAATTTTCCGCAGCCAGGGCACGCCGGCTTCGGTGTCCTGGTCGGTGTTCTTTTTTAATCCGCCGATGACCGTGGTCTCTCCGTCGAACAATATGACGTTGGTTTCGGCCTTTTTGGTCACGATGGTCGGGTAGGTCTGCACCGTGCGCGAAAAGTCGACTTCGTTTTTGGTGGTGATGATCTCCAGCTTGAGGGCGTCGTTCTGGATCACGTGCGGCGTCACCTCCAGGCTCAGCAGGGCCTCTTTATAGATGACGTTGGAGGTGTCGCTCAGAAACACGGGAATCGGCACTTCGTCGCCGCTCTCGATGACCGCCTTGGCATTGTCCAGGGTGGTGATCGAGGGGCTGGAGAGGATGTTGAGTTTGCCCTCCTCCTCCAGGGCCGACAATTGCAGGGCCAGCATGCCGTCGGTGCCCTGGGTGAGAAATCCCAGGACCATGCCGGCGGTTTGGGCGGCGTTGTCCGTGTTGGCCTGGAAACCGGACGGAAAATTGATGGCGGTACCGGCCGTGGGATCGACCGTGGTGCCCGAGGCGACGCCGCTGATATCTCTGAGGGCGTTGGGCGAGACACCGAAAGCGCGCTTGTTATAGACGCCGCCCCACTGCACGCCCAGTTCACGCGCCGTGCTGGTGGTGGTTTCCACGATGTGCGCCTCGATGAGCACCTGGGCCGTGGGCCGGTCCAGCTCCATGATCATGGGAATGATCCGTTCGATGTCGGTGGGGGTGGCCTGGACGATGAGCGAATTGGTATGGGTGTCCACCAGTACCGAGCCGGTGAAGTCATCCTGTTTCTTGGCATCCAGCACCTTTTGAACATTGTCTTTCAGTTTTTCCGCACTGGCAAAGTCGATGGGGATGATTTTGGTGATCATTGGGGCGCGGGTCTCGAGTTCCCGCTGTTTGGCCAGTATTTTTTCCTGGGCTTCGAGGTTTTTCAGGTTGCGGTCACGGTCATCGATGGTGACGATGCGCACGATATTGCCTTCCCACTCGTAGGCCAGCCCCTGGGAATTCAAGATGCCGGTGAACACCTGGTCCCAGCGGGCATCCCTGACATTGATGCTGATCTTGCCCTTCACGCTTTCGTTGATCATGATGTTCAGGTCCACCGAGCGCGCCAGCGCGCGCAGCAGGACCGGCACGTCGGTCATGTGCATTTTCATGGTGATTGTGCGATCCGGCAGGGTTCGTCCGGAGGTCGCCGACGGCACATCCGGTCCCATGGTTTCGATTTTTTTGGGCATGGCCTCCAATGATCTGTCGCGCGCGGCGGGTGAGTACCCCTTGCTCTGTTCGACCAGTTGTTTCCATTGCTCGATGGCCGACGGCTGTTTTTCCCGGCTGTTGGCGCATCCCCAAAAAATTCCCAGAACCAGCCCGATGGCCAACACGGCAGTCATTTTTCGATGGGTAGGTATCATGTCCATTTCCATTTTACAGGGTTTGTCGTGAAAAAACCGGCGCATCATGTTATTCCATTTCCTCAATGGTCAGCTGGATCGTCTCCGGTTCCCTGACATGGCCGATCACCACCATGTCGGGACGAATGCTTTTGATGTAATACCCGCGTGTTCCAATGGACTCCCCGGTCGAATATTCCAAACCGTTGATCACCGCCAGCCGCCGGTCGCCCAGTTGCAGATAACCCGTGTAGGCCAGTTCGGGACCCTGTGAGGAGGCTTCGCTGGACGGTTCCCTGCCGGGTTGTGGCGCCGGTTGGTCGTTGAGCGGTGCGCTGGAGGGGATGAACGGATCCTTGACCCAAGCCGTTCCGGCGCGTTCGACCATGTGCTGGTATTCGTCGGCCAACTTCTCTTTCACCATTTTCTGGGTCACCTCGGCCACGAAGCCGCGCAGCTCTTCCATCGGACTGGTTTTGGGCGAGCTGACCACGCGCTTTTTGCCGTTGTCCTGGCCGATGAGCTCGTAGCCACCATAAGCGATGGTCAGGCACATCACCCCGACGATGATTTTTTCACGTGTCGTCATTTTCGCTATCCCTGGTTGAGTCGCAACTTGAGCTGCAAACGTTTGACGGCGTTTTCCGTTACCAGTTTGAATTCGTCCATGGACTTGAGATAGGGCAATTTGCAGACGTCCAGCAACAGCTCCCTGAATTGGAAAAAGTCACCGCTGAAGGTGACGCTCATGGTCAGCTGTCCGGACTCATCCATATAGCTGCTTGCATCGGGTACCGCACTTTCGAATAACACGCCGCTTTTACGGGCCAGTTCATTGAACACATCGTTGATATCGGCCAGTGTTCGCTGTTCGATTTTGCCGGTTTGGGGCAGCGGCAAATCGCCGGGCATCTTTTTTTGAGCCTGTCGGATCAGTTCGCGGTAAATCGGATTGAGAAGTTCCTGCTCCTGGATCTTGGTCTGAAGCGCCTCTATTTCGGCGTCCATTTCGGACATCGCGGTCGCATTGGGCAGGATGAACAACAGGCCGAAGACGAGGATGGCCGCGCCACAGATGATCAGATAGACCAGGTTTTGGGGATGAAGCTTGGACATGTGCAGTGCTCGCATTCGTTAAAGAGGCGCGCCCCGATGACCGGACTAGAGGACTTCCAGTCTGGCCGTGAAACGCAACACCTCCTGGTTGTTGTAAAAGGCTTTGCCCTTGTTCTGAAGCGCCGGCTTGTTGAACAGCGGCGAATTTTTCAAAGTGAGCAGGTACCCGGTCAACAGGGCCTCGGCGCTGGCCGGATCGGCGAAAACGATGCCGCTGACGATGATCGCTTTTTGGGCGGGCGTCTTTCCGGCCGAACCTTCTGCGAACATGCCGTCGATCTCGAGCAGCCGAATGTTTGCAGGGGTGATCTGGGACAATTCGTTAATCACCGCGACCGGGGCGTAACGGTGAACGATTTTTTCGAACCCCTGGCGTTTTTGCTTGGTCTGAGAAAATAGGGTCAGCAGGACCTGCTTTTCTGCGACCGGATTGAAGGAGAGCAATTTGTAGTTGAGCTTGTTGATCTGCTCCCGTCTGTCGTCCAATTGACGCTCCTGCCATGAAAAAAGGCCGATCATGAACAGCAGGCCAATCATGGTGCCGATCAGCACGCGTTGATTGAAGGCGCGGATGCTTTCCAGCCGGTCTTTATCTTTGTGCGTAAAGAGCACATTGGGCGTCGTGCGATTGTTGGAAAGCGCCAGGCCGATGGCCGGCAGGTAGCTCTCCCGCTCGGCCTGGGTCTCGGGCACATTGACCTGGCGAATGAATGCGGATCCCTTGGGAAAAGGATTCATCACCTCGATGGCCATGTCCAGCTGATGACCGATATGGTCGACGATCATCGGATTGGCCGTGACCTGGCCGGACAGATAGATACACTTGACCCCATTGCCTTGAAAGTTGAGCAGATAGTGCTCGAAGGTGCGTTCGACCTGACGAATCAGTCGCTCCATGGCCGGCAGGATCATTTGAAAAACGTCGCGGACACCCGGCGCGCCATTGCCGTTTGATGATGGGGAGGGACTCAGCTTCTGGTGCAGAAATTCAAAAAACAATTTCTGGGCTTCGGGTGGGATCGTATCGGACGGCTCGCTGCCCTGGGTCGCGGCCTCCTGATCCCGTTGGGCGCCATTGTCAAAGGGCCCCTGCTGGTCGTTCATGGCGAGATGAATGGCCTCGACCATGCTGCGCATGCCGGCTTTGATCCCCCTGGAGAGCACCAGGTCCCCGTCACTATATATGGCGATACGTGACCAGTCACGTCCTATGAAGAGGGCGCACACATCCTGTTCCGGCGGGCTGATAATTCGGGATCGGAAAAGATTCTGGATGGCAAACGGTACGATGGAGATGCCTTTGAGCGGATAACCGATTTGGTTGAACACCTGTTTGAGCTGAACGACTTCCGCTTTGGGGGTTTTGAAAGCCATGACATCGGTTTTTTTGATACCGCCTTCGGTAATGTCCCCCAGCACTTCGTAATCCAGGATCTCATCGATTTCATTGAACTCGACCTTGTTGGTGAAGGTCCAGAACACGGCGTTGGCGATTTGTTTGCGAGGAAGTTTGGGAATTCGCAACCGACGGGTTTCGACCTTGGCCGAGGGGATCGTGCTCCAGATGTCGCAACCGGTGCGTTCCGCGCAGATTCGGTCGAGCCCCTCCTTCAGGCGTTCGCTGAACGACGGGTCATTGAAGGATATCTGCGCATTGAAGGGGATATTGAGGTAATCCAGCAACTCATAGCTCTTGTCTTTCAAACAGACCGTTTTTGCGATTTTGATATAGGTGTGCCCGATGTCCACGCCGACAATATATTTTTTCTTCAGCGGGAGCGACGGTTTGAGGGCCGATTTAAGATTGTTGGAAGGTTTTTCGGTTTCGTCCGGACTAACTTCCGGCGGCGCATCCGGGTTTGGACTGCGGATCAATTCGAGGAGTTTTTCGGTGGAATGGATGTCGTTGGGCTTGGTCAAAGGAAATCTCCTCCTGGCGACGTACAGGTCAATGCAGCTCAACGTCGGCAGCCCCCGGTCCATTTCCGGATGGGCGATAAGTTGGGTGTAATTGTTTTTTGTCCACAAAGTACCTGTTTTGTCAAGCTATATTGCACTATCAAAGGCGTCGTGGCATTCCCTTCGATAAGATTCACTGGCCAAGAAACTACCGGCTTGAAAAAAGGCGTTTTGCAGTGTAGTTAAAAGATTGTCAACGTTATCGTAAACGGCTGTTCAAAAAATGAACCCGCCGGAGGCGTGGACGACATGGTTTTGAAATGTTGTGGTCTACTTTCCAGTCCCTGAAATGGCTTCGAATAAAACAACTTCGAAAGACGACAGCCGACGATCCATCGTGACCGATCACATGGTGTTGATCGGTTTTGCCCTGGCCGTGATCTATTGGCTGCTCGATTCGTTTCTCTCCCTGTTTTTATCTTACGATAATTTTTTGGAAAAAATGACCGGTGTCGAGCTGGACAATGTGTGGGGCCGGATCATCGTATTGTGCCTGTTCGCCGTATTCGGCTCTCACGCCCAGTTCACGATGAACGAGCGCAAGAAGGCCGCCGAGAAAATGGAACGGGACGCGGCCACGCGCGAAAGATTCAGGCGGTTGCTCTCTCCCGATGTGGCGGAAATGGTGGTCAATGGACAACTGGCGGTGAAGCAGGGCGGCGAGGTCCGCCTGGTCACGGTCATGTTCGCGGATATCCGGGGCTTTACGCAATTGAGCAGCGAGGCGGAGGCACCCGAAATATTGCAGATGCTCAACGACTATTATGAAATTTTGGTTGAGATCGTGTTCCGTCATGTGGGAACGGTGGACAAGTTCATCGGCGACGGCATGATGGTCCTGTGGGGCGCGCCGGTCACCCACGGGGATGACCCTGCGCGCGCGGTGCGTGCGGCCTTGGACATCCAAAGAGCGCTGGAGGCCTTCAACTTCGACCGCGCTTCCCTGGACAAGCCGCCGATCAAGGTCGGCATCGGCATCAACACCGGAGAAGTGGTGGCCGGCTACCTGGGATCGAGCCGCACCATGAGCTACTCGGTCGTCGGCGACACGGTCAATATCGCCTCCCGGCTTTGTGCCGCGGCCCTGCCGGGAGAAATCGTCTTGTCGGAATATACCCAACATCTCGTTCAGCATCTTTTTCAGGTCAGACCCCGAAAGGCCGTGATCGCAAAAGGCAAAGATCTGCCGATCAAGGCCTATTCGGTATTGGGATTGAAAAAGAGCACTTCGGAAGATCAACAGGACGCCAGCCAACAACCAGTTTGACCTGAAGCCCTTCCTTTTTGTAAGATGCGCGCAATATTTAGCAGTGTCCATATGGGCAGTACTCAGGAGGACGAATGCGTATCGGCATGGGATATGACGTGCACCGCCTGGTCGACGGGCGGCGGCTGATTCTGGGGGGCGTCCATATACCGTTTGAAAAGGGATTGCTGGGACATTCCGATGCGGACGTACTCACTCACGCGATATGCGATGCCCTGCTGGGAGCGGCCGCGTTAGGGGATATCGGACAACACTTTCCTGATACGGATACTAAATATAAAGGTATAGATAGCATCGTATTGGTGAAGCATTGTTTGAGGCTGGTCAGGGCCGAGGGATACACCCTGGTCAATCTCGATGCCACCGTGATGGCTCAGGCGCCGAAATTATCGCCCTACAAAGAACGCATGCGTCAGACCCTGGCCGCCGCACTCGAATGCAACACAACCCAAATCAGCGTTAAGGCCACGACCACCGAAGGGCTGGGGTATATCGGCGCGGGAGAGGGTATTGCCGCCATGTGCATCGCCCTGATTGAATAAAGAAATGGTTTCATGAACTCGTTTAATCTGATTTCAGACATGACCCCAAAGGGGGATCAACCTGCGGCCATCGAGCGGCTCTGTGCAGGGCTCGACCGAAAGTTGACCGATCAGGTGTTGCTGGGCGTGACCGGTTCCGGAAAAACCTTTACGATGGCCAACGTGATTGCGGCAGTCAACCGTCCGGCCATCGTTATCGCACCCAACAAGACCCTTGCCGCCCAGTTGTATCAGGAATTCAAACAGCTTTTTCCGGAAAACGCCGTCGAATATTTCGTCAGTTATTACGATTACTATCAACCCGAAGCCTACATTCCGAGCTCGGATACCTATATCCAGAAAGACTCTTCGATCAATGACATGATCGACAAGATGCGCCATTCGGCCACCCGATCGGTGCTCTCCCGGCGCGATGTCATCGTGGTGGCCAGCGTTTCGTGCATTTTCGGCCTGGGCGCACCCGAGGACTATCTGGGGATGCGCGTGGATGTGGCAAGCGAGCTCGAATTTCCCAGGGACAAACTCCTGCGCGATCTGGTGGCCATGCATTACGAGCGCAACGATATCGATTTTCATCGCGGCACGTTTCGGGTGCGGGGAGATCGTGTCGAAATTTTTCCGGCCTACGAGGAGAACCAGGCCCTGCGCATCGATTTTTTCGGGGACACCATCGAGACCATCGCCCAAGTCGATCCCTTGCGGGGTGTCACCTTACGAAAGGTGGACAAGGCCACCATTTTCCCGGCCAGCCACTATGTGACCTCCCGGCAGACCCTTAAACGTGCCGTCGAAACCATAATGGCAGAGCTCAACGTCCGGGTCGAACATTTCCGCGAAGATAAAAAATTCATCGAAGCCCAGCGCGTGGAGGAACGTACCCGGTTCGACTTGGAGATGATCCAGGAGTTGGGCTATTGCAACGGCATCGAAAACTATTCCCGTCATCTGACCGGCCGCCGGGCCGGCGAACCGCCGCCGACCCTGCTCGACTATTTTCCGGACGACTATTTGATGTTCATCGACGAGAGTCATATCGCCGTTCCGCAATTGCGGGCCATGTACCGGGGGGACCGTTCGCGCAAGGAGACTCTTGTCAATTACGGCTTCCGGCTGCCGTCGGCCCTGGACAACCGGCCGTTGACCTTCGAAGAGTGGCGGCAAAGGGTGCGCCAGGTGATCTATGTCTCGGCCACACCGGCCGAATATGAGAACGAAATGGCCCGGGGTGAGGTGGTCGAGCAGATCGTGCGTCCCACCGGCCTGGTGGATCCGCAGATCGTGATCCGACCGGCGCAACACCAGGTGGATGACCTCTTCGGCGAGATCGTGCAGTGCAAAGAGCGCAACGAGCGGGTGCTCATTACCACCTTGACCAAGCGCATGGCCGAGGACCTGTCCGAATATTACGCGGACCTGGGGATTGCCGTACGCTACCTGCACTCGGACATCACCACCCTGGAACGCATGGAGATTATACGGGAATTACGCATGGGCAAGTTCGATGTGCTGGTGGGCATCAACCTGCTGCGCGAGGGGCTCGACATACCGGAGGTCAGCCTGGTGGCCATACTGGACGCGGACAAGGAGGGTTTCCTGCGATCGGCACGCTCGTTGATTCAGACCTTCGGACGCGCCGCCCGGAACGTGAATGGTACCGTTATTTTATACGCGGACAAGGAAACCGGCGCCATGCGTCAGGCCATCGGGGAGACGAGCCGCCGGCGAACCATTCAATCCGAATACAATGTCCGACACGGCATTGTGCCCCAGAGCATCCGGAAAGAGATCGGTGCCGGTTTTGATGCGGCCTACGAAGGCGCCGATGCCGGCGCCAGGGAGATCCGGGAGGCCACGGCAGGCTATCAGAGTGTCGAGCAGCTGAGCGAGACCATCGAAGAGCTCGAAAAGCAGATGCATGCGGCGGCCGGCGATCTCGAATTCGAACGGGCCGCGGAACTGCGTGACAGAATCAAATTGTTGAAGACCAGGATGATGTTCGAGTCTTGATGATATGGTGGATTTTCAGACGGAAAATAGCCATGCGCTTCCGGATGCCTTCGATCGATTGACCGAGCAGGTGACGCACGTCTCGACCGAGCCTGGGGTGTATATCATGCGCGATCCCCAGGGCAAGGTGCTCTATGTCGGCAAGGCGCGCAACTTGAAAAAACGGCTGCAGTCCTATTTCCAGAGGCATCGCCCCCATGACCCCAAGACCCGGCTGCTGCTGAGCAAGGTATCGGATTTCGAGACGATCATCACTCATACGGAAAACGAGGCGCTGATACTCGAATCCAACCTCATCAAGCGGCACCGGCCCCGGTATAACGTGGTATTGAAGGATGACAAGCGCTATCCCTCCTTACGGCTGGACATCACCGAAACATATCCCAATTTGAGTATCGTTCGCAAAATCAAGGACGACGGCGCACTTTATTTCGGCCCTTACGGATCGGCCGGAGCGGTGCGCCAGGCTTTGAAATTCATCAACAAAACCTTTAAATTATGCAAATGTCGATGTGAGCAGCAAAAAAAAAGGACACGCCCTTGCCTGAATTATCAAATGGGTCTATGCATGGGGCCTTGCGTGGTGGAGGTGGCACCCGAGGCCTACCAGGAAGCGGTCAAGGAAGTGGTCGCATTCTTAAGAGGGCGAACGCCGGCCTTGATCCGCAGGCTCAAAAAGCAGATGTTGGCCGCCGCGGCCAACCAGGCATTCGAAAAAGCGGCCGCCTTGCGGGATAAAATGTTCGCCCTGGAAAAGACCCTCGAAAAGCAGGTTTCCGTGACGGCCGATCATAAGGATCGCGATGTGTTCGCCCTAGTCGAGGAGCAGCAACTTTCCGCCATCGCCTTGCTGCGCGTCCGGGGTGGCTTTCTGCTGGGTGGCCGCATCTTTGCCTTCGAAGACGCCATCGGGACGCCCGAAGAACAAATGGGCAGCTTCCTGAATCAGTACTATCAAACCGCCATATCGGTCCCCAGGGAAATCCTGGTCAGCCACATGCCGATGGAAAAAGATTGGGTCGAAAAACGGCTGAGCCACAGCCGGGGGGGCAGGGTGATCGTCAGCGCGCCGCAGCGCGGTGACAAGGAAAAGCTGGTCCAGATGGCGTTCCAGAACGCCAGACAGGCTGTGATCGAGCATCGTCAGCTCAAGGATACGCGTTTTGAATTGCTCGAGGGACTGCGCCGATGCATGCATCTCAAGCGACTGCCGCGGCGCATCGAGTGTTTCGACAACTCGAACCTTTTCGGCTCGGACCCGGTGGCCGCCATGGTGGTTTTTGAGAATGGAAAGCCCTTGCCGTCGGCCTATCGTCGCTATAAGATCCGATGCGGAGATACACCGGACGACTATGCCCACATGGCCGAAGTGATCCGGCGACGATTCGAAAAAGGCGAGGCGAGCCGACCCTGGCCGGACCTGCTGCTGGTCGATGGCGGCAAGGGCCAAATCGGCGCGGCCCAGGCCGTTTTGATGCAACTGGGACTGGCGGATGCCTTCGATCTGGCGGGCATCGCTAAAAAGGACCCGGCCGCCGGCCAGACGCAGGATAAGATCTACCTGCCGGGACGTACCAACCCCGTCCAGTTTGGTCGGGACCAGCAGGCCCTATTATTGCTGCAGCACGTCCGGGACGAGGCGCATCGCTGCGCGGTCACCTTTCAGCGCCGGCGCAGGCAGACAAATGCGATGCAGTCGATGCTGGATGATATTCAAGGGGTCGGCCCGAAGCGAAAAGCATTGCTCCTGAAGCGATTTGGAGGCATAGAGCAGATACGGGCCGCAAGCTTGGAGGAGCTGCAATCGGTCGAGGGTATTTCAATGAAAGTAGCTGAAAGTATTAAAAATAACCTCAACCAAGTGACAACCTTTAAACCCTGAATGGAGAGCAAACATGAAAAGCCCTGTACGCGTCACCATCACTGGAGCAGCTGGACAAATCAGCTATTCACTCATTTTCCGTATCGCCCATGGCGATTTGCTGGGCCCGGATCAACCTGTCATTCTGCAGTTGCTGGAAATCCCACCGGCGATGAATGCCTTGAAGGGTGTCGTGATGGAACTGCAGGATTGCGCCTTTCCGCTGTTGTCCGGCATGGTGCCGACCGACGACCCCAACGTGGCCTTCAAGGATGCGGATTATGCGTTTTTGGTCGGCGCTCGTCCGCGCAGTGCGGGCATGGAACGATCGGACCTGCTCAAGGTGAATGCCGAGATTTTTTCGGTGCAGGGCAAAGCCCTCGACAAACACGCCAATCGCGACGTCAAGGTGCTGGTGGTGGGAAACCCGGCCAATACCAATGCCCTGATTACATTGAAAAACGCCCCTAGTTTAAATCCACGCAACATCACTGCCATGATGCGCCTGGACCACAACCGCTCGCTTTCCCAGCTGGCCGACAAACTCGGAAGTCACACGACAAAAATCGAAAAAATGGTGGTCTGGGGCAACCATTCGGCCACCCAGTATCCGGACATCAGTTATGCCACGGTCGACGGCCAGGCCATCGCCGGGAAAGTCGACCAGGAGTGGTACGTCAATGAATTCATTCCGACCATCCAACAGCGCGGCGCTGCCGTTATCAAGGCCCGTGGCGCCTCAAGTGCGGCATCGGCCGCATCGGCGGCCATCGACCACATGCACGATTGGGCGTTGGGCACCAACGGCAAATGGGTCAGCATGGGCGTTTACAGTGCCGGTAATTCCTACGGCATTGAAGGCGACATCATCTATTCGTTTCCCATCGTCTGCGAAAACGGTAAATGGCAAGAGGTCCCCGGACTCGAGGTCGGTGATTTCAGCCGTGAACGCATGAAGGCCACGGAAAAGGAACTTTTGGACGAGAAAGCCGCTGTTTCTTCTTTGTTTTAGAGGGGAATAGCCGTTTTTCATCTGTTTGGGACGGCTCGTGATGCAGGCGGCCGGCACGGCCATGAAAAGAATGGGTTTGGTGCATTTTAAAAAAATGTACTAAACCCATTCTCGATTTGACCGAAGTTAATCCCGTGTGGTTATAGCTTATTTAAATAACTATTAAATATTGACTTATAAGCGGCAAGCGCGATAAAAGTATATTTCTGTACGCACCCGACGAATGGCCACGTGCGTCACTCATGCACGAGAGGCGGGCCTTTGTACAGGGATAGGCAACATACAATCAGACGCGGAAGATGGTGGCCGGCAATGGCGATACGGTTTGACTCGGATGGGGGCTTTAATGGACATTAAACAGCGACTTAAGGCGGTGCTGCAAGAAGCTGAAATTTATCGTTCCCAAGGATTGATCTCCGAAGCGCAGAGCAAATACAAGGATGCGGTAAATATCGTCAATTCCATCGAAAAGCTGAAAAACAAGGAGAGTCTCATCAAGGCGATTTCAGACAAAATCGACGCCTTGAAAACCACCAAAGAAAAGGTTGAAAAGGGGCCCACGACCCCTGAGCTTTCCCAGAAGGCCCAGGATCTGATCAAGAACCTGTTCGCTTTTTCCGAAAGCACAGACCAGGATAGCGCCGCTCTGGAAGGCGCCGTGGCATTGGCAAAGTTCGGACAGTTTGATCGTGCGCTCACCGAGCTCAATGGGTTGCTGAAAAAGGAAAAGGTGCGCGTCGAAGCCGCCAAGAACATCCTCCAATGCCATCTGGCGTCGGCTGGCGCCGATGAGGCCATCAACCAATACCAACAGTGGTACACCGGCGATCTTTTCCACGCCAACCAGCTTGAGGCCGTGAGGACCTTTCTCGAAGAGGTTCTGGCCAAAAAAGGCGTTGAAGCCAACCTGCCTTCCCTGCTGGAGACCATCGACCCGCAACTCGAGGAAGCCGTGGTGGAAGTCCAACCTCAAGTCGAAGTTGAAGAGGAGTTTCTGGATATTACCTCCATCGGGATCACTTTCGATGCGGGCCCACGAAAAGGGAAGATGGTCGAGTTCGATGTGAATTTCCAGTCTGGAAACATGTTGAGCCTGATCATTTCCAAACAAGAAAATGAATTGATCGAAACATTGGAAGAGCGCATGGAGCTGAAAGATGTTCAGTTTTTTTCGCCCATCGCCATCTTTAACGGTGCCGGCGTGGTTGCGTCGAAAACCAAAATTAAGACTGGACCGAAACAGGGTGATTACTGCGTCGATATTCGTATCGTGAGCACATAAATACGGCGTCACGAAATTTTATCCGAGTTTTTCCTGGGGGCCTTGAGTTATGGCGATTTTTAATTTGAAGAAGCGAGAAATTGAGTGCAAGGTGGTGTATTACGGACCGGGTCGGTGCGGTAAGACGACGAATCTGGAGTATATCTTCGGAGCCTATAAAAAGCAGGTCAAGGGGGAGATGGTCTCCATCAACACAGAGGGGGATCGGACCCTGTTTTTCGACTTTCTGCCCATCGGCCTCGGCCAGATCAGGGGATGCGATGTGCGTGTTCAATTGTATACGGTCCCCGGTCAGGTAAAGTACAGTTCCACCCGAAAGCTCGTGTTGAGAGGAGTGGATGGTATCGTCTTTGTCGCCGATTCTCTTGAAGTGCGGCGTGAAAAAAACATGCTGTCGTTGAAGGACCTTCAGAGTAATTTGAAAGAATATGGCAAGAGTATTTTCAAAGTACCGCTTGTCATGCAATTCAACAAGAGAGACTTGGCGGAGCAAGGCATCCCGCTGATGTCGGTCGAACAGATGCAAAAAGATCTCAACCGCCAACTGCAAGTGCCCGCCTTTGAGGGGAGTGCCGTGAAAGGTGATGGTGTGGGGGTAACGCTGAAGGAGTGCTTAAAGTTGACCCTTCAATCGCTCCAAAGGGAATTTAAATGGGCGCAGTAAGATAGAGCCATGCGGGATAGCGTTGTACTGGCAGGAAGCCTCAGTTTTCTCGCCCTGGGCGATATCATGCAGTTGCTGGGAGCCAACGGCAGCACCGGGGTATTGCGCCTGATCAGCAGGTATGCCGCAGAGCCCGGATTCATCTATTTTGAAAACGGTAATCCGATCAACGCCGCCTGCGGCTCGACGACCGGGTTGGAAGCCGTGTTCGAATTGTTTGGCTGGACCGATGGAGAATTCGAATTCAACAAAGAAAATGTTTTGACCCAACGGGTGATTACCAAAAGCCGCATGGGTATCATTTTAGAGGGCTTAAAAATGGTCGATGACGGTCAAATTAAAAGAGTGGGGCCAGGCGCGGCGGTTCGCAAACAGGCGGCCGGCGGTTCACCGGATGCGATTCCCATCGTCAAGGGGCCAATGGTCGATTATATGTACGTGGCCGACGAAGAAGATTTCTTCGACGGAGAATATATCGTCGAAGAGGGCAAACACGGGAGCTGGATCTGGGTCATTCTCGAGGGGGTCGTGGAGATCGTCAGGGAGACACCCGAGGGGCAACTGTCGATTGTGCGGTTGGGGGATGGCTCATTCATCGGCAGTCTGGCTTCTTTTTTGATTCAGGGGCACATCCGCACCGCGACGGCCGTGGCGGTCGGCAATGTCCAACTGGGTGTGCTCGATTCCCAGCGGCTGGCCCAGGAGTTCGCGAAGTTGACCCCGGAATTCAGGGGGCTGCTCATCGGCCTGGACAAGCGACTGAAGCAGCTCAATGAGCGCGTCATCGAGTTGCGCCAAAAGAAGTTGAGCCCCGATGCTTACATGGACAATAAAAAGCCGGTTATGAAGCAGGGCGCGACCGAGGAAGAGCTGTACGTCATTCGTGAAGGCAGCGGCTCCATCGTGCGTTATGACGATATCGGCCAGATTCCACTCGTCCAGCTCTTCAAGGGAGACTACTTCGGAAGCATCCCGTTTTTGGATCTCGGGCACGAACCCGAGTTTGCCTCGGTTCTGGCCAACAAAGATCTAAAAGTCCGCAAGGCCGAATTGGCGCAACTCCAGAAGGAGTATAACAACTTATCCACGACCTTCAAAAACTTCATCGACAATGTATCGTCCTGCATATCCGTCAGTACGAGGGTTGTATGCAACTACTATCAAAAATATGGCCTGAAGAAATAGCAATTGAATCGAATGGATAACTCAATCAGGTGAATACATTATGACAAACGAAGAAAAGAGGAAGCATTCTCGTATCGATTCCGTCAACCTTCTCAATTACGTCTATTTCGACGAAAACGAGGAAGAGGAAAACCAGGGCATGGGGCGAACGCTCAATGTCTCCGAGTCCGGTATTCTGCTGGAAACGCATAGCCCTATGGACGCCCGGCGAACGGTTTCTTTGACCATCGGTTTCAAGGAGGATGTGGTCGATATCAAGGGCAAGGTGGTTTACATGCGAAAAATGGAAAACAACATGTTCGAATCCGGCATCGAGTTTTTTGATATGGACCACTCGGCCGACCTTGTCTTGAAAGGATATATCGAGGCATTCAACGAGAATACTCAGCCCTGATCCTTAAAAATAGGGCCATCCATTGAAGAAGAAGGAAATGTGCATCCGATGGTCATGGAAACGGAAATAAAGACGCTGAATCTGGTCAAGCGCGGCAAAGTGAGAGATATTTATGACCTGGGCGACGCCCTGTTGATGGTCGCCTCGGACCGCATTTCGGCATTCGATGTGGTCATGCCGGAAATCGTTCCGGACAAGGGCAAAATTTTGAACCTGATCTCCCTGTATTGGTTCGATATCATGTCCGACCTGGTGCCCAACCATGTGATCACGGGCGATGTTAAAGCGTTTCCAGAGAGTTGCCGTCCCTATGCCGACCTTTTGGCCGGTCGATCCATGTTGGTGAAAAAGTGTGAACCATTGCCCATCGAGTGCGTGGTACGGGGATATATTTCCGGTTCCGGCTGGAAATCATACCAGAAAGAACAGAGCGTCTGTGGGATAAGGCTGCCTGCCGGTCTCAAGGAGTCCGATCGATTGCCTGAGCCGATATTTACGCCCTCCACCAAGGAGGAGGTAGGGGTTCACGATATCAATATCGATTTTGAAGAGGCCGCGCGGCGGATCGGCAGGCCAATGGCCGAAAAGGTTCGCGATGTATCGCTCGCCATCTATAAAAAAGGGGCCCGATTGGCTCTTGAAAAACGCATCATCATCGCCGATACGAAATTTGAATTCGGTATTGCCGACGGCGACCTTGTCTTGATCGACGAAGTGCTGACACCCGATTCGAGCCGCTTCTGGCCGAGCAACCAGTATGCCCCCGGTGGACCCCAGCCCAGCTTCGACAAGCAGTATTTGCGGGACTACCTCGATTCCATAAAATGGAACAAACAACCGCCAGCGCCCCATCTTCCCGAGGATGTGATTACCAGCACCCGCAAAAAGTATTTGGAAGCATTGCAGGCCATCACCGGCACGACCTATGGAATTTGAATGCAGGCGCATCGAGCTGGCTCAAATCGACCGTGCTGATTCGACGTTTCGAATCAGCACGGACAGTCTGACCGATCGATTGAAGGCCTCCATACGGCAGTTGGGCCTGTTGCACCCGCCTTTGTTACTTCCCAAAATCGAATCTCCGCCCGACGAGGCATCAAATACGCCCCGATTCGTTATCGTGAGCGGCTTTGCGCGTGTCGAGGCCTGCCTGGAACTGGGTTGGCATGCGATCCAGGCACATTGCCTGCCATCCGATGCGGCGGTCCATCGCTGTGCCGTGATGGCCATAGCCGACAATCTGCATCGTCCCCTGAACGTGGTCGAGATGGCCCGCGCCCTTGCCTTGGTTGAACGAACCGATGCCGGCAGCACGGCGACCTTGGACCTGCTGGCGTCGATCGGCTTCAAACTCAATGATGACCTGGTTGCCAAACTTCACAGAGTGGGTTGCATGAATGAGAGATTGCACCATGGGTTGATCGAAGGATCCATCGCACTGCCCACGGCCATCGAACTTCACGAAATGGCGGATAACGCCGGTGCTCAAGCGCTGGCTGAATTTTTTTTGAAAATGCAGCTGAGCCTGAGCCGTCAGCGCGAGGTGCTGGAGTGGGTTCAGGCCATCGTTCATCGGGAAAGAATCGACATATCCCAGTTGCTGACGGATGCGCTTGCCGGACATCGAACGGACGATATCGAATGCGACCGCCCCAAGGTGTCCAATCTGATCCGCCAATATTTAAGGCGGCGGCGTTACCCGGAAATCAGCGCTCACGAACAACGTTATGCCCAATCCATCAAAGCCCTGAAGATCCCCAACGGCATCCAACTCCTTCCGTCACCACACTTCGAACATCCATCCTATAGCTTACACATCGATTTCACGACGCTCGACGATTTAAGCGAAGGGCTCAAGAATGCCCATAGGCTGGCTGAATCTACCGCCATGGCGTCACTTCTGGAGCCAACTGTCAAACAGGTCTAATCGGTTTATCCCGTTGGTATTCAAACTCGATGTCGTCAGGCTGAGGCGATAGGGTTTCCAAACGGGCGGGGATAAATCCCATAAGCGCTAAGATAATTCTATGCCCGATAAGTCCACATCGTACTCGTACTCAGCGCTGCGGTACTCGTACTCGTCATCGAAAAATACCTTCCGAAGCTTGCATTTTCAGGCCTCGAAAGCAAAACCATCGAGTACGAGAACGAGTACGTGTACGAGTACGCGAAAAACAGCTACCCTACGACGCCGGATTATGGAACATGCCTGTATTACAGCCCAAATCTCGTAGGGGCGGGCTTTAGGCCCGCCCGCAATATCCGTTGCCCCTTAACTTCGAGTAGGCCGGGAACCAGCATGTTCAATGTACGGATAGGCTAACAAAGTCGATGCAGAAGGATGGGATGTTCATAACAACATAAAATGGTTGGAAATAAAAAAATGAAGAAAAAGATGTTGACAAAATAATGATAAAGAAAATAAAACAACAATAAGAAATAAATGAGATTCATAAAATGGGCATTCAAGAGCGAAAAGAGCGCGAAAAAGAGCGCCGCAGGCAACAGATCATGGTGGCGGCCAAGCGGATTTTTGCAAACAAGGGGTTCGGACGTGCCACCATGGAAGATATTGCCAACGAGGCCGAGCTCAGCCCCGGCACCCTGTATCTCTATTTCAGAAGCAAGGATGAACTGTGCGTTTCTCTCTCGTTGCGCGTGCTCGAATACCTGCTGATCCGAATGGAGCATTTGAACGACGACAAGCAAATGACCCCATTCGAAAAAATTGTGCAACTGAAAAAAGCCCTTTTGGATGTGTACGAGTTTGATCCATCGATTCTTACCAATTTGTTTTATTTGCAATCCAATGACACGATTAACGCGTTGAGTCCGGAACTCAAGGCCGAGATAGACAAATTGAGCCGCACGGCGCTGGGTAAAATTTCATCGATCTTTGAGAAGGCCATAGAAGAGGGAACCTGCATGGACTGGTCTCCGGAAGGTTTGGCCAAAACGATCTGGTCGACCTTTTATGGTATCGTGCTTTGGGAAAAGGGGACGACCGGAAGCGAGCCGGATGTCGTCCAGCTCGGCCCCTTGATCGATCGTGCCTTTCAGGTCTTTGAAAGAGGTATTCGCAGATGAGCGAGGAAGGTTTTTATACTGGACACATCGCTGGCCGGCGGTAAGCTCCCTTCTCACAGGCCTGGCAACTCTCTTCCTCGATGCAATGATTTACAACTGCAGTTTCGTTCCACGTCCATACGATCCTTTTGTAGATTTAAACAGCAATAATTCAGCCAATGGCGCAACTGGGAAAGGAGGCGATAAGACTTCATTCGATTCGGTGCTGTCAGGGGCGGTGGTCATGCCTGGTGATGAAAAACAACGCACTGTTCTTTCACCCGTGGATGGCAGTGGCCCAATTTAGAATCAATTATTTGAATCAAGGGGTGTGCAACATGACAGAAAAGGAAATCGTCGAAACTTCGGAGGCCGAAATTGCCGTACATTGGCAGGAAGAGGGGTATTATCATCCTTCCGCCCAATTTATCGCCCAAGCCAACATGACCGATCCATCGATTTACAAGCGATTCAGCCTGGATAACTTTCCAAACTGTTTCAAAGAGTACGCCGATATGCTGGACTGGTACGAGTATTGGCACACCATGCTCGACACCAGCGATGCCCCCTGCTGGAAGTGGTTCGTGGGTGGCAAGATCAACGCCAGCTACAACTGTATCGATCGACATCTGGCGAAAAACAAAAACAAGACCGCTATCCATTTTGTGCCGGAACCCATCGAGGAAAAATACGAGCACATCACCTACCAGGATCTGTTTGTGCGGGTGAACGAATTCGCTGCCTTGCTCAGGGATTTTTGCGGCCTGAAGGCAGGCGACCGCGTCACATTGCATATGCCCATGGTGCCTGAATTGGCCATCACCATGCTGGCGTGTGCGCGCCTCGGCGTGATCCATTCCCAGGTTTTCGGCGGATTCAGCGGAACGGCATGTGCGGACCGGATCGTGGATTCGGCCAGCAACGTGCTCATCACCATGGATGCCTACTATCGTAGCGGCACATTGATCGATCACAAAAAGAACGCCGACGTGGCTGTCGAGCACGCCGCCAAGGACGGCCAGAAGGTCGACAAGGTCATGGTGTGGCAGCGCTATCCGGGCAAAAATTCATCACCGACACCCATGGCGGAGGGCAGGGATTATTTCGTCAATGGTGTGTTGAAGGATTTTTACGGCGCGCGTGTCGACCCGGTCCCGATGCCGGCCGAAGCACCGTTGTTTTTGATGTACACCAGCGGGACCACGGGCAAACCCAAGGGGTGCCAGCACAGCACCGGCGGGTATCTGGCATATGTGGCCGGCACATCGAAATATGTGCAGGATATCCATCCCGAGGATGTCTACTGGTGTATGGCCGACATCGGCTGGATCACCGGTCACTCCTATATTGTCTATGGACCCCTGGCGATCTGCGCATCGACGGTGATCTACGAAGGGGTGCCCACTTTCCCGGATGCGGGAAGACCCTGGCGCATCGCCCAGGATCTGGATGTGAATATCTTCCATACAGCACCCACCGCCATTCGGGCCCTTCGCAAAATCGGTCCGGACGAGCCCGCCAAGTACAACTATCATTTCAAACATATGACCACGGTGGGCGAACCCATCGAACCGGAAGTGTGGAAGTGGTACCACAAGGAGGTCGGCAAAGGCGAGGCGATCATCGTGGATACCTGGTGGCAGACCGAAACCGGCGGCTTCCTCTGCAGCACGCTGCCGGCCATCACCCCGATGAAACCGGGCAGCGCCGGCCCCGGCATGCCGGGTATCCATCCCATTATCTATGATGAAGACGGCAATACCCTTCCACAGGGCGCCGGCAAGGCGGGCAATATCTGCATCCAGAACCCCTGGCCGGGTGCCTTCCAAACCATCTGGGGCGATCGTGATCGTTTTGTGACCAATTATTATGCCCGTTACTGCAAGAACCCGGACAGCAAGGATTGGCGCGACTGGCCCTATCTGACCGGTGACGCGGCCGTCGAGGCCAAGGACGGCTACTACCGCATCCTGGGCCGCATCGACGACGTGATCAATGTCTCCGGGCATCGGCTAGGCACCAAGGAGATCGAGTCGGCCGCACTGGTCGTAAACGAGGTGGCAGAGGCCGCCGTCGTTCCGGTTGCTCACGATATCAAGGGCCGTGAACCGGATCTTTACATCGCACTGAAACCCGGCTTCGAGGCCTCGGATGCCCTGGCCAAGAAGATCTCCGACGCGATTTGCGACCAAATCGGAAAGATCGCCAAACCGCGTAAGGTCTGGATCGTCAGAGACATGCCCAAGACAAGATCGGGCAAGATCATGCGGCGCGTGCTGGGTGCCATCTCCAATCGGAAGGATGTGGGAGACGTGACCACCCTGGCCAATCCGGATGTGGTCCAAGAGATCCAACAGATGGTGAAGTAAACTTGAATAGGGTGCGTTTGCGGGGCTGCCGCCTGCAGCAAGTCGGGCGGCAGCCGGATCCGAGGGGTCAACCCTTGCTGAAGCACACGGGAAGGCAGGGACGATGGTTTCACTTACACATTGCAAGCGAATGAAGGGGGGTGATCGATGGGGGAGGGACCGAACAATGGTGGCTGACCGCCTTGGACGGTCGGTCGGACTCTTGATTCCGGGCACAGGAGGAAAGGACCATGCATAACACCACATGGGTCTATATCTTTTTGGGAATTTACATCATCTATTGTTTTTATTGGGGCTTAAAAGGTTATTTTACTGAAAAAACATCTTCGGGTTACGCCATCGCCGGGCGTTCGATTCCATTTTTCGCCTTCCTGATGGCCGCCACGGCCGCGTCGTTCAGCGGCTGGACCTTCATCGGTCATCCCGGCCTGATCTGGCGTGACGGCCTGGCGTATGCGTTCGCATCGTTCTACGTATTGACCATTCCGATCACCGGCACCTTCTTCTCCAAGAGAACCTGGTTGCTGGGCAAACGTTACGGATTCATCACACCGGGCGACATGTACGCCTACTATTTCAACTCGGAAGCGGTTCGATTTCTGACAGTCTTTACCGCATTTTTATACTCCATGTTCTATTCGGCGGTGCAGCTGATGGCTTCGGCGGCCCTGTTTCACTACGTGGCCGGTGTGCCGGTCACCTTCGGCGCCATCTTCATGGCCTTCATCGTCTGGTTCTACGTATGTACCGGCGGCCTCAAGGCCAGTACCTGGGTCGGCGTGATCCAGTTCATCCTGCTGGTCGGCGGCATCGTCCTGTTGGGCGCCTACATGGTCGCGCCGCCCGATGCATGGACGGGCTGGACGGAACTCTCCGCCCGGGTGGCCGAATTGCCGGCCAAATATCTCGAAGTGCCGCGCGTCATCAACTTCGGGCTGGGTGGTGCAGAGGGCGAAACCGCCTGGACGGCCGTGATGGTGTTGACCTATATGTTCTCTCTGATGGGCATCCAGTCATCGCCGGCCTTCACCATGTGGACCTTCGGCATTAAATCGCCCAAACCCCTGGCCTGGCAGCAGGCCTTCATGTCCACCTTCGTGGTCGGCTTCGCCCTGTTCTTCTTCACCGCCTTTCAGGGCATGGGCGCCAAGATCATGGAAGTCAAGGGGATCATGCAATTCGCCAAGGATTCGGATGTGGTGCCGCTCCTGATGACCAAGTACCTGCCGGGATTCGCCTTGGGATTGGTTTTCATGGGGGCCATCGCCGCCATTCATTCTACGGCAGCGCCTTACATCGGCACCGGCGGCTCGATCCTGCTGCGTGATGTTTACTACAGGTATATCCGGCATGAAAAAGCCGGACATGCCGAGCAGATCTGGGTCAACCGACTGCTGGCTACCCTGGTGACCATTGCCGCCCTGGTCGTGGGGCTCAACTCCAAGGCCGCGCTGGTGATCCTGGGGGCCCTGGCCACGGCCTTCGGCTTCGTCATGTATGTGCTGCTCATGGGCGTGATCTGGGGGTTCCGCTTCCCCAGCATCGGTGCGACACTGGGTGTGCTGGCCGGCATGGTTTCGGTCTTCCTGACCTATTATGTCTGGCCCAATCCGCTCTCCATGCACAGCGCTTTCTGGGGAACCTTCATCGGTCTGGTCGTGGCCTACCTGTGCCGCGGGCTGGGCATCAAAGACAAAGAGGAAACGGTCAAGCGCCAGGCGGAGGTGCGCGCTTTCCTCGACGACATCGACGCGCCCTCGGAAACGGGTCAGAAGTGGCGCAACGCCATGAAGATCATCGTTCCCCTGTGGTACTTCTTCGCCATCGGCCCGGCCTGTATTCTCGGCAACAACGCCTTCTCGTTCGCCGGCTTCCCGCCGCTGTGGTCCTGGCAGATCGCCTGGTGGATCCTGGGTATCATCGTGATGTGGGGGTTGTGTTTCAAGGCCGAGATGGCCACCACCAACGCCACCCAGATCGATCGGGCGGAAAAAGAGACCATGATCGTGGTCAAAGAAACTTAACCCTTTACCAAGGAGGATCATGCCATGAAACACGAAGATTATTGGATGGTCGGTATCGTTCTCTTCTGCGTGCTTTGGACGGCATCGTTTGGATGGGGGCTTTTCGGATAAGAACCCCTAGTGGAATCCATTAACGCCGTCGGTGGCAAAGGCGTGTCGTGCCCTTTGCCGCCGGCGGCACTCAAAGGAGAAAAGAAATGATGAAGGCTGTGCTTGTACCCAAAATGGTGACCTGTCAGTGCGGCCACACCTTCGAGTCCAGCCGGGCCAAGTCATGGTGTGAGAAGTGCTGTCGACCCGTTTTCTATCATGATAGGGATCAGCGGCGTCACAAGATCGGTAACATGTATATGATTGGTGTGATGGCCATGGTCCTGATGTTCATCGCCTATCTTTTCGTCGAAATGATCGCCGCGCCGCTTCTTTCCATGCAGTAGGGCGCCGGTGCGCCGACAGCACTTGCCAGTCCTGCCTTTGCACCGCATCACTCAGGCCGTCGAAACCTTGTGCGCCGGGGAACGGCGAGGAGGGCAGAGGCTTGAAGACGCAAAATAAATTCTGGTGGTTCGTGGTCGTTGCGTTGACGGCGACGGCCATGGTGCTGTTGACCATCAGTGTCCTGTTCTGGCAGCAACTGGCGCTTGAAGAGAAGGCGCTCATCCTCAAAATCTTCAAAAGATACTTTGCTTACCTGTTCACCATTCTGTTTCTTTTTTTTACCTTCCTGGGGTTTCTCCTCGACTGGATATTTCGATTCTACATCATCCCCGTCAACCAACTGGCCGATGAGACCCGATTGCTCTATACGGTTAATCCGTCCCATAAAATCGATGTGGACGGCAGCTACGATGTGATGCGTCTGGCGGCCATCATCAACGAAAACGCCATCGCCCAGGTGGAATTTCGCAACAATGTCCAGGAGCAGCTGAGAAAGGCGCGGGCCGGCAGCGAGGCCGAACGAAACGTTCTGGCTGCCATGCTGGAGGACCTGCCCCAGGGCATTCTGGTCTGCAACATGGAGGGCGGCATTGTTTTTTATAATCGCAAAATCAGTGCCCTGTTCAGGGAGCACCAGTTGGCCGAATCGCAATTTCCATCGGGTGAAGTCGGTCTGATCGGACTCGGTCGTTCGGTGTACACCTTCCTGGACCGGGGATTGGTACTCCCAGCCCTCGACCGCATCGCCGAGAAGCTGTCCCTCGGCCACACAGCAGTCAGCGAAAGATTTTTACTGGAGACCCAAACCAAGGCGTTGCTGCCGGCCCAGATTCTCCCCGTGCTCGACAGCCAGCACCATTTATCCGGATTTATTCTCTATATCGAAGACCAGGTGGAACAACTGAAAAAGGAGAGGGAATTCTCGACCCTTTTGCTCTCATGGCAACACGAGCTGACCCAGGCCGTGTCGGTGATCAAATCGACGGCGGAATTGCTCGTGGACGAATCGGAGGGCGTATCGGATCAAATCCGAATGCTGATTCAATTGGTGGACAAACAAGCCAACTTGGCTGCGGCCCTGTTGTCGCGGCAAGATATCACCAACCGGTGGTCGCCGGATCAGCCGTTGCCTCTGACGCCGGTCGATGCCATGGAATGGGCGCGATTTCTCGCCTTTCGTGCCGAGCATGTGCTGCAGTTGAAAGTGGGCATCGAAACGGTCGGGGGCGTGGATCAGGTCGGCCAGGTGAGCGTGGACATGCACCACTTGACCTGTGCCTTGCTCTATGTGCTGGCCAATGTCCAGCAAACGGTGAATGTGACCCGCATCGATGGTGTCCTGTATGCCAAAGGCAGTTGGATCTACCTTGACCTGAGTTGGGAAGGGGCCGCTATCGATCCGGCCCTCCTCGCGCGATGGAAGCAGGGGGTTTCGAAAATCCAGGGGAGTGAAACCACCATACCGCTGACGGAAATGCTGATGGTCCACGGCGCCAAACTCTGGGTTCTTTCCGAGGATCAGGCCCCGGGTAAATCCGGTTTGCGGTTCTTGATCCCCATGCTCGACAGCGCGGATATCGTCATGGTCGACGGATTGACGACCGTGCTGCCCGATTCGCGTCCCGAGTTTTATGATTTCGATTTATTCAAGGGCAATCTGCAATACACCGATTTCAACGATCGCCTGTTGACCGAATTGACCTTCACGGTGTTCGATACGGAAACCACCGGCCTCGATCCCCAGGGCGGTGATGAAATCATATCCATCGGCGCCGTTCGCATTGTCAACGGCCGGTTGCTGCAAGGCGAGAAATTCGAGCAACTGGTCAACCCCGCACGCTCGCTGCCTTGGGCCTCGGTTAAATTTCACGGCATCCGGCCCGAGATGCTGGTCAATCAACCCACCATCGACAAGGTCCTGCCGCGTTTTCACGCCTTTGTCCGGGACACCGTACTGGTCGGCCACAATGTGGCCTTCGACATGCGCATGCTGCAGATGAAAGAGAATCAGACCCACGTCTGTTTCACCAACCCGATTCTGGACACCATGCTGCTTTCGGATGTGGTCCATCCCGCCCACCCCAAACACAGTCTCCAGGCGGTTGCCGAGCGATTGGGAATCCGTATCATGGGGAGGCATACCGCCCTCGGAGACGCCATCGCAACCGGCGAAATTTTTCTGCGCCTGATTCCGTTGCTGGCGGCCCAGGGTATCCGCACCTTCCAGGAAGCCAGTGAGGCCTCACAGAAAAGCCTCTATGCCCGCCTGAAATATTGACGGCGCCGTACAGTGACGAGTTCCTCGAGTATTAGAATCCCGAAAAATGTGATAAAAGGCGTCATCATTTTTCATTCCGGAATAGTATCGATGAACATTCGTATTACCAATGAGTTGCACCTGACGGCGGTTCCGGAGGCGATCCATGCCGAGCTGGTCTCCAGGCTGCAATTTCTCAACCCCAAGTGGGTCGAAAACGAACGCATGGGACGCTGGAACAAGGGGGTACCCAGGACCCTGCAGTTTTTCCGGCGTAGCGGTCCCAGTGGTCTCGTCGTTCCGCGGGGGCTGATGCGGCAGTTGATGCTTATGGCCAGGGAACACGACGAACCCGTGGATATCGATGATCGCAGGCGCAAAGCGGCTGAGGTGGCCTTCGGTTTCAAGGGGAAGTTGCGGTCGTTTCAAAAGCTCGCCGTGGCGAGCATGTTGGCCAGGGATTTCGGTACACTGAGCGCGCCCACGGGCAGCGGCAAAACCATCATGGCCTTGTGGATGATCGCCCGGCGCAGGCAGCCGACGCTGATCATCGTTCATTCCAACGAACTCGCCAGGCAGTGGATCGAGCGGATCGAAACCCATTTGGGCATCGCTTCGGAGAACATCGGGTTCATCGGTGCGGGAAAACAGCGGTTGGGAGCATCCGTCACCGTGGCGATGGTTCAATCACTCTACAAGTGCGCCGAGGATGTGGCGCCCGCCATCGGTCATCTGGTGGTGGACGAGTGTCACCGCGCCCCGAGCCGGACCTTCACCGAAGCGGTCACCGCCTTTGATGCCCACTATATGCTGGGATTGTCAGCTACGCCCTGGCGCCGCGACGGACTTTCCAGATTGATATTCTGGCACCTGGGCGACGTTCACCATGAGGTCAAGGCCGGGGACCTGGTGGCAGCGGGGCATCTGCTGGATATCGATGTGGTTTTCAGAACCACCCCCTTCGTTTCCTACGCCGACCCGGTCAGCGAATACAGCAAGATGCTGTCGGAACTGACCCAGCATGACGAACGCAACCGGTTGATCGTCGCCGACGTGCATCAAGCGGTGCAAGTGGAAAACCGACCGGGCGTCAGCCTCGTATTGTCGGACCGCAAACACCATTGCCAGGTGCTCAAGGCTCTCCTGCAACACAAATATCATGTCAGCGTCGAGACGTTGACCGGGGACCTGTCCGCCGAGCAGCGCGATGCCGTCCTCCAGAGGCTGAATGCCGGTGACATCCAGGTGCTCGTGGCCACGGGCCAGCTGATTGGGGAAGGGTTCGACTGCCCTCGGTTGTCGACCCTCTTTTTGGCCACTCCGGTGCGGTTCAGCGGCCGTATCATTCAGTATCTGGGCCGCGTGTTGAGGCCTTCGGAAGGGGTTGAACGGGCCAAGGTCTACGATTATGTGGACGGGCAGGTGGCGCCGTTGAAGGCCGCGGCCCTGGCCCGCCAGAAGATCTATTCGAAGATGCAACGCAGCGGTAAGATCGATTGGGAAACTGGTGCCTGATAGTGCCCATCCAGGAATAGGAACAAGCGTGGGGTAGCAGCCATTTTGAGCCAACAACATGAAAGATTCACGGCCTTTCCCTCCGGCCGTGACCACCGGATAGTTTCGGTGGATATGGCGATCGCCAGAAGGCCATGGGATAGTGGAAGCTACATGTTGGTGCTGATCGGTCCTGCTACCCCGCGCTTGTTTGCCCCAATTTTTTCCGTCTCCCCGTTGAAATGTCCTCGATGAGTTGATTCAGCTTGATTTTTTGTCGATTCGTCAGTCCGCCGAATTTGACGGTCAGGCGTTTCATTTTCAACACTTCGAAAGGCGACTCCGGTGCGATGAAAGTGTCTTCCACGGTCTGGATCGGCAGCCGGGTCAGGTGATAATCGCCGTTGCCGCAGAGAATATCCATTTCACAAGGGCTGGTCAGGGTGCGATCCGTCGCGATGTAGCGAAAAGCGAGACCGCTGCGGCTGATATCCAGGATTTCTCCCATACGCATCGGGTTCGATTTGATGATCGCCATACCGAGCTTGCCTTTGCTCATGCGGTCGATGCGCTCCAGTGCATGCGCATCGGATCGGACGATCGCAAATGCGCGATGGCAGAGCGGATAGCGTTTATGTCGGCGTCGATCATTTTCCATGGCGTTGACCGTTTGGCCCCAGGGGGACCTGTGGTGATTTCCGTGGTAGACCAAGTGGAAATGTTTCCTCATCAGGATCCAATGGAAATCTTTGAACTCAAACAGGATACGTATCAACCGATGCTCGAGTTCGGGTGACGCGTTTGTGGCGTAGTTTAGATGTGCGTTCAGCAGCGATATCGCTGTGGGAATCGATGGTGTTTGTAAAGCAAGACTAATCGCCGGATGGACGCAGTGTCAAGCTTTTAATGTGTGCACGGGTTTTGTGGTTTTTGACGTTTATTCTTTTTTTTGCAACGGTTCTTCCGGCTGACCGGGTTGAGGCTGCTGGGTAACCACCACCGCCTTTTGGATGGCGACCGGTTCGATGGGTACGTCCCGGTGGCCGCCCTTCATGGCGGTGGCCACATTCTCGATGGCTTTTACGACCTCCATGCCTTCGACGACTCGGCCGAATACGCAATAGCCATATTCTCGGTTGGTTTTTCTTTTGTAGTCGAGAAAGGCGTTGTCCACGGTGTTGATGAAAAATTGTGAGGTGGCGGAGTGGGGCGCCGACGTGCGGGCCATGGCGATGGTGCCGGCCAAGTTCTTCAGGCCGTTGTCGGCTTCATTCACGATGGCCGCCTGGGTTGGCTTCTGGCGCATATCCGCCTCAAATCCGCCGCCCTGGATCATGAAGCCTTTGATGACCCGATGAAAAATCGTGTTGTCGTAAAACCCGCTCTCCACATAGGCAAGAAAATTGGCAACGGTCTTCGGCGCCGCTTGGGGATCCAGCGCAATGACAATAGCGCCCTTGGATGTTTCCATGCGCACCTGTGGTGTTTGGGTTTGGGCATCGGCAGTGGTGATCGTCAACAGGGCGATGGCCATAAGCCACTTGATGATCGCGGTCATGATACGCTCCTTATGTTCATTTTTTAAAGAATATGGACCTTCGGTTGTCCAGGCGGGTGATGCCCTCCTCGATGGCAGCCTGTACCGCCGCCCGGAATGTTTCGGGAGAGAGCGAGCTGGCCAGCTCCTCTACCTGGTCGGCCAGGCCGCACGGTCTGTATTGGGACATGACGTTGACATAGGTACGCGGGGAGATTTCTTGGGCGATAAAACGCATCACTTGGCGGGTGCCGGCCAGGCCGCCGGGAAGCACGAGGTGGCGCACCAGAAGGCCCCGGCGGGCGAGGTTGTTTTCGTCCATCTCGAGATGGTGCCCGATCCGTTCTGGCCGACCAGGGGGGCCTCTTCGCCAAAATGGGCGTTGAAGCTGGAAACCAGGGCCAGTTTTCCGGTCCGGCAAAAACCGGTCTCGCCTTCGTTGCGATTGACCCGACACTCGCGGGGGCACAGGGTGCAGCACGACATGGCCTGGGCCGCCTTCTGCACCTTGGCCCGCAGAGTGTCGCCGCCGAGTTGAATGTATGCGGGTTGGCTCATCTTGTCCTTGCCATCGAGGGCCGGGACGTCCCTCCGGGGTTATGCCTCGAATGTCAGGAAGAGATTGTCCGCACGTCCCTCCGTGGTCGGCTGATCCTCTTTCCATTCGTGAATCGTGCACGAGTTGTTTGCCTCGGTGGGCACGATACAACCGATAAACGGCATCATCGGGTCACCGGCGTAGGATCGGAAGTTCAACATGGTCGCATGATCCCTCGGCACCTGGTCGAATTCCAGGAGCTGGCTGATGAAAATATTGCAGCTGCCTTCAAAAAAAGTTGAAGATTGACGAAAGGCGGTCAATCGATCGCGAAACATTTCAAGCGCCTCCTGCGAAGTGCCGGCCTGGACCATCATCGAAAAAACGCCGTGCCGCCGTTCGGTTTCGGACGTGCTCTGCTGGTTGGACAGGTACTGAAAATTGCCTATGAAATACATGACGCTGCCTCTCTCGTCGAAATTTGCCCTATATCGTATTGACATGCGCGTCGGCAAAGACGCGGGACCCTGTTGTCTGCTTCCGGAATTGTTTTTTCGATTATTTCAAGTCAGTTGTCAACAAGCTTGTCGATGACGGATCATAGAGTGTTCCATTTTTCGATGGCACGGGTCATACGCGCCAGGGCGTCGGCCAGCACGTGGCGCGAACATCCGAAGTTCAACCGAACGAAGCCCGGGGCGCCGAATGCCGCGCCATCGGACAGCCCGACGCCCGCTTCTTCGAATCGCACGGCGGCATTTTTTCCACCCAGGGCCCGCATATCCATCCAGGCCAGGTAAGTCGCCTCGATCGGCCCCATCGTGACGTCCGGCCATTGGCGAACCCGATCGACGACCTGGTCCCGATTCCGTCGCAAATAGTCGATAACGGCCGCCTGCCACGGTTTGCCGTGCTGGTAGGCAGCCTGGGCAGCCACGAAGCCCAACACATTGACGTGGGGCACGATGCCGGCCATGGCCCGCTTGAACCGCATGCGCAGTTTTGGGTTGGAGACGATGGCAAAGGCACATCCGAGTCCTGGAATGTTATAGGTTTTGCTTGGTGCCATCAATGTGATGGTACGATCGGCCACCTCGGGATCGATGGTGGCAGTGGGTATGTGGCGGCATCCCGGTTTCAGCACCAGGTCGCAGTGGATCTCATCCGAGCAGATCACCATTCCGGATTTCAGGCAGATGTCGGCCAGGGTTTCGAGTTCGGCCCGGGTCCACACCCTGCCCGTGGGATTGTGCGGTGAACAGAGGAGAAACATGGCGGTCCGGGCGTCGATGGTATCTCGCAACGCATCCCAATCGAATTGCCAGTGCTGGTCTTCGAAAAAGAGCCGGGTGGTCCTGAGTCGCTTGCCGGCGAGTCCCGGTGCCGTCAAAAAGGGCGGATAGACGGGCAGGGCGGTCATGATGCCGGCGCCCGACCGGCCCCAGCTGCGGCAGGCCACATTCAGACCCGTGACCAGGCCGGGGAGCCATACGATCCACTCCCTGGAGACATCCCAGGAATAGTTCTCGTGGAGATAGGCAATGACAGCCTCCTTGAGTTGCGGCGAAGGGCTGCCATATCCGAATATGGCGTGATCGACTCTGCGGCGGAGTGCATCGACGATGGCCGGTGGCGATGGAAAATCCATATCGGCCACCCACATGGGGATGATGTCCCGACCGCGGTACTTTTGCCACTTGTGGCTGTCCGAACTCGATCTGTCGAGGACGTTATCAAAATCAAACATATCTAAAAAATCACGTTCATCACGGTTGAATTTTCACAACGCAACGCCCCATATGTTCCCCCTTGAGCATGGCATCGAAATGCTCGGGGACCGCTTCCAGGGTGATCTCCGTCGTCAGGTTGTCCAAGTCGCTCAGATGCCAGTCGCCGGCCAGACGTTCCCAAACGGCTTTGCGCAGCGGCATGGGACATTCGGCCGAATCGATGCCAAACAGGCTGATGCCTCTCAGGATGAAGGGGTAGACCGTGAGGTGCAGTTCCGGAGAGGCCGCGTTGCCGCAGCAGGTGACCGCCCCGCCGTATTGGACCGATCGCAATGCGAACGAGAGGATATCACCGCCCACCGTATCGATGGCCCCGGCAAATCGCGTGCGCAACAACGGCTTGCCGGAAGTGTCGATGACCGCGTTGCGTCCCAGGATCTCCTTGGCGCCCAGGCGGGTGAGCAAATCAGTGGCCGCTGCCTTACCCGAAGCGGCCACCACCGAATAGCCGGCTGCGGCCAGAATGCCCACGGCCAGGCTGCCCACCCCACCGCTGGCCCCGGTGACCAGGATATCGCCGCTTTGGGGTGCAATGCCGCTCTCTTCGAGTTTGAGCAGGCTCAGGGCGGCCGTAAAACCCGCCGTTCCATAGGTCATGCTCTGTTTGAGGCTCATGCCCTCGGGCAAACGGACCACCCAGCCGGCCGGTACGCGGATATACTCCGCCAACCCGCCGGAGGTGTTCATGCCCAAGTCGTACCCGGTGACCAGGACCGGTTCGCCGATGGCAAAATCGTCACTCGTGCTGTCGGCCACCTCTCCGGCCGCATCGATCCCCGGGGTGTGAGGATATCGTCGCGTGACGCCCTTGTTGCCGTTGGCCGAGAGGGCATCCTTATAGTTCAGCGACGAATAATGCACCTTGATTAATACCTCTCCTTTGGGTAAATCAGACACCGCTCGGGACTGGATACTGCTGGTATACCGATGGTCGGCGGTCTCTTCAACGACCATGGCGCGGAACAAGGTCTTGTTCATTTGTTTTACCTCCCTTGGCAAGATGGAATAGACGTATGGCAACCCTAAACGGCACTGGCGTGGTATGAGCGGTCCCCCTATCATTGAAGCGATCGACGTTTCGAAACATTACGGATCATTAACTGCCGTGGACCACCTCGACATATCGGTCCCGTCCGGCGTCTGTTTCGGACTGCTCGGTCCCAACGGTGCAGGCAAAACCACGCTCATCGAGATCATCGAGGATATCATCCCCCCCAGCTCCGGCGAGGTGCGCTATCGGGGCAAACCCCGTGCCGCCTCATTCCGCGAAGAGATCGGCATCATGTTTCAGCAGACGGCCCTGATGGGGTTCATGACCGTGCATGAGACGCTGAAGACCTTCCACGCCCTTTACCACCACGCCCATGACATCGAAGCGCTGATCGACCTGTGTCACCTGGATGACATTCGCAAACAGCTTAACGATAGAATTTCCGGAGGCCAGCGTCAACGATTGTTGCTGGCCCTGGCATTGATCAATCAGCCGCAACTGCTTTTCCTGGATGAACCGAGCACCGGCCTGGACCCCCAGGCGCGACGTAATCTGTGGGACATCGTCGATCGGGTCAAACAGGATGGCAAGACGATCATCCTGACCACCCATTACATGGAAGAGGCCCAACAGTTGTGCGACGTCGTGGCCGTCGTGGACAAAGGCAGGATTATCGCCCAGGGAACCCCCCAGGAGCTGATCTCGCATCATGCCCAGGGGGTTCGGATTATCCTGCCGGAAACAGCCGTTCAGGACAAGCTGGCCGGAATAGCCCTTGAAACAGAGTCCATGGACGGGCGCCTGGCGATCCATGTCAAGGACATGAATACGGCCATCGAGACGTTTCTGCAGCGACGGATCGATCTCACCGACATGCAGGTACAGAACCCGACCCTGGAAACCGTCTTTTTAAATCTGACCGGCCGGCAATTGAGAGATTGATCATGAACTTCAAACGCATGTGGGCCATTTTCGTATCGCGCAACCGGGAGTTTTTTCGTGACAAGGCGGCTTTCGGCTGGAATCTGCTTTTCCCTTTCCTGTTGCTCGCCGGTTTTGCCGTCATTTTCGGAGGTGACGACCGCAAGGAGTTCAAGGTGGGGGTCTTCCCTTGTCCACCGGGAGAAACCGGCCAGATGGACAGCTGCGTGCCGCCTGTTCTGCAAGCCATCAAACCCATTCAATACATCGGGTTTCAAAGTCAGGAGGAGGGGCTGCAACGGCTCAAACACCACAAGATCGATATGCTGATTCAGGGGGGATCCGATCCGCTTCGCTATTGGGTCAGCGATACCGCCCCCAAAGGCTACATCGTGGAAAAGATGATCGCCGGCCACTTAAACCCCGACACCGCCGATCTGCTGGCCCGCCAGGCCTCGGTCGCGGCCCGGCCCATTCGCTACATCGACTGGTTTTTCCCCGGCGTCATCGGCATGAACATCATGTTTTCGGCCCTTTACGGTGTCGGCTTCGTGGTGGTGCGCTACCGTAAGAACGGCGTGCTCAAACGGCTCAAGGCCACCCCGCTGACCGCCTTCGAGTATTTGAGCGCACAGATGGTCTCGCGGATTTTCGTCATCGCCGTTTCCCTGACCATTCTATGGACCGGCTGTGATCTGATATTCGATTTTCAGGTGGAAGGATCCTACCTCGATCTGGCCATCGTGTTCATGCTGGGCAATTTGAGCCTGACCGCCCTGGGTCTCATCGTCGCGTCGAGGGGCACCAGCGAGGAATTTGCCAACGGTTTACTCAACTTCATTACCTGGCCCATGATGTTTTTGTCAGAGGTATGGTTCTCTCTGGAAGGCGCTCCCCGATGGCTTAGAATGGCTTCCGATGCGTTGCCCCTGACCCACCTTTTAACTGCCGTGCGCAAGATTATGAACGATGGTGCAGGATTGGCCGAAGTACAAACGGAGCTGATGGTCCTGACCGGCTTTACCCTTCTCTTCCTTTCGGTAGGGGCATTGCTGTTTTCATGGAATAAGTAGTACCAATCCACTGCTATGCAAGTGGCCACAAATATGATATTAATGCTTCAATTGCCAACTGCGATCCCCTGCCGGATGGTTACGATTAAGAATCGTTCCAAGATTCATAAAATCTTTACTATTATATAAAACAGTTAGTTAAACCAATTTAAAGGAGAAGCGAACATGAAAATCATGGTTTGTTACGACGGTTCCGGCGCATCGCGATCCGCATTGCGGGTGGCCATCAAACACGCCAAGGCCCTGGATGCAAAGGTCTATCTGGTGGCCTCCATGGAAAAAGGCACCGAAGACGAGCAGAAGGTGATCCAGCAGCTCGAACTGGAATTGAAAAATGCCAAGGAAAAGCTGGAAAAAGAGGGTATCGCCTGCGAAACCCACTTGCTGGTGCGCGGCATGACCCCGGACGAAGATCTGGTCGCCTACGCCAAAGAGCAGGGGATCGACGAGATCGCCATCGGCATTCGCAAACGCTCCAAAGTGGGCAAACTGATTTTCGGTTCCACGGCCCAATACCTGATTTTAAATGCCCACTGCCCGGTCATCACCGTGAAATAAAACAAAATTAATTTAAGACTCAATGTCGTAAATTTATTAAAATGGATGTCTCGGGCGGGCGTTAAGCCCGCCCCTACGAGATTCGGATGGTCTACAGGCCGTTGCCGTAAACCGGCGGCGTAGGGGCGGGTTTCATCCCCATAAGCGCAAAGATAATTCTATGCCCGATAAGTCCAC
>DHGT01000045.1:7216-17157 GCA_002402905.1 Desulfatitalea sp. UBA4791 | reverse complement strand
ACCATCGAGTACGAGAACGAGTACGCGTACGAGTACGCGAAAAACAGCATAGTGGTGCAGGTCGACATCAAGGCGCACAAAAAATTTAATCGCAGGCATATGGGCGATATTCCGAGGATTAAATTTTTCGTGCAACGCCGATATCGGGCCAATTGGCCATTTGTGGATGGGCGCTAATTGGTGAGGCTCTGAATCGGCGAGGGAATCAACCCCCCTCGCCTCACAAACAGGTTGGCGCCGGATGCACTGTTGACCGGCATGATGACCGATTCACCCAGCAATCCGCCGAAATAGGCGTTGTCGCCCGCCCGTTTGCCTGGCACGGGAATGAGACGCGCGGCCGTGGTTTTGCGATTGATGACCCCGATGGCCATTTCATCGGCAATGATCGCCGCCAGGGTTTCGGCCGAGGTATCTCCCGGCAGGGCGACCATATCCAATCCCACCGAGCAGACACTGGTCATGGCTTCGAGCTTTTCCAGGCACAGGTGGCCGGCGCGGGCCGATTCGGAAATGTTCAAGTCCTCGCTCACCGGAATGAAAGCACCGCTCAGGCCCCCGACGTTGGAGCTGGCAAAGGCGCCTCCCTTTTTGACGGCGTCATTGAGCAGGGCCAGGGCTGCCGTGCTGCCGGGCATGCCGATGTGGCCGATGCCCAGGCTTTGGAATATTTCTCCCACGCTGTCGCCCACGTTGGGAGTGGGTGCCAGGGAAAGGTCGACCACGCCGAAAGGCACGCCCAGCCGTTCGGCGACCTCGCGCCCGATCAATTCGCCGGCCCGCGTCACCTTGTAGGCCGTGCGCTTGATCAGTTCCGAAAGCTGCTGCAAATCCAGCGCCGGCGATCCTTCCAGCGCCCGGTCGATGGCCTTTTTGACCACTCCCGGACCGCTTACCCCCACATTGATGACCGCGTCCGGCTCGCCGATGCCCAGGTAGGCGCCGGCCATGAAAGGGATATCCTGGGGGATATTGGCGAAAACGCACAGTTTCGCGCAGGCGATGCCGTCCTTTTCCGCACTCATTTCGGCGGCTTCCTTGATCCGGCGGCCCATGAGCAAGATGGCGTCCATGTTGATGCCGGCCCGGGTCGAGGCCACGTTGATCGATGCGCACACCCGCTCGGTGTGGGTCAAGGCCTGGGGCAGGGCATCGATCAGGGCCCGGTCTCCGGCCGCGATGCCCTTTTCCACCAAGGCCGAAAACCCGCCGATGAAATCGACATTCACCGTGTGTGCGGCGCGATCCAGGATCTGGGCCACGGCCACCATCTGCTCGCTGGAGAAGGGGGCTGCGGCCACGGCGATCGGGCTGATGGAAACCCGCTTGTTGACCACCGGAATGCCGTATTTTTCGCCGATCAGGTCGCAGGTGCGAACGAGATGCTCGGCCTTGCGCACGATACGATCGTAGATCTTGTCATTGAAACGTTTCAGGTCGTCGCTGGCGCAATTCAACAGGCTGACGCCCAGGGTGACGGTGCGCAGGTCGAGGTGTTCGTCGCGCAACATATCCAAAACAGATAAAATTTCACTATGGCTGAGCATGGCATGATCGTCCTTATAGTCAGTGCCCGTATACAAATAGGCAAATTGGGTCGAGATCAAGGCGCGCGAAAAATTTAACCGATATCGGGCCAATTGGACACTTGTGGATGGGCACGAGTTACACCCGGTTCATGGCCTCGAAGATGTTCTTGTGCTGGATGTTGACCTCGAGCTGCAACTCCGCTCCCTTTTCTTTCAGGTCTGCGCGCAGCTGTTGCAGATCGATGTCCAGGGGAATATCCACTTCGTAAATCATCATGTTTTTTCCGGGTTCGCTGCCGCCCCTGAACACGGCCTCGAGTTGGGTGACATTGACATTGTGCCTGGCCAGCACGGCCGTGATCTGGGCCACCAGCCCCTTGCGGTCCGGTCCCCGCGTGGTGATCACGAAAGATTCACAGGCGCACGCGGTCCAGGTGAAGGGCGCGGGGTCCATTTCCCGGACATGGTAATGCATCTGCATGGCGCTGGTGCCGGCCTGCAAGGCGCCGCACAGCCTCCCCGGATCGGTGGCGTCAGGCCCGGTAACGATGAAGATGCCCGAAAACTGGGACTGCAGAATGGTCTGGCTGACGTCCTCGATATTGAACTCGTTTTCAAACAGGACCCGGGTGACTGCGGCGATGATGCCCGGCCGGTCTTTTCCCAAAACCGAAATGATGAATTTTTTCATCGGGTGACATCCCCGTGTTCTTGATATGCGTGGCAATGACGCCGGTTGCTGTTGACAGGCGCGGCCATAAAGTGTCTATATGGAGGAAATCCGGGCACCTGTCAATCGGCATGTGGCAGGATCGATACGCGCATGGATCGATCATGGTCTCTTAAAGTCTGATCGCCAACGGTCGATGTAAGCCTTGCGTTGTTGAAAGTATTTTACCGTTAACCGATTTTCCTTTCATGGGTTTCATGGCCACACTGATCACGACCCACAAAAACACCGATTTCGATGGCGTGGCTTCGGTAACGGCCGCGTTGCTGCTCTATCCCGACGCCTCACCATTGCTCCCCAAACCCATCAACCCCAATGTGAAGGCGTTTCTGTCGCTTCACAAGGACGTTTTCCCGTGGAGCGAGAAACCGGCGCCGTCGGTCGAGGGCGCCAGCCGATTGATCGTAGTCGACACGGCCGAATGGCACCGGATCCCCAACGCCAAGGCCCTTCAAAAAATGAAGGACCTGGAGGTCCTGGTCTGGGATCACCATGCATCGAGCGAACCGATTCGATCCGATTGGCAGTGCATCGAACCGGTAGGCGCCAACATCACTCTGATGATGCGCTATCTGAAAGAGAAGGGGATCGAATTGACACCGATCCAGGCCACCCTTTTCCTGGCCGGATTGTACGAAGATACCGGGCACCTCACATTTACGAACACCACGGCCGAGGATGCCCATGCGGCCGGTGATCTGCTCACCCAGGGCGCGGACTTGAAAATTTTGAGCAAGTTTCTTCGCCCGGCCTATGGCGAAAAACAGAAAGACATCCTGTTCGAGATGCTCCAGTCGGCGCGGCGACAGAAAATCAACGGCTACAGAATCAGCATCAGCAAGCTTCCCATCGAAGGCCATGTGAGCGGTTTGGCACTGGTGGTGAACATGTACCGCGACATCATGAACGTGGATGCCGCCTTCGGCATTTTTTGCCTGCCGGACAACGAACGATGCATGGTGATCGGCCGCAGCGATGTGGAAAGCCTCAACATCGGCGACATCATGCGAAGCATGGGCGGCGGCGGACATCCCGGGGCCGGATCGGCCATGTTGAAGCACGTCAACCCGGATACCATCATCGAAATGATTTCCAGCCTGGTGGAAGGCAACCAGCAGGCGTCGGTGCAAATCAGTGATTTGATGTCCTTTCCGGTGGTCACGGTGGAGCCCACCGCCACCATGGAAGAGGCCGCTAAAATCATGCGTTCCAAGGGATGCACCGGGTTGCCCGTGACCGAAGGGGACCGATTGGTGGGAATGATTTCCCGTCGCGACTTTCAGAAGGTGCGGGGAGAAAACCGGATGAAATCTCCGGTAAAAGCCTACATGCGTTACCCGGTGGAGACCATCCACCCGGGCGTGAGCCCCTTGCAGGCTGCCAGAATCATGATCCGCCAGGATATCGGCCGGCTGCCCATCGTGGAGGACGGCCGCCTGATCGGCATCGTGACCCGGTCGGATGTGATGTGCTACTTCTACGACCTGCTACCCGATTGATACACCGTGCCCATCCACAAATGGCCAATTGGCCCGATATCGGCGTTTTTCTGGACGGGCACTACCTAAACCTAAACTTGCGCTTTTAACCAGCCCGCCAGCCGGCGCAACCCCTCCTCGGTGCTCACCTGCGGCCGATACCCCAGATCCCGCTTGGCCGCCGAAATGTCGAACCAATGGGCTGTGGCCAACTCGTTGGCCACGAAGCGGGTCATGGGCGGCTCGCTTTTGATCCGCAACAGGTGAAACAGGGCCTCGCACAGCGTGCCGGCGAATCGGGCCAGGGCCGGGGAGATGCTTTTCCTGACAGGCGGCAATCCACCGGCGGCCAGAATGTGATCGACCATCTCCCACAACGGGATGGGATCATCCTGACTGATGAAATAGATGCGACCGGAGAGCTCCGGACTTTGAGCCAATCGCCGCTCGGCCAGCAGATGGGCTTTGGCCGCGTTGTCGATGTAAATGGTGTCGACCTTGTTGTCGCCGGATCCGATCCGCCTCAGCCTCGCGGCCCGCGCCAAGAGCCGGGGCGCGAGATGGTTGTCGCCGGGCCCCCAAATGAGGTGGGGCCGCAGAACGATGGCCGGCAACCCGTTCCGGGCCGCATCGAGCACGGCCTGCTCGGCCAATGCTTTTGTCTTGGGATAGTGGGCCTCGTAGTGGGTCGGATAGGGCACCGATTCGTCCACCCCTTCCATGTCCCGGCCGTCGAAGACCGCGCTGGGCGAACTGGTATAGATTAGGCGTTGGACTCCCTCCGCCCGGGATGCCGCGATGACGTTGAGCGTCCCTTGGACATTGGCCTGGTAATAAGCCTCGTAGGGGCCCCAAACCCCGGGTTTGGCCGCCACATGAAAGACTGCCGCCACGCCCCGGCAGGCGCGCCGGACCGCATCTGCATCGCCCAGATCGCCGCTCTGCTGGGAAACGCCCAGCCGGTCCAATTCCGGATATCGCCGCCGCGAGAAGCTGCGCACCCGGTCTCCCCGGTCAACGAGCATCCGCACGATGGCACGACCCAGAAATCCGCCCCCGCCAGTAACCAAAACCGTCTGATTCGAATCCATATCCATCCGCTCAGCGTAATTAACCCAACTTGTTGCGCGCCCAATCCGCCAGCTTCTCCCGGAAGATCTTGGAATTGTGCCGGATATCCACCGGAAAGCCCGGGTGAAAAAGAAACGTGTCGATCTTTTCGGTCTGGGGATTGGCCGCGGCCATTTCCTGCAGCTCTTTGACGATCGCTTGCTGGTCGGCATGCCGGTGTTCGGGCTCGAGTTCGATGCAGATGACCGCGCGGTGTCTCGGTGCCTGTCCCACGCCCACCAGTGCGCTGCGGAAAACGGCCGGGTGGTTGTTGAAAATCGCCTCGCAGGGAATGGTGAACAACGTACCGTAAGGCGTGATCACCCGGTGTGCTTTGCGGCCGCAATACCAGATGCGACCTTTTTTATCCTTCCAGGCCAGGTCGCCCATGCGATGCCAGAAGCGCTGGCCGTCTTCAATTTTGGAATGCTTGTCGTCCAACGGCCGATCGAAATAGCCCTGGGTCACAATATCGCCGTAAACCGCAATTTCACCGATTTCGCCGTCGGGCACCAACAGCTCGTCGGACCAGGATTCGATGGGCGTATCCGTAATTTTGATGATCTGCACGGCGAGGGACTGGATCGGCGGGCCGACGCACATGCCGAACCCCTGTTCGGTCAACCGGGCCGTTTCGCCGAGGATCTGCTTGCTTCCGAACGACGAAACCGGCATGGCCTCGGTGGCGCCGTACCCGGTGTGGATCTCGGCATCCTCCTCCAGCAGGGTCGTAAAACGGGCCAGGTTGTCAGGCGATACCGGCGCCCCGGAGGTGATGATGCGCTTCAGTGAAGGCAGCTTGATGTTGTTTTCCTGGCCGTGACGCCCCACCCGGTTGAGCAGGGCCGGAGAGGCGAACATGTTGGTGACGCCATGGTTGAGCACGGCCTCGATAATTTTGTCGGGGTTCACGTGGGCCGGCCGGGTGGGATCCATGTCCGGAATGATAGCGGTCATGCCCAGGGCCGCGTCGAACAGAGAGAAAAGGGGGAAGGTCGGCAAGTCGATCTCGTCCGGGGAGATGCCGAACTGGGACTTGATCAGCCGCACCTGGGCATCGAAAATGCCGTGGGTGTAGATGGCACCCTTGGCTGCACCCGTGGAGCCGGTGGTAAAGAGGATGGCGGCCGTTTCGTCCCGTCGGGTATCGGCGATGGTGTACGGTTGCCACGGCAACTGGCGGATATCCTTCAAGGTCAAACCACCCCAGAACCAGCGGCGGCCGATGGTCACCACTTTTCGGATGCCTTTGAAATATTTGGGTTGCAGGGTTCTCAGGACATGGGCCGGGGGTATGCCGATGAGGGCCTCGGCCCGGCTCTCCTTCAGGCAGGCCAGCATGCGTTGTACCCCCATGCCGGGATCGACCATCACGAAGACGGCCCCCACCTTGAGCATGGCGTAAATGATGGCAAACAGCTCCAGGCTTGGCCGTACCATGAGGATGGTGCGCGTGCCCCGCCGGATGCCGGCCGCCTCCAGGCCGTGGGCAAAGCAGTCCGACTCGCGGTCGAGCTGCCGGAAGGTGAGATGGCTGTAAGCCACCCGGCCGTTGTAATCGCGCGATGCCGGATAGACCACCGCCCGCCGGTAGGGCTGAATGCGGGCCATGGTTTTCAGATACAGGGCCACATTCACGGTTTGGGGATCGGCTTCAGATCGCTTGAGGTCGGGATTTTCCTTGATGTCGTCCATTTATCTGTTCGTCTAAAGTTCGTCGGGGGGGTTTTACCCTCGCCTTTGGGGGTTTTAACGCAAAAACTTCTGCATCAGGCCGATGATGGTATCCGGCGCATCTTCGAGCAGGTAGTGACCCGCCTCTGTCAGCCAATGGGCTTCGGCGTGGGGTACCCGGCGCCGCCATTCGTCGAAATAGGCACGGTCGAACACAAAGTCATGCGCCCCCCAGATGAGCAGCACCGGCCGTTGGGTCAAGCGTTCGAGTTGGCCGTCGACCCGTGCTACGATGGGGCCGCTGGGATCCCGGGGGCTCAGGGGGATATCCTGGACGAATTTCAGCGTGGCCAGGCGGTTGTGCGGCGTGTCGTAAGGCGCCAGCAAACCGGCCCGCACTTTGGGTTCGAGTCGACGCCGGGGGGCCATGTGGATCGCGGCGCGGGCGAACAGGTTCAGGTGCAGCACGGCCCGATCCGTGATGGGATTGGGCGTGCGGAGCAGCCGCAAGCGTTGCGGGAGCGTCTTGCCATTGGGCGGGAAGAAGCCGGCCGTGTTCATGACGATCAGCCGGTCGATGCGCTCCAGGTGATTCACGGCCCAACCCAGGCCAATCATGCCGCCCCAGTCGTGGACCACGAGGGTGAGCTTTTGATCCGGGGCCAGGCGGGTCATCAGCGCATCCAGATCCTCGATGCGGCTTTGCAGCCTGAAGTCGTACCGGGTCTCGTCCGGCTTGTCGGACAGTCCGCAGCCCATGTGGTCGGGCACGATCACGCGATAGTGGCCCCGGAAGGCCGATACCAGGCGCCGGAAGTAGAACGACCAGGTCGGATTGCCGTGCAGCATGAGCAACGGCGCGCCTCGACCTTCGTCCAGGTAGTGGTAGCGCAGCCCGTCGATGCGCATGAAATGGGATTCAAAAGGGTAGAGATCCGCGAAATCGTTTCGATTCATCGAGAGTATCCTGCCGTTACCAATCCACTGCCAGCATGAGGCAGTTCAACCCGCTGCCGATCCCCAAAAACCCCACCAGATCGCCTCGTTCAAAGAAATGGCGCTCGTCCGCGATGGCCGCTGTGATGGGCAGCGACACGGTGCCGATGTTGCCCAGAAAGCGAAACGTGGTGAAATCCCTGGATTCGTCGATGCCGAAGGCCTCCAGGATGGTGCGCTGGTGTGCGGCCCCCACCTGATGGCAGACCACTTTGTCCGGTTTGCTCGGCGGCAGGGAGAGTTCCCGCCGAAAGGCCTCAAAGGTCTCGATGCCCAGGGTGACGCCGTTTTGCAACACACCCACCGAATCGGTCTTCATGACCAGCGGCCCGCCGCTGGGAAAACCGCCGGTGGGGCCCCACGTACACAGGCGATGGTGCTGGGTGGCGCTGCGGGCCACGCCGCCCAAGAGCCGATGTCCTTCCGGCGCCAGGTCGGCGTCGCTCAGCACCACCGCCACGGCGCCCGATCCGCCGGTAAGGGTGGCGATGGTGTCTTTGAACATGGTCATGTCCGGCGCGGCGAGCATGCGCCGGATCGTGCTTTCCACGATCTCGCGGGCCGCTTCGCAGGAGACCACCAGGCCGGCCCGTATATGGCCCAGTTCGATGGCGTTGGCCACCTGCACCATGCCGTTGAGCACGCCCAGGCAGGCATTGGAGACGTCGTAAATCTGGGTGTTGGGTGCGACGCCCAACCCATCGGCCACCGCACAGGCCGTGGCCGGTTCCAGGTTTTCGCGGCACACCCCGCCGTAGATCAGCATGCCGACCTGCTGGGGGCTGACCTGCGCCGCGGCCAACGCCTTCCGGCCGGCAATGATGGCCCCTTCGGAAAGCCGAAAACCTACATCCCAGAAGCGTCGCTCCGCAATGCCGGTGAGCGCTTCGAGCTGTCCGGGCTGTAGATGCAGCTTTTCATAGAGGGGCGCCAACCGGTGCTCCAAATCCTCGGAGGTCACCACATTGGGCGCCAGTTCATAGCCGAAACCGGCAAGCCTGACCTTATTGTAAAACATGAATAAATACCGATAGCTTGATAAAATTAATATTCATATTGACGGGCGGGGATAAACCCCGCCCCCACACCACCAAAGCCCCCCAACCCCAATTACAATCTCGCCAGCCTCACCCCAAAATCCTTCATCTTATATATGCAAATCCCATCCACATGCAACCAGCCGTCGGCCATGACGACCGGTTCGTCCCCCTCCTCAATACGGGTGATGACCGCATCCACCTGCACCATTTTATTGGCAGGTACCACCTGGCCGCGGTACTGCCAATCGTGGGATTGCCCGCATAGTGTTTCGAACCTGTGGCTATCGTTAAGTTCGGGCCAGCGCTGCATCGCCGCAAACTTGACCAGTTGCAGAAACGATTCCACACCCAGAGAGCCGGGGCAGACCGGGTCCTGGTAAAAATGGGCTTTGAAGAACCATTCGGACGGATCGACCTTCTTGGATCCGCGTACAAACCCCAGGCCATGGGGGCCGCCGTTGGAATTGAAGACCTCGATGGCATCGATCATGAGCAGGCTCTTGGCGGGCAGGGACAACCCCTCGGGCCGGTAGCGAACACCGTCGGCTACCTCATCGGGGATTAGAGGTGGTTCATCGGGGAAACTATGTCGCCGGGCCGTTGCGATATCGGCGGGATCGGCCTTGAACACCGACTCGCGCAGTCCGACCTGCTGGGCCAGCGCCTGCTCTGTGAAAAAGCCGAAATAGGTGTTGCCCGTGTAGACCTTGCCGCGCTCATCCCATACCTCGAAATCGAAGTGCTCGATGATCATGTCGGCCGCTTCCGAGACCTTGGTCATGCGGGTGCGCATGGTCAGGATCTGATCTTCGGGAAGGAGATTGGCATGCACCGTGCCTTGGCCGCCCAGGTTGCGGAATTTCAGATCCTTTTGGCTCTTCAGGGCCGATCCGGCGTAGGCGGCCAGCCAGCCGCACGGCTGCAGGGCGATTTCGAGCAGCACGCAAAAGGGCATGACACCGCTGCGGTCTGCCCCGAAATACCAGGCGTCGGCCGGCATATCATACTGGGCTTCGACCCAGCCGTCGGCACGCACCACCCAGGGTTCGGGCTCCACCGCGGTGACCCGGTCCATGAAACAGTAAGGCGGGCCGGGCAGGCGGGCGATGCGCCTTTCGCTGTCGAAAACCCGGTACTTGTCGCCGAATGCCTCAGAAGGGCGGCCCACGGCAAAGGCCAGGATCCGGGCCTGGGTGTAAAGGACGGGCTTGGGTGTGGCCGGGACCGGTCCGGCGGCAGCACCCTTTGCGCGTGCTTGCCAGAAACGGCGGATCTCTTGGGCCGTCACGCCGCTCATCTGCATGGACATGTCCTTGAAAAAGACGATGTAGTGGCCGTCGGCATACATATGGGCATCGGCGATCACATAGGGTTCCGGCTTGTA
>DHGT01000045.1:0-7203 GCA_002402905.1 Desulfatitalea sp. UBA4791 | reverse complement strand
GGAATGCCGACGACCGGCTCGTAGCAGGCATCGGCGCGGTCGGTGATCCAGCCCAGGCGCAGCAGCAGCACACGCAGGGTGTGGGCGCAGCATTCGTACATCAGGGTGCCGGGCATCACCTTGTCGTCCACGAAATGGCAGGTGAGAAACCAGTCGTCGGGATGAATGTCGGCCTCGGCCCGGATGGTGCCCAACCCCCAGCGGCCGCCTTTGGGATCCAGCGCCACCACCCTGTCGATCAGGCGCATTCTGCCGGTGGGAAGGCGCAGGGCCGGCGGCAGGATAATCTCTTTAAATGGTTCCCCGAAACAGGTTTCGACGCGGCCGCTGCGCAGGGCTTCCACCTGCCGGTCATCGTAGGCTTCTTTTCCCACGGCCACCAGGGACTCGAAGGGCTCGCCGTCGACCCGGGCCGCCGGACTGCGGTCCTCGTCGGTGAGAATGATGCCGCCGGAGTTGCGTACCTCCTCCTCCGTGAAAAACCCGGCGCACCCATCGGTCATGGTGATCAGGTGCTGGTCGCCGATGTGGCCTTCATAGCGGAAGAAGAAGAGGTAGGTGGGCCCCTGTTTGACGAATCGGTCGATGTGAATGTCGTAGCGAATGGTTTCGCCGGGCCGCGGCAGGCCCCGGTGGAATCGGATTTTGGCGTCGAGCAGGCGATAGCTGCGGTCGCCCTTGACCTGATGATCGATGCCCAGGTAGCTGCACAAGAAGAGGTCGGCTTGACCGGCTTCCACCGAGATGCATACCGGCGCCCGGCCGCCGTCCAGGTACCAGGCACCGGGAAGCACGTCGTGCTCGGTGACCACGCGGCCCGATCCGAGGCTGCATTTCTCCCCTTCGACCGATACAATGCGGTCCACCAGCATCAGCGGCTCGCCAGGCAGCCGCACGCGAACCTTGTAGGTGTCCACCACGTCGAACTCGGGTCCCAGGACCGCGCCCACCGATCCGATGGCAAAGGCCATGCACTGGTTGCGGTCAAAGGCGACGGGCGAGGCTGCCGGCGCCGGCGTACGCTCAGGGGGCACTGGAGGATGCGGCAGAGGCGCCGAACCGGTGGTGCCCTCCTGAAGGCCGGCGAGGGCCCGCATGAGCGTGTTCTGCATCTCGAAGGCTTTGCCGAATTCGCGGGTCATCTCCTGAGAGAGCTCAAGATACTCCTGGTGGGCGCGGGCCATGGCAGCCACGTTGGCGTTGAGCTCGGCGAGCATGCCGGACAATTCCTGCGCCTGGGCGTCGTTTGATAATGTAATGGAAGCGCTCGAAGCTGCGGCGGCCGCACCTTCCGGGGCGTCCGGCTTGGAAACACCAGGCCTGGGCATTGTCCGATCGACCACGTTAACGGCTGCCGCTGCTGCTTGGGGTTCGGCGGCGTCGGCTACCCGCGGCAGCGGCGGAAGGGTGATGGGCGGTCCGCCCACCGTCACCCGTATGGCCGTGTCGCTCGGCTTTTTACCGGCCTTGAAATAATTCTCCGGGTAGCCATAGAGGGCATCCAGATCGACCGCCACACCGGCCGCCGCCAGGGTGCCCAGACATTTGAGCAGGGTCAGGCATTCATCCTCGCCGCGCACATGGGCGGAGACGGCCAGATGGGGGCGGTCACCGAGAATCTGACGGATCATGCGGGTGCAAGAGGATTGAGGTCCGGCTTCCACAAAGATGCGCACCCCGTCAGCGTAAGCCTGTTCGATGGTGCGGGGATAATCGAAGCCGTGAAGGGCCTGGGCCAGGATGGCGTCGGCGGCCGCATCGGGCGTGACCGTATAAGCTTGGGCGCGCGCGCAGCTGTAAAATCTCACTCCATCCACCGGTTTGGCCTCGGGGAAATGGTGCAATGCCCGGTAGGCGTCGGCCACGGGCCGGGCTGCATCGCAATGGACGGTGACCACGCCGTCCAGGTAGAGCGCCTCGCATTTGAGGGTGGCAACGACCTTCTGGATCTGGCCGGCCAGGCCGCCGATCACGCACTCGTTGGGGGTGTTGATGATCAGTCGGCGCACATGGGGCGTCTCGGCAATGGCGCGGTCGACCTGATCGACCGGCCGGTTGACCACCGCCACGCGCCAATCCACCGGTGGGTCTGTTGGAAGCCCCCAGGCCTGCTGCAGGGCGCGACAGGGGCCGGAGAGTTCGGTTTTGAACAGGTCCGAGGCGGCCAGCCGTTCCAGCATTTGACCGTGATCGGGCCAGGCGCCCAGGCCGAAGAGCGCGGCGGACTCTCCCAGGCTATAGCCGATGGCGGCATCGGGCCGGGGGAGAAATTTTTTCAGCAAACGGGCCATCTGCACCCCGAAGATCACCTGGCCGAAGATCATGTGCAGGGGATCGGACGCGATGGCCCGGTAGCTTTCCGCCTGCCACCCATCGGGCCAATCGATGCGGCGGGGGTCATAGAGATGGGGCAGCATCTGGTCGTGCAGCCGGTCCGTTCCGGCGTCCATGGCTTGCAGCACCTCCGGCCAATGGACTCCAAGGGTGCGGCCCATGCCCACCTCGTGGTTGCCCGAACCGGGAAAAACGAAGGCCAACTGACCACCGCCGCGCCGCTCTTCCGGAAAGTGACAGAGACCGCCGCGCGCGCCCATCTGGCGGTGTGCGCCGGAACGCACGGCGGAGCGCGCCTCCTGGATCGAGTCGAGGAGGTCGTCCGGAGAAGCGGCCACCATGGCGACGGCGTGCCCAGATTTCGGCGCGGCCGGTTGCTGGCAATGCCACTGGTAGGCCAACGTTTCCATGATGGCCTCCGCGGGTTGGCCTTCCGCCCGCCGCAGGCCATCCACGCGATCATGCAGAAGGTCCAGCCGCTGCAGTACATCCGCCGCATCCATGCCCCTGATCAGGAAGAGGCCATAGGGCAGGGCGCCCATGGGCCGCTGGACCCGAACGTCTGGCATCTCTTGATAGCGACCCTGCGCTTCGGCTTCGCCCAAGACAACCTGCATGCAGTTGCCGTCCGCGGTCATGCTCGCGACACAGGCATGCCGGGGGCCATCCTTGCGGTTCCGGGTCCAGAAAACCGTCTGCCGTGGAAAGTGAAACGGTCCGCCGCGCCAGTGGTCGCTGCGGGGCGCCTGGAAATGGGGCATGGCTGGCAAAAGACAATGATGCAGGGAAAGAGCGGCCTTGACCAGGGAGCCCAAACCCGCAACGGCCCCGGTGTGGCCCACGATGGGTTGGAGGGTGCCCACCGCGATGGCGCGGCCTTTTTCCTTGAGACGGCCGGTAAAAAAACGATGAAGCGCGTCGGCTTCGAGGTCATCTTCTGCGGGGATGGCGCTGCCATGGGTTTCCACCAGGCCGATTTGGGGGGCTGAAACCCCGGCTTCGGAGACCGCCTGGGACAGCGAACGATCGTACGCGGCGGTCCGACCGTCGGCCGCATCGCCTCCTCCGGCATGCGCGCCGGCAATGCCCTTGATCACGGCGTAGATGCGGTCGCCGTCGGCCTTGGCGTCTGCCAAGCGTTTGAGCACCAGGGCCGCGGCCCCTTCTCCCGGCAGGGTGCCGTCGGCACTCCGGTCAAATGAATGAATTCGGCTGCCGACGCTGAACGATTGGGGAGAGAACCGCGTCGCCAGATTGCGTTCGTCGCAGTTCAGGTCCACGGCGCCCACCAGCATGGCGTCCGTTTGGCCGGATTGCAACATGCGCACGGCCATCTCCACGGCACGCAGGCCCGAGGCCTCCTCGGCGGAGACGACGAAGGATGGCCCGCCGAAGCGGAATTCCCGTGCGATGCGGCTCGCCACGATGCCGCCCAATGCGCCCAGGGTCCGTGTCGGCGTCAACGGCGGTCCGCACCTGTCCCTGGCTTCGATCAGCCATGCGTCTATTCGTTGATCATCGAGGCGACCATCGATCCGCACACCACGTTCTTCCCGCCAGCGGCGCACCCACTCGGGCAGGACCCAGCGCAGGTGGAAATTGGTGGCCTCGTAATCGAATCCGATGCCGATGATCGCACCCATGCGGACGCGCGGCTGGCGCAAGGGCAGCCCGGCGTCTCCCATGGCCCCGGCCGCGACCTTGAGCATCAGCAATTGTTGGGGCAGAATGTCGGGGATTTCACCGGGCGGAATTTGAAATTCGCCCAATTCCACAATGACTTCGGCGATAAAGCCGCCAGACGGCAATGGCTTTCCATTGAGTTCGGCAAACGTCTCGGGGATGCGCCAGCGCGTTTGAGGAGGGTCGATCAACGCCTGCTTACCATTGAAAACAGCATGCTGGAATGCTGTTCGAGAGGCGAGGGGGCCGAGAGCGACCTCCATGCCCACGATGGCGATATCGCACGGCGCAGGGGCCACGCCCGTCACCTCGATGTCGTTACGCCTGGATAGCGCCCCAGAGCCGTTTGCCGGCCTCGGCAACGATTTGACGGCTCTTTTGGCATCCCACTTTTCGAAAAGAACGTGCCCGTTGATACCGCCAAAACCAAAGGCGCTCACCGCCGCCCGGGGCGGTCTGCCCGCAGGGTCCTGCGGCCAGTCGACGGGTTCGGTTTGAACGTGGAACGGTGCACCGATCAGGGGGCTGTTTGCGCCCGGCTTTTCGAATTTCAGGGAGGGGGGCAGGGTGCCGTGATAAAGTGCCAGCAAGGTCTTGATCATGCCGGCCGCGCCGGCCCCGGTAAGCAGATGGCCGATCATGGATTTCACAGACCCGATGCCGCAAGGACCGTGATCGTCCGGCGCGTCCCGCCATAGCTCGCGCAGGCTCTTGAGTTCCGTTGCATCTCCCACCGGCGTGCCTGCGCCGTGGCATTCGATGTAATCCACCTCCCAGGGCTGCCAGCCGGCGGCCGCATACGCGCTGCGCATGGCCCTCAGCTGGCCCTCGGAATCGGGCGCCAGCAGGTTGCCGCGCATGTCGTTGGACAGCCCGATGCCATGGATGACTCCATACACCGTATCGCCGTCACGCAGGGCGTCGTCCAGCCGTTTCAACACCAGGATGCCGGCCCCTTCGCCCACCAGCAGGCCGTCGGCCGAGTCATCGAAAGGCGCGCAGCGGCCGGACCGCGACAAGGCCCGCAGCTGGCTGAAGCCGATTTGCGTGTATACCGTGTCGGCGCCCGAGACGCCGCCGGCGATCATGGCATCGGCCCGAAACGCCTGCAACTCGTCGCAGGCTAACTTGACGGCATAAATCGATGAGGCGCAAGCCGCATCCAGGGTAAAGGTCCCGCCTCCAAAATCAAAGGCACGGGCGACCAGGGCCGCCGGGGCGCTGACGATGCGGGAGCCTATAGGTTGACCACCGAAAAATTTTAAACCGGATACGTTTTTGACAGTCTCGTGAAAAGTCCGAAATTCGCTATTCCTGTCATCCCGGCGAACGCCGGGATCCAGTATTTTCAATAGGTTCTGCATGCCGGCGTTCTCCGGCATGACGCTTCTGCGACTTTTTACAGTTTTATCAATATTGGGCGTTATCGAATTCAATAATCGATCGCCATACAGCCGGCTGGTCATCGCGGAGGAGGCTGCCGTGGGCAAAGCGATGGCCGCCAGAATGGTGCCGATCCGCTGTTTGTTGATGGCATCTAGGCTGCACTGGCGGACAGCATCGTCGACCGCATGCAACACCCACTGGTGCAGCGGTTCTAACTCGCCATATAGGCGTTCATCCCTAAAAAAACGGTCCGCGTCAAAGCTGAAATTCTGGATCAAACAGGCACGCCGGCAATAGGCTTGGTCCGCAACAGGGGCGCCCCCAAGCGTCCAATCCGCTGCAACCGGCCAACGTTTGTCCGGAATCTCGACCGTTGCATCCACCTTTTTGACGACATTGTCCCAAAACATGGAAAGGCCGATTGCCTTGGGAAACACGCCCGACATGCCCACAACGGCAATCAAGGGTTTAGCGTTCATAAATCAACCATATTACATTGATTTGATTAAAAAATATGACATATAACCGACGTTCTTTCTTTTGGCAAGTCCAAACGCACGATAATTTGAAAAAGTCCCCGCATCATTTAAAAATCAGCATTCCGATGGTCGCCGGCATGACACCTGGATCTCTTTTGAAGATGCCCTGAATCATTTCTACAGCGGTACCTGCAAATGAATTTTTGCGCGAAAGGCTCTTCTATTTGCTATTGGGGCCAAATAATCATCAAATTTTCAAAAAAAATCGTCGTGGGCCTCCCCATAATTATAGGCTTATGTCATATAGTTATATTTTTTGACGAAAACGCATAAAAAATTATATCACACTGATAATATGGATTATAAAAGCACCAAAAATTGATCATTTTGGCAATACTACGTAATTTAGTACCACAAAAAGTACCGACTTTTTTAGTATTGACCACAAAATTTTTTATTGCCAAATAGGCCGCGCAATAGGGTGCGTCCGGAAAGCGCAAGAAAATCACTGCGAGAAAGAGATTAAACCAGAAAAGGAGGCTGAATGAAAAGGGCGACTATGATCTTTGCAACGATGTTGACGATGGCTTTGGTGATGTCGTGGGCGGTTCCTGCCATTTCCGAGGAACTGGGAATCGTGAACATTAATACCGCGAATGTGGAAAAACTGATGACTCTGGAAGGCATTGGCAAAGCCTATGCGCAACGCATCGTCGATTTCCGGGATAAAAACGGCCCGTTCAAAAACCCCGAAGACTTAACGAAGATCAAAGGCATTGGAGAGCGGATACTCGAACTCAACAAAGGCAGGATCGTTGTTAAAGACACTTAACCGAACAATCAAGCATGCGGCCCCGGAAACCCGTTCGGCGGGTTTCCGGTCTCTTCAACTCAATCCATTCCTCCTTAATATCCCAGCCTACCTGCGAAAAATCACAAATCCCATAACCATATTATTGACAGGCACCAATAAAAAGTGTTGAATAAGCGGTCATTTAGAATCGGCTGCAATCAATTGAACAGATTGAAAAAACGACAAATGGCTGCCGGAAAAATCGAACGATAGCAAGGCATAGAAATCAACCTGTGTGGTAAGGTCTGTCTCGCCGCAGCTTCATTGTCAGCAAACGCTATTCGTCCTTTGAGTGGGTACAGATTTTGTAACCCACCAAGCGGAGCTATAGTTGGAGAGGTTTGAATTGAGGTTGAATTCCTCAAGTTTCCAATTTTGGAGCGAATTTTTCAACTTGCCGCCAACTGGTCGGAGGTTCGAAGCACTAATTTCGCTTTCGGAGTGGCTCGACCGCCCCATATTGGCTCC
>DHGT01000046.1 GCA_002402905.1 Desulfatitalea sp. UBA4791 | reverse complement strand
GATCCTTGCCCGTGTGTTCCTTCAAAATCTTGTTGAGTGTCTCGCGCATGCGCAGTATCTCACGGGCCTGAATTTCGATGTCTGATGCCTGCCCCTGAACGCCGCCCATAGGTTGATGAATCATGATGCGGGAATTGGGTAGCGAATAACGCTTTTTGGCCGTACCGGCGGCCAGCAGCAAGGCCCCCATGGAAGCGGCCTGGCCGATGCAGACCGTGGCGATATCCGGTTTGATATATTGCATCGTATCATAGATCGCCAATCCGGCCGTGACCGATCCTCCGGGTGAATTGATGTAAAAATTGATATCCTTGTCCGGGTCTTCGGATTCCAGAAAAAGCAACTGGGCGATCAGAAGGTTGGCCACCTCGTCGTTGATGGGGGTCCCCAGAAAGATGATTCGATCCTTGAGCAAACGGGAATAGATATCGTAAGCCCGTTCGCCACGACTGGTTTGGTCGATGACCATTGGAATGACCGTCACGCTAACACTCCTTTCAGCCTGTACGTTGCATCGGCCTCGGCCTCCGGGCCGATGCCGTCCGATTCGGCTGTCTCATTGTTTTAATTATAGCGCCAATCCCAACGAGATCAAGAGCTCTTAGATTCCGAGGCGCCGGCCACCTCGTCGGTGGCCTGCTGGCCGGTGGGATCGACCTCCTGAACCGCGTTAGAATCAATGATAAGCTTCAACGCCTTCTTTTCAAGCAAGGTGTGCTCAAAAAATGCCAGACTGTTGGGATCCTGCTTGTAAAACGCCTTGATGCTTTCCACCGGCTGACGATACATCTGGGCCATCTCCTGCAGTCCGGCCTCCATCTCCTCGTCGCCCAGCGTGAGCTTTTCCTGGTCGATGAGCTTGGAGAGGATCAAATGCCGACGCACCTGCTTTTCGGCCACCGGACGATATTTCTCGGCCATGGATTCCCGTGTAATCCCGAGTTCCTCCATGGATTTATTGCTGTATTCGAAAGAACGCTCGGCATCCTGGATGATATGGTCCAATTCGGAGGTGACCATGGTATCGGGAACCTCGAACTGGGTCTGATCGAGCAGTTGGGTGAAAATCTGTTCGTTGAGCTCCTGTTCGATCCGCTTGTCATATCCATTCTGCAGATTTTCCCGGATCTTGTCCTTCAGCATCTCCAGAGATTCGAATTGATCCCCCAGGCTCTTGGCCAGTGCATCGTCGATCTCGGGCAGGACCTCTTCGCGAATCTCGCTGAGTTTGACCTTGAACAGGATCTGCTGCCCGGCAAGCTCCTTGCCGAAATAGTCGTCCGGGAAAGTGACCGGGATCTCCCGTTCCTCGCCGACCTGCATTCCCACGATGCCATCATCCAGATCCTTGACCACCTTTCCTTCGCCGAGCTTGACGACAAAGTTATCGGTTTTTGGAGTCGCTTCGTGGGGTTGACCATCCTTGTAACCCTCGTACTCGATGACCGCCACGTCACCGACGGCCACCGGACGCGCCTCCTCGACCTTGTTGTGCTTGGCCATGTTCCGCTGCAGCAGCTTCAACTGCACGTCGAGCTCCTCGTCACTGACCCCGTACTTGCTCTTGGTGAGATTGAGGTTTTTGTAACTGATATCGTTGATCTCGGGCCGAATCTCCACCTTGGCGTCAAAGGCGTAGGCACTTTGATCCTTGAGTTCCGGCGGGTCGACTTCCGGTGAGCCGACGATGTTGAGGCCGGTCTGCTGGATGGCCTCGATAAACGAATCCTGAATCAGTTTGGCGGATACATCGGCGTGAACATCTTTGCGATACATGCGCTCCAAAACGGACCGCGGCGCCTTGCCGGGACGAAACCCTTTGATTTTGGCCGTTTTCTTAAGCTCTGCGTACGCCTTGTTGATCTCGGAAACCACTGTTTCCTGGGGCACTTCGATGTGCAACACTTTTTTGACGCTGCTTTGATCCTCGACAGTCACTTTCATAACCACACACCTTTCTAAACCAATAATAAAGTGCCTCAAGGAACTTTTCCCAAGGCACTCTGCATTTTCCGCGCCATCCGGCCATCCGAAGCCCGCGGCCGCTACACCCGATTGTACATTCGATTCTGAAGATCGCTCGTGGAAGCATGAGATTTGGTGCGAGAGGGGAGACTTGAACTCCCACTCTGTCGCCAGAGCTGGATCCTAAGTCCAGTGNNCGGACATTCTATGTGCTCCCTACAAGACCCGATTTAGGTACTTGACATTCAACCCTTTTCAACTAAAGTGAAAACAAAAAATTTTTAGTTAATATTAAACCAGTTGGGTGTCAAGCGAAAACACGTGACCGCTGAACGCTGCAAAATATCGACGGGCCTCGTCCCCATTATCCTTTATATTGCGATGGCGATCGTCACAGCGAGCGCTGCAAAGGCCCAGGATCAGCCCCCCTCTCCTTTTGCCGGCACCCATGGCACGGTGGCGATCGATCCCGGCCACGGCGGCAAGGATGTCGGCAGTCGCGGCAACGCCGGCACCACCGAAAAAGAGATCTGCCTGGCCATCGCAAGAGAGTTGACCCACCGCCTGGAACCCACCTACCGGGTCGTGCTCACTCGCAGCGACGACTACGACATTCCTCTCGTGGAACGCACCGCCATTGCCAATCACCACCGGGCCGACCTGTTCATCAGCATCCACACGGGGGCGAGCTATCTGCGCAATACCGAAGGCATGGGTATCTACCATTATCAACCGGCGGCCCGAACGGCCGCAGCACCTTCGCCGCCCAACACGACACTGCCCTTATGGCACCAGGCCCAGATGGCCCATTCGAACGCCAGCCAGACACTGGCCGCCAGCCTAAGGCAAAGCTTGGTCCAGCTGGCCGACCGCCCCACAGTCCGTACCATTGCAGCCCCCCTATCGGTGTTGCAAGGCGCTGACATGCCGGCCGTGATCATCGAAGTGGGCTACCTGACCCATCCCTCGACCGAAGAGGCACTGCGGTCCGCCGAATACCAGGCCGCCCTGGCCAAGGCCATCGCCAAGGGCGTGGAACGCTATTATGCGACTTCTCTGCGCCACGAACGTTGACGGCACCGTATTGAGTCGATTAGGATATGGGTTGCTTCAGACCCTCAGCCATGGTATTCAGCGGCCAAAATCGGGGCGTGGCGCAGTCTGGTAGCGCACCTGCTTTGGGAGCAGGGAGTCGGAGGTTCAAATCCTCTCGCCCCGACCATAAAATCAATAACTTAGGTCGGCATCAAAGCCGGCCTTTTTCTTTGGTGTCGGCCCAGCCAAGCCGTCAAGTTTGTCATCCGCTTCCGGTCATGGCCTCGCTTTGCCTCGATACGCCGCCAAGCTTTTTGGGCTTCATAGTCCTTTGCCACTATAGATGTCCCATTTGTTAATGGCAGCATGGCTGCGAGACGTGGCCGCCAAAATTAAGTTGCGTCCCCATCTTCAAGCGCTATAAATATAGAAAATGAACAAGAGGAAAACGGGTTGGGCATTAAATTTTCATCGGTCCTGATTAAAACAGAAAAACCACCAGGGGCAACTGGTGGCTTTTCTTTAACCATGGTAGCGAAGAGTTCGCTACCGGCAACCCGGTCCAGCTTCAGACCAGAGCGTGGATACATGGTAACCGTATAGGCGTTAGGACGGGCTGTCAAGACTCAAAGAAGGATGAAAACGACAACCGTGAAAAAAGAAATTAGTTGGAAATCGCAAAAAACTGAATTCGTTCTAAAACTGCGGTGGATAGTCGGTAAGTTCCTCCCAAATATTGAATTTCGATTCGATAGATATACCGACGCCAAGTAGTTGTAATTGATAAAAATAGGTCGCATGCTTGGTTACTGGTCTGGCCATAGCGCGGCCTATTTTTTGTCATCGACATTTACAACTGGCCCATCGTAAATTGCAATGTGCCCATTTGTCTTTTTCGCCCACTTCCGGTCCCTGGATCGTTTCGCCTCGATCCTTTGACAAGCTTGTCGGACTTCTTCCGGCGTCGGGTCCATAAGGGTGGCCTGCCCGGTACACCTCTCACATAGTGCTTGACACCGATGTTGCCAAATCATATGTTGTTGTCCATTCGGACAACAATGATCTATCTGACAACATCATGCAAGAAAAGCATATTATCCAGGAACTCGAAGGATCTATCGCACAACTGCTGCCGGTGCCGAATCTTGAGGTCGTGATCGAGCACGGGCGGTCGGTGCAATGGGACTTGCGAATCAAAGCGAACTACCTTGGATTGCGGTTCGATCTCATTATCGAAGTGGTGCCGGCAAACAACCTTCCGGCATTCCGAGATAAGATCCACCGTCTTAAATCATCGGGACGGGCTGAACATGCCGTTCCAGTTCTGGTTGCCCCATATTTAAGTCCTGAGAGACAGTCGCTCTGCCGGAAATCCGGTGTTTATTTCATGGACCTGTCGGGCAATGTTTTTGTCGCCCATCAAAGCTTTTATGTCGAAAGGATCGGATTCCCCAACAAATATCCCGAAAAGCGTCAGAGAAGGTACCCTTTTTCGGACAAAGCATCGCTGATTCTGAGGGAATTGCTGAAAGATCCAAAACGGCAGTGGGGTATCCGCGAACTTGCCGAAAAGATCGCGCTCGATCCGGGCTATGTGTCCCGAATGGCCAAATCCCTCTCCGAATCCGGTTACGCCTCACGGGCCAGCGGTAAAATCAAAATTCTATCCCCGAAAGAAATCCTGGATGATTGGGTAAGAGCCTACGATCTGAAAAAAAACGAGCTTCATCGATATTTTGTGCTCGCTCCCGATGTGAAATCGATTCTACAGCGCCTTCGAAAAATCGACATACCCCGGAAAATTGAATACGCGTTGAGCGTTCAAGCCGGCGCCGGGCTTGTTGCCCCACATGCCGTCTACAAGGAAGTTCACATGTATGTTGGCGACGGCGAGGGTATCGAATTCTTCAAAAAGGAGCTGGATCTTAAAGACGCTGATCAGGGCGCCAACCTGGTGCTGATGATGCCGTACTACAAACACTCTGTGTTCTATGACAGCCGGGAGGTCGAAGATCTGCGGGTGGTATCGGATATCCAGTTGTACATAGACCTTTACGGGTACACGGTGAGAGGCAGGGAGCAGGCCGAACATTTGTATGCCAAGAGGCTGGAAATGCTGTTTTCGGGGGGAAAAGGCGATGATAGATGATTTTGCTCGAGGTCTTCTAAAAACGCTGGCGGTACTAAGGCCGTATCTGCCGCAAATCGTGATTGGAGGGGGCTGGGCGCCGTTTCTCTATTACCGCTATCTCGCTAAAAACCGCGAGCACACCCCTATTCTGACGCGCGATATTGACTTCATGGTCGGGCACCAAGTACCAATTGTCGGCCCCCAAACCATCGACGAAATCCTCACAAGGGAAGCCGGGCTGACAACGGCCTTTAAGAGTCTGGACAGTCCGCCGGTCATTCATTACGAAGGCATCATCGACGGTGTTGATGTCGAGATCGAATTCTTGACCGACCAGACCGGCTCACAGGAGGAAAAGGTTCTTGTCGTTCAGAAGGGGCTTCACGCGGAAGCGCTGCGATATGTTTCGGTTATTGTCGAGAACACGCTGCTGTTGGAAATTGATGATACGGAATCATCGCAATTTGAAACACCGTTGATCGTTCAAGTTCCGAAGCCCGCTGCGTATATATTTCAGAAAGGCCTGTCGTTCCCTGCCCGCCGGGATAAACAGAAGGCATCCAAAGACCTGTATTACCTCTTCGATATCCTTGCTAAAATTCCCGATGCATACCTCTTTGAGGGAGGTGATTTCGAGGCGTTATCCGGCAAACACCCGGCTTGGTTTGATCAATTTATCTCGAATCTCAGCACCCCATTCGAAAGCGTCGATGCTGAAGGCCCAGTAAGGATTGTAGAGCAGCGACCTCCAGACGCCTTCCCTGATCTGAGTGACGACCAACTGCGGTATTTTGCGCAAGGGATCCTGGAGCAATTCATGCTGAAAATGGAACCGTTAAAAACATGCTGATGCCATCCAATTGCCACGCAGGCAGGGACCCGTGCCTGTCATTCTGGAGAGGCAACCAGGGGGAAATTGGACTGGCCATTCACACACTCCCTTTGATATCTTGGTTGCATTCCGATCGCATTTCGTCTAACCTTTGTTTACCTTTTTGCGCCGACGGCATGCGTAACTATGCGTTATTATTCACAGCATGCACACCATGCGCACAGCAGGAAAAAATTAGGCGGCCGCAGTAATGCTTTCTATTTCAGTTAGTTATGTAGTTAATTGCACAAAAGGCTCTATAATTTGGGAGCAGGGAGTCGGAGGTTCAAATCCTCTCGCCCCGACCAACCACAATCCAATTTAATGCAATGAGATCAACAGATTGAAAGAATCTCATGACCAATAAATTGAAAATCAATCCGCCGCTGTTTCTAGTTAGTACCAACTGGCCGTGTTGGAAATGTGACACAAGGATTCCGCTGGCTGCCCTGCTCGCCATCAAAGTCGATGAAATTAACGGCGATATCTGCAAGTTGACCAATATCACCCAATTGCCGGATGAGATATTGGCTTTCATACAAAGCCGTGTTCCATCTTTTAAGTATTCTTATTCAATGACAATAAGCACAAAGTATTTTGCCAACACATGCCCGAACTGCGGCGTCATGCAGGGTGATTTTTACCTTCACTCAGAGCCGGGTTCGCCTTTTTTCCCAATGGATAAAAAAGAGGCCAGGGCTTTATTCATGACCGAAATTCCATTGACGGAACCCCTATGGATTGAAGCGGACTATGAATTGGGCGCGCCTTGCGAAATGATCTACACTCACGCCAAAAGAGTCTAACGGAAAGCAAAAAGGGGGGATGTCAAATCTCCACCCCGATTAACGAAAACTGACCCACCACAGCGATAAAAAGGCCGATATCAGCCATCGGCCTTTTTCTTTGGCTATTTTTGGATATGTTGAATGGCCGCGGTGGCGGTTGCGGCGATACCTTCGTCCGGGTCTGCCTGCAATTGTTGCAAGCGCGTCAGGGCCGCCTGCGCCGGTGGGCCGATGCTGCCCAGGGCGATAGCCGCATGGGTCCGGGCAGGCGGATGAGGATCCTCGAGCGAACGGGTAAGCGCTTCGACGGCTTCCGGGCTGTGCGCCTTGATGCAGGCGAGGGCCAATGCCGCGGCGGCGCGCACATCGCCGGAGGGGTCTTTGAGACAATTCAACATGGGATCGATGGCCTCGGCGGCGGTTTCCCGCAGTTCGGCCAACCGTTGGAGGCAGATTCGACGAATCCGTGCATCCGGCTGGTCGAGCCGGGCCACCAGCAGGGGAACGCCCTCCACCGCCAGGCCAGTGATTTTTACCATGGCCGCATGTTTCGCCATAAGCGTCTCATGGGGCAATTGGGGGGAAATGGCCTTCAGCATGCCCACCGCCGACAGCGCATCCGGCCCTATCCAACCCAACGCTTCGATGGCACCGAGCTGCAACCGTTCATCCCCGCACGTCAGGCTGGCCGTCAATCGCTCGACCGCCGGCGCACCGATACGGCTCAGCGCAAGGACCGCATTGGCCCGCAAGACCGGATCTTCATCCGCCAGGCAGGCGATCAATGGTGCGACGGCGGATTGCGCGCCAGGGCCAAGCCCGCCCAGTGCGGTGACCGCCGCCTGGCGCACCGGCAGGGGTTGCCGTGTATCGAGGGCCATGATGAGGTGGCCGACGGCGCCTGGGCCCGCCTTGGGCAGAAGGGCCGCCGCCAATTGGCGCACCCCTTCGTCCGGATCTTCCAGGCACAAGCTGATGTCCTCGAGCAACGGCGACACATCGGCGTCGGCGATCATCAGCCGGGCCAGGGTGGCCAGGCGTGTCGGACTGTGATGGCTATCGAGGTTCTGACGCGTCTCGGTCATCGGCATGGCGGGGGTCGTGTTGATCGTATTCAAGTTGCTATTTCTTATGCTCTTTTTCCATACTCTCAATGATAATTGTCGCGGCCAGCCGGGCGCCCAGGCCAGGGGCGACCGGACACTTCGCCCTGGCGCCGGATTGGTTGAATGCGGCCCACTCGTCAGGCCCGGCAAAGGGATCATGGGCTTCCCCCAACAGCAACTGCTGGATGTCCGTGCAGGACAGGCTGCCGAACATCGCTCTGAATCTTTGGATATATTGCCTTCCGGCAATATAGTGGGCGACATTCTGAAAGTTGGCCGGATCCGTATCAGAAAAATAGAGCCCCAGGGCAACCAGTCCGCCGGCGACCGGGCCGCATATGCCGCCGGACATGGCCAGGCCGGGAAACGGCGCCATGGCCTTGATGATCTCCATGTTTCCCAACCCGAACGCCTCCAACAGCGACAGGGCGGATCCCTTGGCGCAACTGCGGGTGAGATAACAGTACTGCTCTGCGGCAAGCTGAACCCGATCCAGGAAAACCTCTTTTTCGCGAATGAGGGTTTCCGGCGCGGGCTTGACCTTGGGAATGCCTTGGTCCACAAGGTGTCTGAACTTCGCCTCGATGGCCGGAAGATCCCATTCCTGTTCGGCCAGCATGGCAGCTCTCTCTTTGATCTCATTTGAAGCCATCGTTGCTATTTTCTCCTTGATTCTCAGGGGGGGAATACAAATGCACTGGATGCCGATCACATAATATTACCCACGCCGGGGCTATAGCTGGAGGAGACGACGCTGGTCGACGTCAGCATCTGGGCCTGAATCAGAATGGCTTTCACAATGGCCGCATCCAGGTTGATCAACCCCCCGGACAGCTTGATCGTGGCACCTTCCAGATTGATTTGCGGCGCCTTGACCGAAAAGGATCCCGCGGCCTGGGCCTCGATGGTTGGCGCCTCTATGGCCACCTTGGCATCGGATTTGATAGTCACGCCGCTGGATCCGTTGACGTTCACCTGGCCGCCGACCACCTCCACCCCGCCGCCGATGACGCGTACGGTACCGTTCCGGCAATCGATCTGGATCTCCTGGTCGGACTTGTTCTGAACCAGAATCTTCTTCTCTCCACAGTTGAGCCAGACCTTCAGGTCTTCGCCATTGTCCGCCAGCAGGATGCCGGCCGGAGATGGCGCATCCCATAACGCCGCTTTCTGCCCCTCTTCGGTCTCGAGTTTGATCCCACTGACCCGGGTGCCCTTGCACAGGTGGAGCGAGTGGTCGTCCGCCGTGGCGATCCTGGCTTCATTGCCGAATTCGCTGTCCCCGGGTCCGTCGGCCATTGCGATCGTCTGGTTGCCGCCGGTCTTGAGGTGAATGCGGGCCTCGCGGTCATCGAAAAGTAATCGGTGTTGGTACGGCGTCAGGATGACATTCTGAATGCGCTCTTCGGGTTTCAGCGGCGGACGGTTCAAGCCATTGTAGACCACGCCCGTTATCAAAGGCTTGTCCGGATCGCCCTCCAGAAAAGTCACGACGACCTCGTCACCGGGCAGGGGATGAAACTGAAAGCCGTGGTCCGAACCGGCATACGGATAGGCCACCCGAAGGAAACAGGTTCTTTTTTCATCTTCGCATGTGGCGCGATCCCAATGAAACTTGACCTTGGCGCGCCCCAGGTCATCCATGTAACAGGTTTCGTCCGGCGGCCCGACCACCTCGGCGGTCTGAGAGCCTAAAATGGCCGGTTTATGGGTCACGCGCGGTGGACGGTAGGCGGTCTGGGAGGGCAGGCAGGTGAACCCATTGCTGTAGACCAGCTGGGTGTCGGGTTTTCCGACCAGGGCGTCGATCACCTTTTTCAGGTTGTTGAACATGTCGAACAATGAAAACGGGCCCAGCGGCCCGAGTGCCAGGCTGGGCAGTTGGGCGGCGATACCCGTGTTGGACAACAATCCGGGAACGATCTGGTCGGCGGACAGGGGCCCCAGCTTGTCCAGCCCGATCTCCGACAGCAATCCTGTAATCAAGTCCTCCGGGCCCTTGATCTCCGGATCTGTCGGGGTCTTCTGCTGCGAACCGGAATGCTGCACCGAAAGGAGCATGTATTCCTGGTTGAACGCTTTCCGCGGGTGGCCTTCCATTTTAAACAGGAATCCGGGCGTCAAACGGCAGCAATTGCTTTGCCCCGATCCGAAGGCGGTCTGGGCCTGCATCTCTTCATAACGGACGCGGGCCGCCTGGTTGCCTTCGGGCAACTCGGCAAATTCGCCCGGATAATCGTAGATTTCAAGATGGCCCGCTGGGCTGCCCTGGGCTTTGCCCTGCAGCACGATGTCCGGCCGTTCGTAGTTGTAGTCTCTTAAGGAGACGGCATTCGGGCGGGTTTGATAACCGAAGCGGTAATCGTAGATGTGTTCTTCGTCCTGGACCTCTCCGGTGACTTCATGAAACAACACCTCGGACTTCCCGTCGATCGACTTGTGGCACGAGGGGGCATCCACCATGACCAACACATGGTGGCCGCTACCCTGCTGCTCGTCGTAACGGTGATCGAAATAGTAGTAGATCCCCTCTTCTTCCATCAAGCGGGCAATGAAATTGAGATCCGATTCCCTGTATTGAAGGCGAAATTCGCGGACGGGATAGGTGTTGCGCAACAATTTGGAATTGAGATGATCCGCACTGATCCCGGCTTCGCGCACCACTTCGGCGACGATTTCGGGCACCGTTTTATTCTGGAAGATCCGGCAATCGAACCGTTGGGTCAGGGACCACAGGGCCGGCACCAGATCGGCGTAAAATATCGTGTTGCCGTCGACTTCCGCGATCCACCAGAAGCGCGAAAAGATGCCACAGATCCGCCGCGTCTCGGGGCCGTTTTTAATGGTCAACACGGCGGATTTCCCCACCATGTCATCGGCTTTGATCTCATCATCCTGCGACTGCAGATAGACCTGGAACCCAAACAGCTGGGACAGCCCTTCATTTCCGCTAAAACTCGACACGCGGAATTGCTTTTTCAGTTCGGTGATTTCGATCGAAAACTCAGCTGTCGTGTAGACCATGAGCGCCAATCCTTTCTTCATCCATAAGGTGGGAGAGGAAAGTCCCGGTTTTTGCAGACCGGCAAGTCATGGTCACTATGCCCTCTTTTGGGGCAAATCGCAAGAATTCCTATNNCTATTGAAATGAAAGCAAAACCAAGGGCCTAAGCTTTCAGCCGGGCGGCTATGCCGGCCACGTGCTTGCCCTGGAAGCGCGCCGCGTCCAGTTCGTTTGGACTGGGCCAGCGCTCTCCGGACGTGCCGGCAATGGTCGTTGCGCCGTAAGGTGATCCTCCGGTGATCTCATCGTTGCGCATCTGCTGCTGAAAGGTGTAGGGCAGACCGACGATGACCATCCCATGGTGCAGCAGGGTAATCTGAAAAGAGAGCAACGTGGCCTCTTGTCCGCCGTGTTGGGTGGCCGTGCTGGCAAAGACGCTGCCCACCTTTCCGACCAATGACCCTTGGGACCAGAGCTGGCCGGTGGCGTCCAGGAACTGCCGCATCTGGCCGCACATGTTGCCGAATCGCGTGGGCGTCCCGAAGATGATGGCATCGGCCGATGTCAATTCGTCGACCGTGGCCACGGCAATCTGGGCAAACGTCTTTTGGGCGTCAACAGCACCCATTTTTTCCAACACACCCTCTGGAAGCGTCTCCGGTACGCGTCGCAGGACCACCTCGGCGCCTGGCACCTGCCTGGCACCTTCGGCCACGGCCTCGGCCATTTTGTAGACATGACCATAGGTGGAATAAAAAACGATCAATACTTTCATGGCGACCTCCTTTCTGAATCTTGCCTGTTTTATTCGGGAATCTTCCCGTGGCGCACGATCTCGCCCTCGATCAGATGGACCACCTCCTCGGCGATGTTGGTGCTGTGGTCGGCCAGCCGTTCCAGGTGGCGCGAGATGAGCAGCAGGTTGATCAGTAAGCTGACCCGGTCCGGATTCTCCTTGATCGATTGCTTGATGCGCTGATAGGCCTGAACCTGGATATCGTCCACCTCATCGTCCATGAAGATGACCTTGTAGGCCGTGTCCACATCCAGGTTGACCAGGGCGTCCAGGCTCATCTTGAGCATGGCCAGCACCTTTTCGGCCATGGGGGTGTAATCGAAGACAAAGGCCAGTGGCGGACGCTTGGCCACGACCTGCAACCGTTCCGCGATATTGACCGCCTCGTCGCCGATGCGCTCCAGGTCGTTGTTGATCTTGATGGTGGCGACGAGAAACCGCAGGTCCACGGCCACCGGCTGGTAAAGCGCCAGCAGCTTCAGACACTCCTCCTCGATCTCCACCTCCATCTCGTCGACTTCCCAATCCGAATTGATGATCCGCTCGGCGATATCGGCATCCCGCCCCTCGACGGCCTCGACCGCCATGCGCGCCCGCTCTTCGACCAGGGCGCCCAGGGAGAGCATCTTTTTCTTAATTTTTTCCAATTCTCTGCGCAAATGTTTCGACATGCGTTCCTCCCGACACCACCTATCCGAATCGGCCGGTGATATAATCCTGCGTCAGCTTGTGCATGGGCGTGGTGAACACCTCGTCGGTGCTGCCCACCTCGATCAAGTCTCCCAGGTGAAAATAGGCGGTGCGCTGGGAAACGCGGGCCGCCTGCTGCATGGAGTGCGTCACGATGACGATGGAGTACTGCTGACGCAGCTCGTCGATCAACTCTTCGATTTTGCCCGTGGCGATAGGGTCCAGGGCGCTGCACGGCTCATCCATGAGAATCACTTCCGGACCCACCGCGATGGTGCGCGCGATGCAGAGGCGCTGCTGCTGTCCGCCGGACAGGCTGGTGCCCGGGTGGTTGAGGCGGTCCTTGACCTCATCCCACAATCCCGCCTTGATCAGCGACGTCTCCACGATCTCGTCCAACTCGGCGCGGTTGAGGGCCAGACCGTGAATCTTGGGGCCGTAGGCGACATTGTCGTAAATCGACTTGGGGAAAGGGTTCGGTTTCTGAAACACCATTCCCACCTGGGCCCTCAACGGCACTACATCGATTTGGCGATCGTAGATATTGACACCGTCGAGCAGGATGTCGCCGGTGATCCGGCATCCCTCGATGGTATCGTTCATGCGGTTCAAACAGCGTATGAAGGTGGATTTGCCACATCCCGAGGGACCGATCATGGCAATGACCTCGTTGCGCGCAATATCGAGGGAAACATTGATGATGGCATGTTTGTCACCGTAGTAGACATTGACGTCGCGGCAGGTCATGCGCGGATCGTCGACAAACGGATGCCCGACGGTGTGCCCATCGCCTCTGTTTTTGTA
>DHGT01000093.1 GCA_002402905.1 Desulfatitalea sp. UBA4791 | reverse complement strand
CGTTTGCGCGCCTCGCCGGAGTTGAGCCGGGCACCGGTCTTGCCGGCCTGCTCCTGGAGCTTGAGCTGCTCGGCGCGGTGGTCCCAGTAGGTGATCTCTTTAACGAGCCGGTCTTTCACGGCGGCTTCCGTCTTGCCAATCAGATCCAGTTTCCGGGAGCGCACTTCGGCAAGGTGCTCCGGCACCACATGTGCGACCGCATGGCCCTGCACTCGCTGTTCAAGCTGGCGGTCGATCCAGGCACACTCGGGACGCGCCAGGATCTCATCGACCCTGGGTTCATCGGCGGTCAGCGGCCTGTAGTCCAGGTAGGGGGCATAGTGGAGATGGCGAGCGTTGCCGTCGGCGTACAACTCCACGTAGAGCATCTGCTTGGACACGATCCGTCTGTCGCCGCTGCGCGTGCGGCCGGCGTCCTGGATGGCATGATCCAGATAAAAAAGGACTCGCGGAGTGGTGCCGGGATCGCGGTCATCCACCAGTACGGCGCCGCGGCGAAGCAGGTCGCGGTGTCGTTCCAGCATGAGGTCGATGGTGGTATCGAGCAGCGGGTGGCCCGGGCAGACAAAAGCGGCCAGGGGTTGTCCGTGGGGGGCGATCAGCGCTTTTTCAAAGGCGATCCGCTCGTAGCGCGGCAGCACAGGTTCGCCGATCCCGATCAATCGGTCGCGATTACGCACCGGCGCCGGCACATGGGAGACTGCAAAGCGGCGAGGCTCTCGTTGCTTGACACTGCCTCCCAGGCGCTTAAAGGCCTCAAGGAAAAAAGATTCGATATAGTGCGGCTGGAGCCTGCGGGCCTCGGCGCGTTCCATGCTTTCGCGGATGCGCTGCACACTGCTGACGTCCATGGCGTCATGGGCCAGGGCGGCTTCTTCGATGAGGTCCTGCAGCTGTTTTCGGTCAAAGGCACCGGCAATCACCTGGGTGAGCCGGGAGCGCACCTCCGGTTGCTCGCCATAGCGGATCGCCTGGATCAAAAGCTCGCGCAAGGGCCGGCCCTCGAACTGCAATTTTCCCAACACGTCGAACACCTGGCCTCCCAATGCCTGGCGCGCCTGTTCGAGCTTGTCCAGCAGGGTACGATAGACATCCCCCTCACGGGTCTCTTCGGCCACCAGGTTCCACAAGTGGCACACCTCGGTCTGCCCGATCCTGTGAATGCGGCCGAAACGCTGTTCGATGCGATTGGGGTTCCACGGCAGATCGTAGTTGACCATCAGGTGAGCGCGCTGGAGGTTGATTCCCTCTCCGGCGGCATCGGTGGCCAACAGGATTTGAACCAGCGGGTCATGCCGGAACGATTCTTGAACATGCATTCTCAATTCGCGGCCCATGCCGCCGTGGATGGTGACGACGGCCTCCCTGCGGCCCAGAAGGGTGACGATGCGTTGTTCGAGATAATTCAACGTATCCCGGTGCTCGGTAAAGAGCACCAGTTTCTGATGCGGCGACGGCACGGGTGGGGGGATCGGACCTGCCCCATAGGGTGGCCCGTCCTCGGCCACCTGCCCAGAGAGGGCGGCCGGCGTAAAGATCTCGTTGATGAGGCTGGCCAACTCACACCATTTGCGGTCCTCGCCGCTGCGTCGCACCGCACCGGCCAAGGACTCCAGGCGCTTAAGGGTTTCGATCTCGGCCTTCAGTTCGGCGATGGTGCGGGCCGCGGTGGCCTGATCGAGGATCTGCTCCTCGGCGGCTTGGACCTCGCCGTCGGGCGCCTCGTCCAGGTCTTCCAAGTCTTCAGCGTCGAGCAGCGGCACGGCAGAGGCAATCGCCGGCGCCACCTCGCCCCCGCGCTGGAGAAGTTCGAGCTCCCGCAGGCGGCTCTCCAATCTTTCCCTGCGCCTGCGCAGCGACTGGTAGATGGCCTCGGGCGAGGAGGCCAGGCGGCGCTGTAAAATGGTGAGCGCGAAACCGACCGTTCCGGCTCGTTTGTCGTTTTGAAGGGCCTCGGCGCGGTTGAACTCCTGGCGGACGTAATCGGTCACCTCCCGATAGAGCTGCGCTTCGGCATCGGACAGCTTGTAGGGTACGGTGTAGGCCATCCGTTCGGGAAAAAGCGGGGTGCCATCGAACTTGTAGAGGTTTTCCTTGATCATGCGGCGCATGAGATCCGACACGTCGGCCGTATGGACGCCATCACGGAATCTCCCCTCGAAGCGGTCGCCGTCCAACAACGCCATGAAGAGCTGAAAATCCTGCTCCTTGCCGTTGTGCGGCGTAGCGGTCATCAGCAGAAAATGGCGTGTCAGGCTCGAAAGGAGCTGCCCGAGCTTATGCCGCTTCGTGAATTTGACCTCTCCGCCGAAAAAAGTGGCCGACATCTTGTGGGCCTCGTCACAGATGATCAGATCCCATCGGCAATCCTTGGCCTTGAGCTTCTCCTGGATCTGCTCGTTGCGGGAAAGCTTGTCCAGGCGTGCGATAACCAGGTTGGCTTCCAGAAACCAGTTGCCGGTGCGGGCCGCTTCCAACTTATCGTTGGTGAGAATTTCGAAAGGTAAGTGAAAGCGACGATAAAGCTCATCCTGCCATTGCTCTGCCAGGCTCCCAGGGCACACGACCAGGCAACGCTGCAAATCCCCACGGCAGATCAGCTCTTTGATCAGAAGGCCGGCCATGATCGTCTTTCCGGCCCCGGGATCATCGGCCAGCAAGAAACGCAACGGCTGGCGCGGCAGCATGGCTTCATAAACGGCCGTGATCTGGTGGGGCAAAGGGTCCACCAAGGAGGTGTGGACCGCCAGCACAGGATCAAAAAGGTGGGCCAGGCGAATACGGTAGGCTTCGGAAACCAGCCGGAACAGGTCGCCATCCCCATCGAAACTCCAAGGACGTCCCTGCTCAACGATCTCTATGCGTGGTTCATCATGGCGATACAGCAGCTCGTTGGCCACCTTGCCATCCGCGGCCTTGTATGTCAGCTCCAGGGCTTCTGACCCAAACCATTGAACACCGACGACGGTGACCTGACTATCGGGGAGTATGCCGCGAACCGAGGCATTGGGCTGGAGGTCTTCGAGCTTGCTCATCGTGGCAGACTATCGCATGTCATGAGGATTAATTGCAGAAGACTGCATCCGGGAGCCATCGATATATTCATCTGAAACCCGAGTGATTAAAATGTCAAATCCGATCAATTACATAGCGTGTTTTAGGCTTGCTGTGGCGAAATGTCAAGTTTATACAGTAGAATGAAGTACATCAAACAATGCACATATACTCCGTCTATCCAATTCTAAAACCCCATTTCCCAATTGTTATAAGAAGATAGAAAAAGCACTCATCCGCCGTTTCCACACCCGATTTCCACCATCACCAATCCAAATGGAGGCCCAACAATGCCATCGTCCAACAACGAGTCGTATTTCCACGCACCACCGAAGGAAGCCCAGTTTCAATCCCCATCGAACCGCAGTTCCGTCAGTGTCTACCGCGTCTGCCTGGTCAAAGATCAAAGCCTCTCCTTCGGCAATTCGAAAGTAGGCAATGCGGACCAGGCCCACACCCTGATCCGCCACTTGATCCTCACCCGGGGACAACCCGACCGGGAGCACTTTGTCATCGCCATGCTGAGCACCAAAAACGACCTGATCGGCCTGAACATCGTCTCGGTGGGCGCCCTGGCATCGACCACCGTTCATCCCCGGGAAGTTCTAAAACCCGCCATCCTGTCCAATTCGGCATCGATCACCCGAACCTCGGCAAACCGATGGCGCCGGCCGCTTGACCGCCAAACAACACAGCTATCTCATCCGTCTGGCAGGTGACCGGGGCCTGACCCGCCAGCAACTAAACGAGCATTGCGTGCAGGCCTATGGTGCCGGCCTGGATTTTATCAAGCGCAAGGAGGCCTCGGCCCTGATCGAAACCCTAAACGCCGGCATGCTGCCACCTGGAGTGGCTATCCATGCCCCCGCGCATTTAAATTAAAAAGGAGGTGATCCCGATGAACCCACCCACTGCTGTAAAAACGCTGAGCGACCAGCTGCACCTGTCCCACAGCCAGATGTTTACCTACCTTGCGTGCAGCCTGAAGTATCTGTTTCGATACGTGCTCGGCCTGCCGCCAGAAAGAATCAGCCTGGCTCTGCCATTTGGATCGGCCATCCACAAAGCCATTGAGCATTACTACCGGTCTATCCAAAAAGGCGAGCCGGCATCGTTAAAACACATCCAGGAGTTGTTCTCCGAGCGTTTACACCAGGAGCTCACCGGGAAAAAAGAGCTGGTCGTATACAAAAAAGAGGCGCCCGACATGGACAGCGCCATCCGGCTCGGCTGCGACATGCTCGAAGCCTTTTACACCGGCATCGATCTTGATGGCTGGCAGGTGGCCGCCGTGGAGCTGCCCTTGTCGGCGACGCTATACAGCCCCGATGGCGTGCCGACGGACTTTAACCTGATCGGCGTCATCGACCTGCTGCTGGGTGATTCTAACGGCAATCTTCTGATCGTCGACCACAAGACCGCTGCCCGGGGAAAAAACCAGGCCGACGTGGATGCCGATCTGCAGATGACGGTCTACAGCTACCTGCTGGCCGCCAACCGGTACGTGTTTCCATCGGCATCGGTGAAGTGCCGGTTCGATGTGCTGCGCAAGCTCAAAGCCCCGAAGCTGGAGCATTACTACACCCAGCGCACGGCCGAGCACCGCAAGCGCCTGGCCAAGATCGCCACCCACGTGCTGCACGGCATCGAGACCGATGTCTTTATCCCCAACCGGTCGTGGATGTGCGCCGATTGCGAGCATGCCGCCGTTTGCTCGGACTGGCATCGGTCGTAGCCCTGCCACCATTAAATTCCCCTGTGCCTCAACAATAAAACCACCCCATCGACATGTCTCCGACGTGTCAACGCCATCACCATGCCCCCTGGTATGCGATACCACGGGGCTTTTAAATTGAAGGAGGAATACCATTGAAACCATCCGATCTATCCAATCTACTTTCCCAGGCCATCCCGGCGCGCATGCCGGTGCTGATCAAAGGCGCCCCGGGTGTGGGAAAGACCGATATCGTCACCCAGGCCTGCCAGGCGACAGGCACCGAGCTGGTCGTCAGCCACCCGGTGGTCGACGAGCCGGTAGACTATAAAGGCATGCCGGCCATCAAAGATGACCATGCCGAGTTTCTGCCCTTCGGGTCGTTACGGCGGCTCATCGAAGCCCAGCACCCCACGGTCTATTTCATGGACGATTTGGGCCAGGCGCCGCCCACGGTCCAGGCCGCGGCCATGCAGCTGATCCTGGCTCGAAGAATCAACGGTTATCAGGTCTCAGGCCAGGTCACCTTCATTGCGGCCACCAACCGAAAAAAGGACAAAGCCGGTGTCTCAGGGATCTTAGAGCCGGTCAAATCCCGCTTTGTCACCATCGTGGAGCTGGAACCGGACCTGGACGACTGGATCCGATGGGCTGCTTTAAACAGCGTGCCGGCCGAACTCATCGCCTTTATCCGGTTCCGGCCCCAGCTGTTGTTTGAATTTGCGCCGTCGGTGGACATGACCAACTCGCCGTGCCCCCGGACCGTGCACAACGTTGCGCGGCTCATGGCGCTGGGATTGTCCGGACAACATGGATGCCCTGGTCGCCTACGCCAACCGTATTCCCGATGAGTTTTCCGTGCTGCTGATCACCGACTGTGAAAGACGCAGTCCCAACATCGTCAATACTCGGGCCTATGCCCAGTGGACCGCGCGGCATCACGAGGTCATGAGCTGAGGTGCCGACCCGGCATCCAACGAAGATTAAAACCGAGCCTGTCTCTCGGTCAAAAAACAGGAGGAACAAAAAATGAGTTTCGACATCACCGAAAAAGCCATGCTGGCGTCGCTTTCCATCTCCCAGTGGTCGGCCCGCAAGCATGACAAGCGCGTCTCTAAAGAAGTCAACGAGCGCTACAACGGCAAGGATGCCGGCCGGTTCAACAAAGTGCTGGCCAGCAAGGAGTCTTTAAAAGAGATCCAGGCGGCCGTGAGTGCGGCTCGCAACTTTCACATGGAGCAGACCCTTCCCTGGGGCGAGCGCGGCGAGCGGCTGCTTCCCAGCAAGAACTACGGCGCTTACAACCGCCAGATGCGAGATTACAAACAGGCGTTTGAAGACGCTGTGGAGGCCTTTGTCTCCGATTACCACACGGTGATCTTCGAGGCCAAAAAGACGCTGGGGGGATTATTCAACCGTGAAGATTACCCGGAAGCAAATCAAATAAGGGACAAGTTCGAATTTAAGACCGTGATCAGTCCCGTGCCAGTGGCCGAGGATTTTCGGGTGCAGCTGTCGCACGAGGAGATCGCCGCCATCCAGGAAGATATTGAGCAACGGGTAATGGCGTCCAATGCCGCGGCCACCCGCGATCTGTGGCAGCGCCTGTACGAAGTCGTTGGCCACATGGTCGAGCGCTTGTCTAATCCCGATGCGGTGTTTAGAGACAGCCTGGTGGGCAACATCGTGCGGCTTACCGCCCTTTTACCCCGGCTCAATCTGCATGACGACCCGGCCCTTGAAACCATGCGCCGGCAGATCGAAGCAAGCCTGTGCCGATACACCCCAGCCCAGCTGCGTTGCGACAAGCAGGTCCGGCGCCAGGCGGCCACCGAGGCGCAAAATGTGCTGGATGCCATGACTGGGTACCTTGAGGAGGCGGCATGAATGAAAAAGAGAAGCTGACCCGGGCGCGGACCCAGCTGGTGATGGATCATCCGTTCTTCGGGAGCCTGGCGCTCCGGCTGCAGGTGGTCGAAGATTGCAGCGCGGACACCGCTTACACCAACGGGGTTGTGCTTGGCTACAACCCGGCGTTCATCCAAGGGCTGTCTCTTGAAGAGACCAAGTGGCTCGTGGCCCACGAGGTGATGCACCTGGCCTGTCTGCATCATACCCGGCGGGCAAGCCGGCATGTAAGAAAATGGAACGTTGCCGCGGACTATGCCATCAACACGGTGTTAGATGAAGCCGGATTTAAGACACCGGCCGGGTTCCTGCTGGAGGATCGCTTCGATGGCAAGTCGGCCGAGGCGATCTATGCCCTGCTACCAGATCAGCAAGGCACTGGTGGGAACGAGGGAACGGACCAGGATGGCGCAGATCCCGATGGGTCCAGAGCCACGTCCGGACCGGGTGAGGTGCGGGATGCGCCAGGAAACAGCCCTGGTGATCTTAAGCAGGTCGAAGCCCAGTGGCGGGTGAACCTGGCCCAGGCGGCCCAGCAGGCCCAGGCCATGGGAAGCCTGCCGGGCAGTATCAAACGGCTCATCGATGCGGTGCTCCACCCTGCGGTCGATTGGAGGGTGCTGCTCCGGCACTTTGTCGAGCAGGCGGCCAGAAACGACTATGCGTGGCTGCCGCCCTCGCGGCGGTACCTGGCCCATGGAATATGTCTGCCCGGGTTGAACGCTAAAGAACTGGGACGGATCGTGATTGCCGTCGATACTTCGGGAAGCATCGATGGTGAAGCGTTGAATCAGTTTGCTGCCGAGATCTCCGGGATTTTGGAAGAGAATGAAGCCGAGATCGATGTGGTCTATTGCGACACAAGGATCCAAGGACACCAGGCGTATGGCAGAGCCGATTTACCCCTGAATCTGAGTCCCTTAGGTGGTGGCGGCACGGATTTTAGGCCGGTGTTCGATTGGGTCGCGACAGAGCTTGAACCCTGCTGTCTCATCTACTTTACGGACCTGGAGTGCGACCGCTTTCCTTCTGACGCTCCGGACTATCCCGTGCTGTGGGTGCAGTTTGGTGACGCTCGGCGCCTGGTGCCGTTTGGGGATATCATTGCCATGGATGGAGGGAGGTGATCGTACGGAAACCGAGGAAATAAACGTCATCGACTTTGCGATGGAGGTGGGAAAGAGTATCCTCATGCACGCCAAAGGGGATTCTTCTCGGATCGTGGCCGTCGGTGTTGCTGCCGGGATTGCGGCGGTGGCTGCCGGCGTCGGATACGGGATTTACAAAGGAGGCCAGAAACTATACGGGTATCTTGTGGATTGAAGATTAGGGCTGCCCCCTGCCAGGTTTTTGACCTGGTGGGGGTGGTTGCTTCTATGTGCTGTTTGGATTGAATCGACCGTAGCACAATCCTTTGAGAATTTGATATTAAAGACATATCTGGGGTTTTAACAGTTCGAAAATACCTACCGGAAGCAAACGGATAGCACAGGAGATTTTGAGATTTAGACTGAGGGGGGCGATGAAGGGCGCCTTCAAGAAGAATGCATACTATTGGGTTTAATGATTTATTGTGCCAAACCGTATTTTGCCAAACAGCATAATACTGTTTAAGCGTAAAGATTATCGATCCATCGCATGGCCTCCGTATCGCTAATTTTTCCAAGGTACCGCTCCGTGGTTGACAAGTTGGCATGCCGTAAAATGACTTTGGAAATGATCTCAATGGGCACACCCGAGCGACTGGCATAAGTGGCGGCATGGCGTCTCAGGTCATGGGGTCGCAAATGGATGCCCACGACATTGCCGGCATTGGCTACCATCTCCCGGGCAGCTTCATAGCCAATTGGAAATACACGCTCATGGGGCTGGACGCCTTTTGCTTTGATGTAGTCCTTAAACCGTTCGGCAAGCCGCTGCGGGATGAAGATAAATTCCTGCTCTTTGCCGGTCTTGGGTTCCTTCAAAGTTAAGCGCCGATCATTGATATCGGCGGGGGTCAATTTTAACACCTCACTGATACGCATGCCGCCCCTGGCCATAAGTTCGAGCATCAGACGGTTTCTGGTTTTTGCGGTTCTGAAGATAATTTCGTCTACGGTCTCTTTTTCGAGTGGTATCCAATTGTGAGATGGTCTGGCCCTGAAAAGCTTTTTCAGCATGGGTGTGTCGCAAGGGTTGCGAAAGTCAGGATCGAGGTTGTTTTTGATAAAGTTGAAAAATGCCAGCAAATGGGAATAGCGTGTCCGTTTGGTTGTCGGCTTCTTACCCTCGGTGATGAGATTAATGAATGGTAAAATTCTTTCGGCGGTGACATCTTCCAAGTGCACATTCCCGAGCTCTTCATCGAGTAATTCAACCAAAGCCTGATAGGCGCGTATTGAATTTTCTTTGGAATGCGCCCTGTGGTACCCGACCCAAAGTTTCGATGCCTCTGAAAGTCTCATGATTTACCTCCTTTTGTTGGTTCATCTTGACAACCGTTTTATTCACTTACTTGATAAAACTTAGCATTTCCTTGACCTTTCGGGCACCTGCAGATATGACAGAACCATCTCTCTGATTCCGTCAACCAACACTTGGATGATGATGGATTCGATCGTGTGCTCAACCTCATCGATTAATCCCACTTCGTATTGCGCGATAAGGAGAGTCACATCCTAATGGATAACCTATTTTTTAAAAGACCTATCCTCAACTCCCCTTATGAGTATCCATCGCGGCACTGGGAGCTCGATAAGGATGGCCAGCCTACCCAGAAAATCATTGAGCGACGACGTTTTGTCGAGCTGATCACACCGATACCCAAACCAAAAAAACGCCGGCAAAACGCCCATGAACAACAACAATTCGTGTTCGACGAAGGCAAGGGAATCTCAACCCAGGTCCAGCGATATGACCCGACCCCCATCATCAATGAACTTCGCACTCAGGTTGACCGATGGCGTGAGCTCCCCAACCCCAACGATTGGCGCGTAACCCCTGAAACTGCCCGGTTGTTGCAACACTGGCGCCACCACCGCTTCGGCAACATTCGCCCTTTTTTTTGCCAGGTCGAGGCAGCCGAAACTGTCATCTGGCTGACCGAGGTGGCGCCCCAAATCGGCAAAGCCGGTAAGGGCTTTTTGGAGCACTTGGTCAATGCCAACAACGATGCCAATCCGGAACTGATGCGGCTGGCCCTCAAAATGGCCACCGGTGCCGGTAAAACCACGGTCATGGCCATGCTTATCGCCTGGCAAACAATCAATGCCGTGCGTCGATCCGCCAGCAAAAGATTCACGCGCGGGTTTCTGGTAGTCACACCCGGCCTGACCATTCGCGACCGTCTGAGGGTGTTGATGCCCAGCGACCCTGACAGCTACTACCAAAGCCGGGAGCTGATACCCAGCGACATGCTGGACGACCTGACGCGGGCCAAGATCGTCATCACCAATTACCACGCTTTCAAACTCCGCGAACGCATGGAGTTATCCAAGGGCGGTCGATCTTTGTTGCAAGGACGTGGTGCCGCTTTGAATACGCTGGAGACCGAAGGCCAGATGATCCAACGGGTGATGCCGGATCTCATGGGCATGAAACACATCATGGTGATCAATGATGAAGCCCATCATTGCTACCGGGAAAAACCGGGCGAAGAAGATACCGCCGACCTTAAAGGCGATGATAAGAAAGAAGCGGAAAAAAGAAACGAAGCCGCCCGGCTCTGGATCACCGGCCTTGAAATCATCGGCCACAAACTCGGCATCACGCGCGTCATCGATCTATCGGCCACACCCTTTTTCCTGAGAGGGTCGGGTTATGCGGAAGGAACCCTTTTCCCCTGGACCATGAGTGATTTTTCCCTCATGGATGCCATCGAGTCCGGCATCGTCAAGCTGCCGCGGGTACCGGTTGCCGACAACATTCCCGGCGGCGACATGCCCAAGTTCCGCAACCTCTGGGAACACATCCGCACCCGCATGCCCAAGAAAGGACGCGGCAAAGCCAAGACCCTCGATCCCCTCAGCCTGCCCGTGGAACTGCAGACCGCCCTGGAAGCGCTCTATGGCCATTACGAAAAGACATTTAAACTATGGCAGGAAAACGGCATCCATGTGCCGCCCTGCTTCATTGTCGTGTGCAACAACACCTCCACCTCCAAGCTGGTCTACGATTACATCTCCGGCTTTCACCAGGAAAACGATGACGGATCGAGCACGTTGGTCAATGGCCGATTTGAGCTCTTCCGCAATTTCAACGAGCACGGCAACCAGTATTCCCGCCCATACACCCTGCTCATCGACAGCGAGCAACTCGAATCCGGTGACGCGCTGGACGACAACTTCCGCAAAATGGCCGCCGATGAAATCGCCCGCTTCCGCCGGGAGATCATCGAACGTACCGGCGACCGTCGCCAGGCAGGGAATCTCACCGACCAGGACCTGCTGCGCGAGGTCATGAACACTGTGGGCAAGCAGGGGCGCCTGGGGGAATCGATCCGTTGCGTCGTCTCGGTCTCCATGCTCACCGAAGGCTGGGATGCCAACACGGTAACCCATGTGCTGGGCGTGCGCGCCTTCGGCACCCAGCTTCTTTGTGAACAGGTCATCGGCCGCGGCCTGCGCCGGCAATCCTATGAACTCAACGAAGAGGGGCGCTTCAACGTCGAATATGCCGATGTCTTGGGTATTCCCTTCGACTTTACGGCCAAACCTGTGATCGCCCCACCCCAGCCGCCGCGCGAAACCATCCGTGTCCATGCGGTGCGACCGGAACGCGACCACCTTGAAATCCGATTTCCGCGGGTGGAGGGTTACCGGGTGGAACTGGCCGGCGAACGGCTCACCGCCACCTTCAATGACGATTCAGTTCTGGAGCTCACACCCGATATTGTCGGCCCCACCATCACCCGCAATTCCGGCATCATCGGCGAAGGTGTCGATCTCAACCTGGTCCACACCGGCGACCTGCGCCGCTCGACCCTGCTGTTTCACGTGACCCGGCGCCTGATTTTCACCCAGTGGCGCGACCCCGGCGAGGAGCCCAAACTGCATCTCTTCGGCCAGCTCAAGCGCATCACCAAACAGTGGTTCGACCAATGCTTAGTATGCAAGGGCGGCACCTTCCCGGCCCAGCTCATGTATCAGGAACTGGCGGACATGGCCTGCGAACGCATCACCGCCGGCATCACGCGCTCGCTGCTGGGCGACAATCCCATCAAGGCGGTGCACTCCCCCTATAACCCCAGTGGCTCCACCATCCATGTCAATTTCAACACCTCCAAAAAGAGCCGCTGGGAGACTGACGCGCGCAGCTGCCATATCAACTGGGTCATTCTGGACAGCGACTGGGAAGCCGAATTCTGTCGCGTGGCTGAAACCCATCCCAGGGTCAAGGCTTATGTAAAAAATCACAATCTGGGATTTGAAGTGCCTTACCGATATGGATCGGAAAAGCGCATCTATCTGCCCGACTTCATCGTCCTGGTGGATGACGGCCAAAAAGATCCGCTCCACCTGGTGGTCGAAATCAAAGGCTATCGCCGCGAAGATGCCAAGGAGAAAAAAGCCACCATGGAGACCTACTGGGTGCCCGGGGTCAATAATCTGAAAAAATATGGCCGCTGGGCCTTTGCCGAGTTCACCGAGGTCTATCGCATCGAGTCCGATTTCGAGAATAGGGTCGAAGCCGAGTTCAACAAAATGATCGAGGACGTGGGAGTGAACGATGCGCCCGAAGCGACCATGGAGGCATAATGGTTTTTGATCGCGACAAACCCTTTAATGATCTGCCGTTGCTGCCACCGGACGTGGATTTGGAATCCAAGGCGATTTTAAAGAAAGCCATTGCCGCCAATCGTGAATTGGCTGAACTCAAAGGCGCCGGCGATGCCATTCCGAATCAGGCCATCCTGGTCAACTCCATCGTCCTGCAGGAAGCGCGCTTGTCATCGGAAATCGAAAATATCGTCACCACCAGCGACGAGCTATACAAGGCCACCGATGAAGACCCGAGCAAAGTGGACCAACCCACCAAGGAGGTTCTGCATTACCGCGAGGCCTTATGGCATGGCTTCGAGAATCTGAAAACAAGACCGTTATCCACTAATCTTTTCATTGAACTGGTGGGGATCATCAAACAAATAGACCTGGGCATCCGCAAAGTGCCCGGCACCAAAATCGCCGACAGTCAAGGGCAAATCGTTTATACGCCACCCGAAGGCCAAGGTCTGCTGCGCGAACTTTTGGCCAACCTCGAACGCTTCATGCACGCTGAAGACGGCATCGACCCCCTGGTGAAACTGGCGGTCTTTCACTATCAATTCGAGGCCATTCATCCCTTCACGGACGGTAACGGCCGCACCGGCCGCATCATCAATATCCTTTATCTGGTGGAACAGGATCTGCTGAAAATCCCCGTGCTTTACCTGAGCCATTACATCATCCGCAACAAGGCGGACTATTATGCCGGCCTGCGTCGGGTGACCGAGCATAACGCCTGGGAAGAATGGATTTTGTACATGCTCGAGGCCATCGCGGCCACGGCCCGGCAGACACGGGACAAAATTATTCGCATCCGCGATTTGATGAATGCGGCCCAGGAAGAAGCGCGCACCAAGGCCCCCAAAATCTATTCCAAGGACTTGATCGAACTGATTTTTGAGCAACCCTATTGCAAGATCCGCTTTCTGGAGCAGCGCGCCCTTGCCAAACGGCAGACCGCTTCCGTTTACCTCAAAACCCTTGAAGAGATCGGCCTGCTTCAAAGCATGAAGGTGGGGCGCGAGGTCTATTTCATGAACATGCCCTTGCTGGCCATCTTAAAAGAATAGAGTGACGTCATCGACATATTTTCAAAATGTGTCGAAAAAAGTTTAAAAAATCGACATATCATAGAAACATGTCGAAACTATCGACTGAATATCAACATTTCGTCTGTACCTTCTAACTTTACTCGGAAATCGCATGGCCAAGAAAAAAACAAACTCCAAGCTGACCGTCGAGACCCTCACCCATGACGAGGCCACCCGCAAAAACATCCCCACGGCTGAATACCAGTCCGTGATGCGCACCGAAGAGCTCTCGCCCCTGCGGGCGGCCTACGAGCGCCGCAATCGCGACCTCGACCCCCAACTGGTCTGGCGCGGCAAGGACGAACAGGACTGGTCCGACCTGGTGGTGCATGCACCACCCCTCTACATCCAGGAAAAGGTGCATCCCAAGGTGCTCATCGACGACCTGCTCAAGCAGACCCAGGCTGCCCAACAACCATCGGGCGCACCCGAACAGCTTGATCTTTTCGCCGATTTCAACGGCCTGCCCAGCGAAAACGCCCGCACCGAGTTCTACCAGCACGACGGCAACTGGTCCAACCGCATGATCCTGGGCGACTCCCTCCAGGTCATGGCTTCCCTATCCGAACGTGAGGGATTGCGAGGCAAGGTGCAGTGCATCTATATCGACCCGCCCTACGGTATCAAGTTCAACTCCAACTTTCAGTGGTCCACCACCAGCCGGGATGTGAAGGACGGCAACAAGGAGCACATCACGCGCGAGCCGGAGCAGGTGAAGGCGTTTCGGGATACCTGGCGGGATGGTATTCACTCTTATCTGACTTATCTGCGGGACCGGTTGACTGTTGCTCGGGATTTGCTGATTGAGAGTGGGTCGATGTAACCGATCACAGGATCCGGATCAAAGGGTTGGCTGAGCAATCCAGGCGAGGTCAGGTTCCTGACCCCGGAAGTAGGCGCGCAGGGCATCGACAAGGACGGGGAAGGTTGTTTTTTTCTGCAGGCGGCAGGTCTGCTTGAGTGAGAGGATACGCTCCACCCAACGGTTTCCCTTTTCACTGGACGTACCCTGGCTGGATTTGCGCCACAGCACGGCGAATCGGAGCATCCG
>DHGT01000105.1 GCA_002402905.1 Desulfatitalea sp. UBA4791 | reverse complement strand
CGGCCAGAAATCGAAAAATCCCTGATACATTTCCACCTTTTTCTCAAAATTCTGCCTTTTGGGTGGCTGCCCCTTTGCGCTGATGGGTTTGTGCTTTGACTCGGCATCAGCATGCCAATCGATAAAAGTTGCCTCACAACCCTGGCAATCATTGCGCATTGATTTATTTTATTAATGGCTTTCGTGCCGGTGGCCGCTTGGTTTGCAGGAGGTAACCGGCTCGGGCCGCGGCTGATTTTAAGGAGTGCCCATCCACAAATGTCCAATTGGCCCGATATCGGTGTTGCGCGAAAAATTTAATCCTCGGAATATCGACCATATGCCTGCGGTTAAATTTTTCGCGCGCCTTGATCTCGACCCAATTTGCCTGTTTGTGAACGGACACTGAATAACAAAACGATGGCCGCCAGGGCAGCGGCATCGGCTATGACTTGAGTTTGTACTTGTCGGCGATCACGTTAAAGTAGGCGTCGGCGGCTACCGTGCCCCAAATGCCAACCTGCTCCTTGAACTTCTTGAACGCCTCGTGCACCTTGCGGGAGGGAGCATCCTTGTCGGCCTCCTCCTCCAGGGTTTCCATGGCCAGTTTGCGCAAGTCGTCCATCAAAGGTGCCGGGAATTGGACCAGATTGACCTTATGTTGGGTGATTAACTCCTGCAAGGCCGCCCCGTTGCCGGCCTCGAACTGGCAGAGGCTCCACAGATTGGTCTCGGCGGCGACGGCATCGAGAATCATGCGCAGCTCGCCGGGCAGATCGTCGTATACCTTTTTATTGAAGATGACCTCGAGGGTCGTGCCCGGCTCGTGCCAGCCCGGATAGTAGTAATATGGAGCGGCCTTGTAGAATCCCATACGCAGCGGTCCGACCCATTCGGTGGCGTCGATGACGCCGCGTTCCAGCGAGGTGAATATTTCACCCGCGGGTAACAGCACCACCGTTCCGCCGGCTTTGGCGATCACCTTGCCGCCCAATCCGGGAATACGCATCTTCAACCCTTTGTAATCCGCCAGCGTATTCATCTCCTTTCGGAACCAACCGCCCATCTGAACCCCGGTGTTACCCTGAGGCCGCGGCACCACGTTGAAGGGGGCATACATCTCTTCCCACAACTCGAGTCCGCCCCCACCGTAGAACCATGCATTGATGCCCTGGGGGTTGAAACCAAAAGGCACGGCGGAGAACCATTGGGCCGAGGGCACCTTGCCGGCCCAATAGTAGGCAGCGCCGCTGCCGCACTCCACCGTACCGGCCGAAACGGCGTCAAACGTATTGAGTGCCGGAACCAGTTCTCCGGCCGCAAACACCTTGATCGTGATTCGACCGTTGGTGGCCTCGGCCACCCGCTTGGCGAAGCGCTCGGCACCGATCTGAAGAACCGGCAGGTTGGGCGGCCAGGTGGTGACCATGCGCCACTCGTACTTCTTTTCGGCAATGACCGCCGGGGCTTTGGTCTCTTCGGTTTTCGGGGCCTCCTCCTTTTTCTGACCGCAAGCTGCGAACCCTGCCGCCGCCGTCACTGCGCCGGCCGCCACCAAACCCGATTTCTTCAGAAAATCCCGTCTCTCCATCGTGACATTCCCCTTTCCTTGTTTGATTAGTTCGTCGATCCGCTTATCGCCCGCATCGTCGACGCGAAATGCCCATAAAAGCTTTCATGCCCATGCACGCTGACGATAAACGGCCTGGTATCCTCAACCAACGAATCCCTAATTGGAAAAAACCACTTTCGGCAGCCAGGTGACCAATTTTGGATAGAGCACCACGATCACCAGGCCGAGCAATTGTATGAGCACAAATGGAATGATGCCGCGGTAGATATGTTCCGTTCTGATTTCCGGCGGCGTCACCGCCTTGAGGTAGAACAGGGAAAATCCGAACGGCGGCGTCATGAAGGAGGTTTGCAGATTCACGGCAATCAGGATGCAGAACCAGGCCGGGTCGAAACCGAACTCGAGCATGATGGGGGCCAATACCGGCACATGGATGAATGATAAACACCATGCAGGTCAGCTGGGTGGTCGCATGCATGACCTCGCGAAGGGTGGTCATGTTGAACCTGCGATTCAGAAGAGTAAGCACGGTGGCGCCCACGGCACCCACGGCGGCGGCTTCGGTGGGCGAGGCCACCCCGGCGAAAATCGACCCCAGAACAGATATCATGAGAAAAAGCGGCGGGAAAAGGGCGCGCAGCACCTTGCTGGCCAGGATGCACGGCGTCAAAGCGGCCAGTTCGGCGCGGGGTATGGGGGTGCCAATTTAGGACGAATGAAGGAGATGATGATGATATAGGCGGCGTAGAGCCCCACCAGCAGCATGCCCGGCAAAACCGCCCCCATGAAAAGGTCGCCGACCGGGACGCCGACGATATCGCCGATGAGCACCAGCACGATACTGGGCGGTATGATCTGTCCGAGCGTCCCTGAGGCCGAGACCGTTCCGGTGATCAGCTCCTTCTGATAGCCGCGTTTGAGCATGGTCGGCACGGCCAGCAGGCCCATGGTCACCACCGTGGCCCCGACAATGCCGGTGGATGCACCCAGCAGCGCCCCGACCGCCACCACCGACACGGCCAGGCCGCCGCGGATGCGGCCGAACAGCAACCCCATGGTGTCGAGCAGCTCCTCGGCCAGGCCGGAACGCTCCAGCATCACCCCCATGAAGACGAACAACGGCACGGCCAGCAAGGTGACGTTGGTCATCACGCCCCAGATACGCAGGGGCAGCAGGTCGAAAAAGGACCAGCCGAAACCGATCAGTCCAAAGGTCAGGGCCGTGCCCATGAGGGTGAACGTCACCGGAAAACCACCCATCAGCAGAACCGTCAGCGCCAGAAACATCCAGGCCGGCAGGTAGTTCATTACTTCTTGTTTCCTTCTATCTCATTGGGAAATGGCGTATCGCAAATGGTGAGGAGGCTCTTGAACCCCATGGAAATGCCTTGGAGCAGCACCAGGGAAAAACCGGCCGGGATGCATGCCTTGATCACCCAGCGGTAGGGGATGCCCCCCGGATCCGGAGATCCCTCCATGATGGCAAAGCTGTTTTGGACAAAATGCATGGAAGTTACAATGATCATCAGACAACCGGGAATAAGAAAAAACAAAACCCCAACCAGATTGACCCAGGCCTGGGCCTTAAGACTCAACTTCTGGTAAATGATGTCGACTCGCACATGGCCGTCTTTGAGCAGGGTATAGCCGGCGCCGATGAGGAAGATAAAGGCAAAAAGATGCCACTCCAGCTCTTGGGTAAAAACAAAACTCGTTTTGAAAAGGTAGCGCATGACCACATCGACGAACACCACAGCCACGACCAAAGCCGTTGTCCAGGCCACAAAACGCCCCACCCAGGAATTTACCGCATCGATCCAGAGGCAAAAACGCCTGATCAGTTCCATACGGGTTTTGCTTTCCTTTTACGCTGTTTCGAAACACTCTCACAACGATCCATAGCAACACTTCATCATGGACAATTCAGGGGAGCTGCTCGGCTTCTATCCATGGATGAATAAGATTCATTTCATTATAAAGCATCAGTAATTTAAAGGCCGCCTACCACAATTGACGACCAACGACAAGCGAAAAGCTTTGTGAAAATCAACCATGGGGAATAACAGAACGCCTGTACAGGCAACTGCGGAAAAGTTCAAACGCCTCCCATATGAAAATAGACACCCGTTCCTTTTTTCGAGCCATGGTGCACCTATATCTATTGACATTAAAAAGGCCTCTATATTAATGTGAACCCTTGGTTTTACATCGGCCGCGATAATCTTTTTAACATATTGATATTATTTATAATTGCAACGCCGTTAAAACAGTGCACCATCTTAACCAACGGACCGAGGCAAACACAGCCGACATGAGTATGTCGTTGAACCGATACGATGTGACGATCAGCCGATCCAGCTTCTCATCCGGCTGTGCCTCGACGCCCGCCCCACACCTGCTTTCAAACACGTTTATTTTAATTTTAAACCGGATAAGAAACCAACCGAACCAATTAAAATTTAAAAAAGGAAAGGAGGAAATTTCTGCAAGAGAACATGAAAGCGATCGCCTTGCACTCTACCTGAGCCGATCGAAGACCTGCATCAGCCGCCCATCATCGAAAACCACGCCCCGGATAATCAGCCCCCGTGCATCGATGAGACCATCGAACGGGCAAGCTTCGTTCGGGACTCAGGGCCGGTCCTATGCAGGCCATACGGCCACGCAAGGCGGGATTTCTCACAGAATGCAACTTTTAACCGGTATCGCATAAGGAGGTAACTTTGGCTTTCGAATTCTACAAAGAAAGTTATGCCGGCAGCGTCCAAGCGGTCACCCTGGGCAAAGGGGACAAGGCCGTGACTGTTGGCGGAGAAACTGGCTATCCGTTCTATCATTTCGAAGGCGAGATGCCCAACAAGCCTAAGATTGCAATGGAAATTTGGGACACAACGCCGACGGACTGGGCCGAAGCCGCCCTGGCGCCGTACAAGGACGTGGTCAACGACCCGGCCGCCTGGGCCAAAAAATGTGTCGACACCTACGGCGCCGAACTGATCGTGCTGCAATTGAAAAGCATCGATCCCAACGGCGACAACGCGTCCCCGGAGTCGGCCTCTGCGACGGTCGGAAAGGTGCTGGGCGCCATCAATGTACCGCTGATCATCTGGGGATGCGCCAACCCGGCCAAGGACGAAGCGACCTTGAAAAAAATCGCCGAGGATCACCAGGGCGCGAATCTCATCCTGGGACCGGTGGAAGACAAGAATCACAAAGGCATCGGGGCCGCGGCCATGGCGTACGGCCATACGCTGATCTCTTCCAGCCCCATCGATGTCAACCTGGCCAAGCAGGTCAACATTCTGCTGGAAAACCTGGGCATGCCCTTGAAGAGGGTCATTATCGATCCGACCACCGGCGGCCTGGGTTACGGCATGGAATACAGCTATTCGGTCATGGAGCGTCTGCGCATGGCCGCATTGGCCCAGGGCGACGACAAGCTGCAGTTGCCGGTCATCAACAACCTGGGAAACGAAGTATGGAAATGCAAGGAAGCCAAGCAGCCGGTCGATGAGGCCCCCACACTGGGCGACCCCGAAAAGCGCGGCATTCTGATGGAAGCGGTCGGTGCTGTCACCTATCTGCTCGCGGGCAGCGACGTGGTGATCATGCGCCATCCGGAATCGATCCGCCTGGCCAAAAGCTACATCGATCTGTTGATCGACGGCGGCAGCGCCAAGGATGTGGCCGCCATCACCAAGATGCTTGAGGCCAAACCGGTCGACCTGGCCGCCATCGCTCCCGAGCCTGACCTGAAAATCGAAGAAGAAAAGAAGGCCGCTCCGGCCGCTGCCAAGAAGGCGGCACCCAAGGCTGAAGCGCCCAAGGCAGCACCGGCTGCAGCCAAACCGGCCGCTCCGAAGGCAGAGGCACCCAAAGCCGAGGCGCCCAAACCGGCCGCCGCTGCCGCTCCGGCGGTAGATGCCCCCAAGGCCGAAGCCGACACCAAGGCCAAGGCCGAGGCGGGTGCCAAAGCCAAGGCCGAAGCCGAAGCAGCGGCAAAAGCCAAGGCCGAGGCGGATGCCAAGGCCAAAGCCGAAGCAGCGGCAAAGGCCAAGGCCGACGCCGAAGCCAAAGCCAAGGCCGAAGCCGAAGCCAAAGCCAAAGCCGAAGTGGCCAAGCGTGAGGCCGAGGAAGACGCCCTGCGTCAGAAGCGGGCCGCCGAACGCGAAGCCCAGATGAAAAAACGCATGGCCGAAGAGACAGAGGAAGCCGTTTCCAAGACAGCCGCGGCCATTCAAGCCGACGCGCTGGAAAAAATGACGGCGCTGCTGGACCGCATCCATCGCCGCGGCGCCTAACCCAGGCCGACGCGGTCCGATGCATTCGGAACCATATATTCTTATAAACAATCGAGGAGGAACCTCTAATGGCAGAAGAAGCGAAAGCCAAAGCACCCAAATTGGCGGACCCCATTGCCGCGACCATCGACCCCGCCAGCCAGGAAATGATCCGGCGGGCGCAAGAATTGAACATCGACACGGTTTTCGACCGTGCCGAACAAATGAAACCCTGTGCCATTGGCGTTCAGGGGATCTGCTGCAAAAACTGCTCGATGGGTCCCTGCCGCCTGCCGTTGCCCAAGGGCGGCATCGTAGGCGAAGACACCCGCAAGGGCCTTTGCGGCGCCACGGCCAACACCATTGCTGCGCGTAACTTCATTCGCATGATCGCCGGCGGCGCGTCCGCTCACTCGGATCACGGCCGCAGCGTGGCCGAGGTGTTCATGACGGCCGCCCGCAAGGAGACCGACGCCTATAGGATCAAAGACACCAATAAACTCCTGGCCGTGGCCGAGGCCCTGCAAGTGGACACCACGGTCGAGGTGGACGGCGAGACCAAGGACCGCGACATCGATGAAATCGCCCTCGAAGTGGCCAAGAAAGCCATGAACGAGTGGGGCAAGCCCGAAGGCGAACTGCTCTACCTGAAACGCGCTCCCCAGGCCCTTTATGACAAATGGACCAAGGCCGGCGTCAAGCCGCGCAACATCGACCGTGAAATCGTCGAGATCATGCACCGCACCCACATGGGCGTGGACCAGGACTACAAGAACCTGATCAAACAGGGCAGCCGGGCGGCCATCGCCGACGGCTGGGGCGGCTCCATGCTGGCCACCGATCTGCAGGACATCCTGTTCGGCACTCCCTATCCCCTGCAGTCCGAGGCCAACCTGGGCGTCATGAAGGAAGACCACGTCAACCTGATCATCCACGGGCATGAACCGGTCCTGTCGGAAATCATCGTGGCCGTGGCCCAACGCCCGGAAATCATCGAGTATGCCAAGTCCAAGGGCGCCAAAGGCATTCAACTCAGCGGCATCTGCTGCACGGCCAACGAAATCCTGCAGCGTCACGGCGTGCCCTCGGCCGCCACCTTCCTGCAGCAGGAACTGGCCATCATCACCGGCGCCTGTGATGCCATGGTGGTGGACATCCAATGTATCATGCAGAACCTGGCCAACGTGGCCAAGTGTTTCCACACCAAGCTGATCACCACCCACCCCATCGCCAAGATGGAGCAGGACAACGTGCTCCACATCGAATTCGACGAGCACCATGCCGTCGAGGACGCCGAAAAAATCGTCAAAATTGCCATCGACAACTTCCAGAACCGCAGAACGGAAGTGATGATTCCGCGCCAGAAAGCCACCCAGATTGCCGGCTTCGGCGTCGAGTCGATCCAGTACCACCTGGGCGGCACCTTCCGCGGCACCTACTACACTTTGAATGACAACATCATCAACGGCCGTATCCGCGGCATCGCCGGCGTGGTCGGCTGCAACAACGCCCGTACCCGTCACAACGAAGCCCACATCACCGTGGTGAAGGAGCTGATCAAAAACGACGTGATCGTTCTGACCACCGGCTGCAACGCCATCGCCTGCGCCATGGCGGGCCTGCTCACCCCGGAAAGCGCCGGCGTCTATTGCGGCCCGGGCCTCAAGGAAGTGTGCGAGACCGTGGGTATTCCGCCGGTCCTGCATTTGGGTTCCTGCGTGGACAACAGCCGCATCCTGCTGGCCGCCACAGAAGTGGTCAAGGCCGGCGGCCTGGGCAAGGACATCAGCGATCTGCCGGCAGCGGGCAGCGCACCCGAATGGATGAGTGAAAAGGCCATCAGCATCGGCCATTACTTCGTCTGCTCGGGCTTCTACACGGTGTTCGGCGTCACCCTGCCGACCTCCGGCGCGCCGGTGTTCCATGATTACATCAGCAAAGA
>DHGT01000048.1 GCA_002402905.1 Desulfatitalea sp. UBA4791 | reverse complement strand
AAAGGCGGGACCGGCCGGTCGATGGACGGATGAAAGTCCTAAAAAAACGGTTGGTTAAACCGGATCGATATAGGGTTGATTGGCCTCCTTGGCCGTTCGGCTGGGTGCCGACATGAACCCTTTCATGATCCACCGGCGGGTATCGGCCGGATCGATCACCGCGTCAATCTCCAGGTAGGCGGCCATGTTGACCGCCTTGCCGCGCTCGTAGAGCTGGCTGAGCAGCTGATTGAAAAGCGCTTCCCTGGCCTGGGGATCCTGCTGGGCTTCGAGCTCTCTCTTGAAGCCGGCCTTGACCGCCCCTTCCAGACCCATGCCGCCGAACTCGCCGGTGGGCCATGAGGCCGTGAAGGCGGATTCGTGAAAACCGCCCCTGGCCATGGCCATGGCGCCCAAACCGTATCCCCTGCGGGTCACCACCGAGAAGTAGGGCACCGACACGTGGGAGCCGATGACAAACATGCGGCACACATGGCGCACCTGGGCGCGGGTCTCGATCTCCGGACCGACCATGAAGCCGGGCGTGTCGATGAGGCTCAGGATGGGAATGCCGTGCACATTGCAGATCTGCATCAGGCGGGCCGCATTGTCGGCATCCTCGGCTTCGATGGCGCCGGCCATGTGCTGACAGTTGTTGGCGATGACGCCGAACGGGTGGCCTTCGATACGGATAAACCCCGCGATGATCCCCTGGCCGTAGTCGGGCCGCAGCTGCAGGAACGATCCCATATCGGCGATGCCCTCGATGACCCGCTTCATGTCGTAGGTGCGCCGCCGGTTTTCCGGGATGATGTCGCGCAGGGGCATCGGATCGGGCGCCTGCCAATCCTTGGTCCGACCTTGAAAATAGGAGAGATATCGCTTGGCCACGGCGACGGCCTCGACATCGTCTGCTACCGGGATATCCACGACACCGTTGGCGGTCTGCACATCCATGGGACCGACCTCTTCGGGCCGGAAGACGCCCAACCCGCCACCCTCGATCATCACCGGTCCGCCCATGCCGATATTTGAATTCCGGGCAGCGATGATCACGTCGCAGCAACCCAGCAGGGCCGCATTACCGGCGAAACAGGGGCCGGAAACGATACCCACCAGCGGCGCCTTGCCGCTGAACCCGCCGAACAGGGCAAAGGTGGAGAGATCCAGGCCGGCGATGACCACACCGCCGGCATCCACATCGCCGGGCCTGCCGCCGCCGCCCTCGGCGAACAGGACCAGGGGAATCGCCTGCTCGTGGGCCAGCTTCAACATGCGGTCCATCTTTTTGTGGCTGAAATGGCCCTGGGTCCCCGCCAGCACCGTGTAATCGTAAGCCAAAATCAGACAGCGGGTATTCTCTTCGCCGAACAGGTCGCCATTGACCGATCCGATGCCGGCGATCAGGCCGTCGGCCGGCGTCTTGACTCTCAATTCTTCTTCGCTTCTGCGCATGCGCTGGGCGGCGATGGCCAACCCTCCGTACTCGATAAAACTGTCGGGATCACAAAAGTCTTCCACGTTGGTGCGTGTCGTGCGTTGATTCTTTTTCTGCCGACGGGCGACCGCCTCCGGCCGGTTTTCGTCGAGACCCAGTGCGGTGCGCTCGATCAGCTCGGCCAACTCGGGTCGAATGGAATGACCACTTTCCGGATTCCCTTGACTGGGGGTACTCATCATCTGAACCTTTCTGATGTCGAACACTAAATCACCGATGCGCCGCCGTCCACTGCCACCCACTGTCCGGTAATGTGACGGCCGGCCTCCGAGGCGAAAAGCGCCACCAGGCCCTTGAGATCTTCCGGTCCGCCCATGCGGCCCAGCGGTGTCGTGGCCAGAATCATGTCGCTCATGGTGTCCACCAGGACTTTGGCGATTTTGGTCGGAAAAACGCCCGGGCAAATGGCATTCACGTTGATGTTGTACTTGCCCCACTCGGCAGCCAGGGCGCGCGTGAAGTTGACGACCGCCCCTTTGCTGGTGTTGTAGGCGATGGTGTCCATGCCCGGCGGGTTGCCCTTCAGCCCGGCCACCGATGCGACGTTGATGACCTTGCCCCACCGGTTGGGAATCATGCAGCGTTTGGCGACGAGCTGCGTCAGGAAGAAAAGCGCATTGACATTGAGGTTGAGCACCTTGTGCCAGGCATCGGCCGGATGATCCTCGGCCGGGGCGCCCCAGGTGGTGCCCGCGTTGTTGACCAGAATGTCAATTCGACCGAACTTTTCGATGACGCGGTCCACCACGGTGGGTATGGTCTCGTATCTGGAGAGGTCGGCTGAACAGGTCAGCACGTCGATGCCTTGGGCCGACAGCTGCTCGGCGGCCGCGTCCAGCTCGTGTTGCTTGCGGGCGGTAATGGCCACCTTGGCGCCCAATTCACCCAACGCTTCGGTCATCTGGAGGCCGAGGCCCCGCGATCCGCCCGTAATAACCGCCACCTTCCCCGATAGATCCATCAATTGCTTTAAACTCATCATGCACTCCTTTTTAAATCCATGGTCCCGGATCCGATTTTAAAACACGCATTCTTGTATTGCCGTAACGCTGAAAGGTCAATAGAATAGAGCTCCAAATGATGCTTGTGAGTATAATGGTCGTATCCTGTTCGACAAGGCCATACGCGCAAAACGATCGGGACTGCTTTCTGCAAGAGGACGAAAAATGCACGAGAGGCGTTGGCACCATTTCGGCCGATACTGCGGCCAGCATTACGGCCCGTATTACGGTTGGATCAATCTGGTCGGGCTCATGCTGGTCTACGGCAGCCTGTGCGGCAATATCACCTATGCCTACGGCGTTTTCCTGCCGTCCATGGCTGAATCATTCAACTGGAGCCGTTCCGCCCTGTCGGGACCGTACACACTCTTTTTCATCATCGGCGGCCTGCTCGGTCCGGCGGCCGGTATGACCATTGGGCGTTTCGGCGCGCGTAAAAATATCATCTTCTGCAACTTGTTGGCGGTGGTGGGTCTCTTCGGCATGTCGAAAGTCAACGCCGTGTGGCACCTATACATCTGCTTCGGCCTGATCATCGGGATCGTGATCGCCTTCGGCGAGTTCATTCCCATCACTTCGGTGATCAACAACTGGTTCGTTCGGAAGAGATCCCTGGCCATGGGCTTGCTCTTCACGGCGGGCGGCATCGGCGGGTTCCTCATGCCGTCGGTGATCGGCGGGTTGATCACCGCGCATGGATGGCAGCAAGCCTGGGCCTGGCTGGCGGGGTCTCACCTCGTGCTGGCCGTGGTCATGGGCGGCCTGATCATCCGCAATCACCCCAATGACGTCGGCTTGGAAGTCGACGGCCGCTATCCGCATCCGGAGGCCCGCACGCCGCCAGCGGCGCTCGAAACGCAACTGCATCCAGTGGAGATCGATTGGACCGTCCGGGAGGCGTTGCGATCACCGGCGTTGTGGATGATCGTCGCCCTCTTTTCGATTATCCTGTTTGCGACCAATATCCTGGGCACCCATCAGGTCGCCTACCTGCAGGACCTGGGCTTTTCGCCCATCGGTTCGGCCGCGGCTCTTGGCATGATGCTGGGCTGCAGTATTATCGGCCGGCTGCTGTGCGGCGTGTTGGGCATGCGACGCGACGGCCGTTGGCTCGCCGCATCGTTTCTCACCGGCATGGGGCTGGGCATTCTCTGCCTGATGTCGGCCCGGTCGATCCATTTCATCTACGCCTATTCGATCCTGACCGGCATCGGCTTCGGCGGCATGATCGTTCTGATGCCCCAGCTGTTGAGCCACTATTTCGGGCGCGCCAACTATGCCCGCATCCTCGGCTGGACCATTCCGGTGGTCACGCTGGTGAGCGCCGCGGGCCCGGTGCTGGCCGGTGCGCTCTACGATGCCACCGGCAAATATGACATTCCATTGGCCATTACAGTGGCGGCCATTGCGGCGGGCATCGCCATCAGCGCCCGGATGCCCGCCCGTTCCGACCACAATCTAAAACCCAAACACCTACCGGCCATGCCATAGAGGAGGACATCCATGAGTTGGGTCACCATCGACCAGGGAAAATGCACCACCTGCGGCATCTGCGTCCTGCGCTGTCCGCGCTGCTTCAGCCTGAAAGACGAAAAGGTGTCGGTCCAGGCCGACGAGAAGTGCTGCATCGTCTGCGGCCACTGCGTCTCTTTGTGCCCTGCGGACGCGATTACCCACCACCGCATGGACATGAACAACTTCGAACCCGTCGGCACCCCGGTGCAATTCCCGCCCGATGCCTTCATGCACTTTATCCGGGAACGCCGCAGCCATCGCCAATTCAAGAAAAAAGAGGTGGCCAAATCGACCATCCAGCAATTGATCGAGGCGGCACGGTTTGCGCCCACCGGCAGCAATGTGCAGAGCGTTGAAATCATCGTGCTGGAAAACGGCGACCGCAAAAAGCGCCTCTCCGATCTCACCATCGACTTTTTTGTCGAAATGGGCGCCAATGCCGCCGAAACGCTTAAGACCCTGCCGGCCGGCCCGGCGTCGCCGGCACGGCTGCAGCTGGAAAAGCTGTTGCGTTACCGGGACAACATGCTGCAGGCCAGATCGGTGGGCTACGACCCGATTTTCCACCACGCCCCGGTGGTGCTGATGTTTCATTCCCTCCTGGAAACGAGTACCCCCAAGGACAACTGCGTCATCGCGTCGACCACGGTGGGACTGTTCGCCCGTACCCTGGGACTGGAATGCACTTATATTGGATTGCTGGAGATCGCCGCCCGGTCTTACCCGCCCCTGGCCGAGGCCATCGGGTTGCCCGAAGGGCATCAGATTCAAAGCGTGCTGATCGTCGGTTACCCCAAACTCAAGTATCTACGCCTGGTCGACCGCAACCCCATCCGGGTGCGCTGGGAGTAGCGGCACCGAACGGCGAGCCGCTCAGGCATCCCCAAAGGTCCGGCCCCGAATGCCGTAACGGCGCATGCGGTTCCAGACCGTGCCGCGCGACACGCCCAGGAGGCGGGCCGCTGCGCTCTGGTTGCCGCCGGTTTGGGTCAGAGCGGCGATGAGGGTCTCTTTCGGCGAGAGCCCGCCGGTCGGTGCGGCCGGAGGCGGGTCGGCGGCCGGCGTGTCAACGGCTGAAGAGGTCGGTATGCAGGTGCCATGCTGCATGATGGTCGGCGGCAGGTGCCTGGGCTGAATGGCGCCGGCCGGGCAGGCGACGAAGGCGTACTCGAAGGCGCTACGCAGCTCGCGCACGTTGCCCGGCCAGGAATAGGTCATCAGCATGCCCATGGTATCGTAGGCGATGCCCTCGAGCAGCTTGTCGCTCTTGAGATGCATGCGGCGGTAAAAGGACTCGGCCAGCAGGGGGATATCCTCCATGCGCTCTCGCAGGGGCGGCAGATTCAGGGGAATCACGTTGATCCGGTAAAACAGGTCCTCGCGGAAGCGCCCATCGGCCACCATGCGGCCCAGGTCGCGGTTGGTGGCCGTCACGATGCGCACGTCCACCGGAATGGACCGGTTGTCGCCCACCCGTTCGATCACCTTCTCCTCGAGGACCCGAAGCAATTTGACCTGGGTGGTCATGGGCAGCTCGCCGATCTCGTCGAGAAAAATGTCGCCGCCGTTGGCCGCCTCGAAACGCCCCGTGCGCGACTGCACCGCTCCGGTGAAGGCCCCGCGCACATGTCCGAAGAGTTCGCTTTCCAGCAGGGATTCGGCCAGGGCCGCACAGTTGACCTTGACGTAGGGTTTGTCCCGCCGCGGTCCCCGGTTGTGAATGGCGCGGGCCACCAGCTCCTTGCCCGTACCGCTCTCGCCGAAGATGATCACCGGCGCATCGCTGCCGGCCGCATTGGCGATCATGTCGAAAACCGACTGCATGGCCGGCGAGGTGCCGATGATGCCCTCGAACCCGTCCTGGCCTGAAAGCTCGCGGCGAAACGCCTCGATCTGCTGCTCCCGGTCCACCAGGATGCTGATGTCGGTCAGGATCTCCACCCCCCCGATCACCTGGTCGCTCCGGTCCCGCAACACGGCCGCATTCTTGATCACCGGCACGTCCCGGCCCGACCGGTGGCGGATGGTGCAGCGATGGCGGCGCACCTCCCCGGTGTGAAACAGGCTGCACCAATGCTCGGCGCTTCCCTGCCGGTCCTTCTGGCAGGTCGGGCACTTGAGCACGGCGCACGACTGCCCCACCACCGCCTCCACCGCATAGCCCGTCACACGGGCAAACGCCTCGTTGACCGTCACGATGGTGCCGTCGGTGTCCACGATCATCACCGCATCCTGGATCGTGTCCACCACGGTCCGCCAATAAGTGTTCAAATCCTGTTCAAGCATGTCACGCCACCTGTTTTATTTTTAGACATGTGTATAGACAGTGCCCTTACCTCATCCGCGCACTTTGGGCAAGTCGTTCTGTCTCCATCCACACGATCGAAAAGGCCGATGATCGAATATCGTTCACGATAACGATGATTTATAAATAGCTGAATCCCATTCATGGATATGGGCCGGCATGTTGGCATCCGCCTTGCTTTATAGCCATGTCAAAAAGAGCGAGGCAGAGGTCCCATGAGCCGACCGAACAACCTGGAAATTGATCTGCACGACAGCCTGCAACCCCTCGCCTTGCTCAGGGTCAACCAGACCCTTCGCCGGATGCAGTCCGGTGACCGCCTGAAGATCCGCGGCGCCGACCCGAGCACCTTTCAGGCCCTTATGCGGCTGCTTCCCGAAGCGCGCTTCGCGATCACCGAGGCCGACGTTCAGCCGACCGGATATCTCATCCGTCTGACGTGCCGGCCGACCAACTACTCGGGTTCAGACCCGGGGGAGGACCGACCGTCCGCCCCGACGAAAGGAGCGTAACATGACAACCGATCTGAGCAGCATTCAAATTGACAACACCGTCGACGCCCGCGGCAGCGCCTGCCCCGGTCCCCTTCTGGAAGCCAAGAAGGGCATCGGCAAAGTCAAGGTGGGTCAGGTGCTGGCCATCTACTCCAACGACAGCGGCACCCGTAAGGACATCCCGGCCTGGGCCGGAAAGGTGGGCCACGAATACATCGGCTTCGAGGAAGCCGACGGATACGACAAGCACTTCCTGCGCCGCAAGAAGTAAACCGGCGGACCGGAGGCATTTGCGACGACCCACCCCTACGAGACGGAGCGAGACCATGGGCCCGGCGATTCAGGCGAAGGAAAACAAGATTCTGGTACTGGCCACCGAGAGCTGCGCCTATCCGGGCGCCGATTCGGTCGGCCAGGCCCATTCGAGCTACCCGGCCAATGTCTACATCCTGCGGGTCAAGGCGCCGGTGCTTTTTCCGGAGCGCTTCTACCTCGACTGTTTTGCCAAGGGGATCGCCGGCATCATCGTCATGTCCTGCGGCGAGGAGTGTCCCTACGACGGCGCCTACCATGCCCTGGCCCGACGGCTGGACCGCGTCTATCAGACCATGAAGGCCCAGGAAATCGACATCCGCCGGCTGCGGCTCACGGCGATCTGCACGGTCTGCAATCGTGCCTTTCTCAATGAAGTCAACCAGATGAACGAACTGGTGCAAACGCTGATCAGCGCCGGCCACGCCTGACCCGGCGGGGCGGCCGGCCGGCGCCGGGGGAGTTATGACAATGGATGACAATCTCAACCGAAACGTCGATGCGATCGTCATCGGCGGCGGCATCGCCGGGTTGCAGGCGGCCCTGGATCTGGCCGATCAGGGCTTCAGCGTGGCCGTCATCGAAAAGGATGCCTCGGTGGGCGGCAAAATGATCCGGCTGTCCAAGGTTTTCCCCACCCTGGACTGCGCCAGCTGCATCACCACGCCCAAGATGGCCGCCGCCGCCCACCACGAACGCATCACCCTCTACACCTACTGCGATCTCAAATCGCTCCAGCGCGTCGACGGTTCGGTACGGGCCGACGTCATTCAACGGCCGCGCTACGTGGATGCGCAGAAGTGCATCGGCTGCCGGAAATGCGAATTCACCTGCCCGGTCATGGTCGCCGACCAGGAGCAGGGAGGGTTTTCCCCGACCAAGGCCATCGCCATTCCCTTTTCCAATGCCATTCCCCAGATCGCGGTCCTCGATCCGGAGCACTGCATGCTGTGCGGGCGCTGCGAACGGGTCTGTCCGACCCAGGCCGTGGACTATTTCCAAAAGCCCCGGCCCTTCACCGTAACGGCCCGGACGGCCGTGATCACCACCGGTTTCGAAATGACCGGGATGACCGACAAACCGCAATACGGCCGCGGCACCATTCCCAACCTGATCGATGCCCTTCAGATGGAACGCCTGCTCGCCCCCCACGGCCCGTACAATCGGGTCCTGCGGCCCTCGGACGGCAAGGCGCCCGACAGCATCGCCTACATCCAGTGCGCCGGCTCGCGCGACATCTCCATGGGCCTCTCCTACTGTTCGCGGGTCTGCTGCATGTATGCCATCAAGCAGGCCATGCTGCTCTCCGGCTCCCTGCCCCTGGCGGACATCACCATCTATTACATGGACATCCGGGCCTTTGGCAAAGGTTACGAGCAGTTCTTCCAGAACGCCCAGGCCATGGGCATCAATTTCGTCCGGGCCAAGGTGGCGGCCGTCGAAGCGGGGCCGGACGGATCGGTCCGGCTCCATTACGAAGCCCAGGACGGTGAAGGGGTGACCACGTCGGACCACGATCTGGCCGTGCTCTCACTGGGCCTGATCCCCGCCTGGCACCCGGACGGCATCTGCACCTTGGCCACGGGCACCGACCGTTTCATCGAGGTGCTGCGTCCCAAACTGGCGCCCGTGCAGACGTCTATGGCGGGCGTGTTTACCGCCGGTGCGGCCAGCGGCCCCAAGGATATCGTCGACACGATCACCGAAGCCGGGAACGCGGCCATGGCGGCCGGCAGGTACCTGGCGGCCCAGCCCGGATCGACGCCCCGACCCGCCGAAACCCGGGCCGATATCGAAGCCACAGTCCACATCGATGGATGATGCGAGATGCAGGAGACCCACCCGATGACGCAAGATAAGAAGAACGACAATGCAACGGCCCCCAGGATCGGCGTCTATATCTGCCACTGCGGCGGCAACATCTCCGACCACGTGGATGTCGATGCGGTGCGCCGGCAAATCGAACGGATGCCCGGCGTGGCCGTGGCCCGGACCAACATGTTCATGTGTTCGGACCCCGGCCAGGCGGCCATCGCCGAAGACCTGCAAAACGGCACGGTGGACCGCGTGGTAGTGGCCTCCTGCGCCCCGAGCCTGCACGAAGCCACTTTCCGCAATGCCATCCGACGTGCCGGCGCCAACCCCTATATCTACGAGCATGTCAATATCCGCGAACAGGTGAGCTGGGTCCACCACGGCGAAACGGCCACCGCAAAAGCCGCCGACCTGGTCGCAGCGGCTGCGGCCAAGGCCGGTCTGCTCAAGCCGCTGACCCCGATCCGCGTGCCGGCCACGCGGCATGCCACGGTGATCGGCGGCGGGGTCGCCGGACTCAGCGCGGCCAGGGACCTGGCGGCCCGCGGCATTCCGGTCGCGCTCGTCGAGAAATCATCCTATCTGGGTGGCCAACTGGCCCGGCTCGACCGCATCGCGCCCACCGGCGAAAGGGCCACCGATCTGGTCCGCGAGCTGGCCGGCGCGGTGCTCGAACACCCGGACATCGCGGTGTACACCGATACCCAGGTGGTCGGCTGCGACGGCTATATCGGCAACTTCAAGCTCACCCTGCGCCGCCAGGCCGCCGATGCCCTGATCGGCGCGCAAGCCGATGACATCCCCCCGGCCGGCATCCGACCGACCGGCCCGTCCGCCGCCGAAAGGCAGGAAACGGCCCTCGAAACCGGCGCCATCATCCTGGCCACCGGCTTCCGCTCCTACCAGCCGCGCCGGGGCGAGTACGGATTCGGAGAATATGCCCCGGTCCTCACCTTGCCGGCCTTGATCGAAAAGATGGCCAGGCAGGCGCACCAAGGCCCGCTTCTGCAGATCGACGGCCGCCCCATCCGCAGCGTGGCCATGATCCACTGCGTGGGCAGCCGCCAGATACCCGGCATCCACACGGAGGATGAGGAGGGGCGATTGAACGAGTACTGCTCGCGCACCTGCTGCACGGCCACCCTCAACGCCGCCGACCGTATCCGGCGCGAGCATCCCGGCACGCGCGTTTACGAACTCTACCGCGATATCCGCACCTATGGCCGCGGGCAGGAGGACCTCTACGAGCAGGCCGCCCGCAATGGCGTGGTCTTTTTGCGTTTCGAACCCGACCAGGAACCCCGGGTGACGGCCGCCGACCCGGACGACGGCTTCGCGCTGAAAATCCAGGTGACCGATACGCTCACCTTCGGCGAGACCCTCGACGTGCCGGCCGATCTGGTGGTGCTGGCCACCGGCATGGAACCCAACGATGTCTCGGACCTGGTGGAGATGATGAAACTGCCGGTGGGCACGGACCGGTTCCTGCTCGAGGTGCACCCCAAGCTGCGCCCCGTGGAGATGCCGGTGGGCGGCATCTTCGTGGCCGGCACCTGCCAGGCGCCCTTCGATGTGGGCGAAACCTGCAATGCGGCCGGCGCCGCGGCGGTCAAGGCCGCCGCCATGCTGACCGAAGGCCACGTGGAACTCGATCCGTTCGTGGCCGAAGTGGATACGGCCCGCTGCCAGGGCAACGGCGCCTGCGTGGAGGCCTGCCTCAACCCCGGTGCCCTCAACCTGGTGGAGATGCAGATCGACGGCCAGACGGTGCAGCGGGCCCGGGTCACGCCGGCGCTCTGCCTGGGATGCGGCGCCTGCGTAGCCGTGTGTCCGACGAACGCCATCGATGTGTGCGGCATGACCCTGCGCCAGTATGAGGCCATGGTCGATGCCATCGTCGCCGGTCCGGCCGCGGCGGAAACCGTTTGATGCAAAAAAGAGCTCCTGTTCAACGTCGAAAGGAACGCCCATGAGCGCAGACAAGACGACATCGCAGGCCCTCAAAGCGCTGCGGGAGACGCGCCGACAATGGATCGACCAGGCCGTGGCCGCCTCAAAATCCCAGAAGCAGACCATCCGGGAGATCGAGAAGGTTTTGGCCAACGAGCCGGCCACCGTGCCCCAGATCGCCGCGGCCGTCGGACTGCCCGCGGCCACCATTCTCTGGTTCGTGGCCGGCATGAAGAAGTACGGCCAGATCGTGGAAGCCGGACAGGACGAGAGTTACTTTCGCTATGCATTGGCGGCGGGAAAACCGCAGGCCGCGGCCGAAGCCGACGCCTGACACGTCGCCGCACAGGAGAAAAACCATGACCCTGCTCAGCCCGGATTTTGCAGAAGAACTCAAGGAGTTCAGCGACGACAGTGCACTGGCGTGCTTCAACTGCGGCACCTGCGTGGCAATCTGTCCGCTGATCGACGCGCACTTTCCGCGCCGGATGATCCGCTATGTCCAGATCGGCGCCAGGGAACGCATCCTGGAAAATGCCACCGAACTGTGGAAATGCCTGCATTGCGGTCTTTGCACCCAGACCTGTCCGCGGGAGGCCAATCCCGGAGAGATCCTCCTGGGGTTGAAACGGCTGATCGTCAACCACTGGAGGAAGAAGGCCTGACATGTATCATCCCAGAGATATCATCGACACCATCGCCGGCAATCTGCGCACCACCCGCAACCCTTTCGGCATTCCTCATTTTCTGGTCAACCGCTGGTGGCGCAAGGCGAACCTGCCGCGCCGGGGCGACGCCATGCTCTTCACCGGGCTGATGTACCAGTTCATCCCCTATATCGAGACATCGACCGGCTATCTGGCCAAGTACGAAGAGAGCCCTCTGGCCCGATATCTGCGCTACGCCCGGTATGCGCCCGGCTATCTCTCCGGGCTCGGCCTGGCGATGATCACCCCGTCGAGAGAAAAACAGAACTTCGACCGGATTCTGAGGGACATCGTTCGCATCCTGAAGGCCTCGCAGGTGGATCTCTACTACCGCCCGGAACTGGACCGCTACAGCGGGATTCTGCTCTACGACCTCGGCGACCAGGAGACCTTCGTCGCCCATGCCCGCTGGCTGGCGAACCGCCTCAAGCGCGCCGGGGTCCGGAAGCTGATCACCGTCGATCCGCACACCACCTACGCACTGAAAGAACTTTTCCCAAAGTATACCGGGACGAGCTTCGATGTGCATCCCTACTTCGAACTGCTCCGCCTCAACGGCCACACGATCCAACGCACCGTCACGCTTCACGACCCGTGTTTCTACGGCCGCTACCTGGGACTCTCCGACGTTCCGGCCAGAGCCCTGGCCGGCCTGGGGATCACCTGTGTCGAAGTGGATCGCTCCGGCGCCTTCACCCATTGCTGCGGGGGGCCGGCCGAGTCGATCTCCCCGAAACTGGCCGGCGAAGTGGGCCGGCGGCGCCTGGCGCAGCTGGAGGCCACCGGCGCACCAATCGTCGCCATGTGCCCGATCTGCCTGGCGAACCTGCGCAAGTTGGGCGCCGACGTCCAGGATCTGTCGAGCGTCATGGTCCAGGGCATATGAATAAGTGAATACAACCGGAAGACAAATCTACTGAATCAGGAGTCCATCCAATGGAAAACAAAACCGAAAAGATTCTCTATATCACCACCGTCGGCGACGAAAATCCCGACAAGGCCGCATTTCCCTTCGTTCTCGCCAACGCGGCGTTGAGCATGGACATCGAGGCCACCATCGTTCTCCAGAGCGGGGCGGTCGTGTTCGCCAGGAAGGGGTTTGCCGATACGGTACCGGCCGGCGGCGGGTTGCCGCCGATCAAGAAACTGCTGGCCGATTATCTCGAACTCGGCGGCAAAATCATTGTGTGCGGGCCGTGCATCAAACATCGGGGCATCGCGGAGAGCGACCTGATCGACGGCGCGGAGGTGACCGCCGCCGCCCAGGTCAATATCGCCGCCCTGGAGGCCGATGCGGTCCTGGTCTACTAGCGGGTGCCTGACCCCGTAAATCAAAATGGTTTAAAGGATGGGAGGCCCGATATGCCCGTCACCCGACATCATCATCCGCCCATGCGGGTTACCGATCTGGTGGAAAACCGGCGGCACGGCGCGGCCGTCACCTGCGACACCGCATTCGAAATCCTGCCGGTCGATTTCCAGCACAGGGCCAATCCGTATCGCGCCCACGTCTTTCTCTGCCGCTACAGCGGCGCCGTCGATGGAGAGGCTTACGCCTTCCGCAAATGCTATGCCCGCGGATGCCCCAACAACCTCTGCCCCCACGTCTCCCTGGCCGTGCAGATCGCCAACCGCTATTTGCAGCGGGACTACCACATGCTCCGCTCCGCAGGGATTCAGGTGCGGGAACGCCTCTTCGAGCTGGCCGACATGATGGTGCAGTTCGACCAGCCGCCCACGCCCGGTGCCGAGGTGTGGACCCTGCACGACCTGGTGGCCGCATCCCGGGAAGGCCGGAAGGTAAGGGCCGATGCCGCGCTCTCATTCATGTCGGCCGTCGAACATTTCGATCGTCAGGCCCAGCCCCAGACCTTTTTGATGGGCCAGTTCCCGGCCGAGGTGGACGGTGCGCCGTGCACCTGCGAGCGCTGTTTCGCCTGCTATCCCACAGACGGCGGCACCGAAGCGCGCGATCGGGCCGTCGCCATCGCCGATGCGCGTCTCGAACTGCTTTACGCGGAATTCGAAAAAGCCGGAATCGATAGTCCCCGGCGCTATTTTAAAGGTGCTTGACCCCAACACCGTCAAAGGAGAGCTCTCATGCATGCCACCATTCAGAAGCCGATCAAAGAGATCCTGCGCTTCATCCGCCCCGGCGAGAAGATTTTCGTCGTCGGATGTAACAACTGTGCCTGGAAGTGCCATTCCGGCGGCCAGGACGAGACCCAGGCCATGGCCGAACGGCTGACCCGCCGGGGCGTGGACGTCGTGGGCTACACCGTGCCGGGCCCCCAGGGTATGAGCCTGTGCAAGCTGGACCACACGCGCAAGGTCCTGCGCCAGGATTACGCCGAACAGACCGAGCAGGCCGATGCCTTTCTCGTGCTCGGCTGCGGGCAGGGGGTTCACACGGTCATCGACGCCACCGACGGGGCCATGGTCCATCCCGGCTGCGACACCATTTTCGGCGGCGAAACGGTGTCCGAGACCGATATCCAGGAGTTCTGCTCCCTGTGCGGCGAGTGCGTCATCGAATATACCGGCGGGCTGTGCCCCATGACCCTCTGCTCCAAACAACTGCTCAACGGCCCGTGCGGCGGCGCCGAAAAGGGCATGTGCGAGGTGGACCCGGAACGCCCCTGCGGGTGGGTGATGATCTACGAACGGCTCAAGTCCCTGGGACGCCTGGAACTGCTCGACCCTTATCAGCCGCCCAAGGATCACGCCAAGTGGAGCCGGCCGCGCAGCCTCAAGGTGAGCCCCCACGAGGCGACCTTCTGTTCCCAGGCCGGCCGGGTCACGGTCAGCAACCAGGATTGATCCGCCGCATCCGGCGGCCGCCAACCCTTTCTAAACCGCCCGAAACCGTGGGCTTCAGGCGACCAGGAGTGGACAATGAAAATCACCAGACTTTTCGACCAGAAACAGTTCGTCATTACCGGCGAAGTCGGCCCGATCAAGGGCGCCGTATCGAGGGACTGGCGCGTCAGCCCGACCTGTGCCCAGGAGGCCTGGCACCTGCAGGATTTCGTTCATGCGATCAATGTGACCGACAACCAGTCGGCCGTCATGCGCCTCGGCTCCCTGGCGGCCAGCGTGGGATTGAAGCAGCGCGGGATCGAACCGATCTTTCAGCTCACCTGCCGGGACCGCAACCGCATCGCCCTGCAGAGCGACCTGCTGACCGCCTACTCGCTGGGCATCGACAATGTCCTGCTGCTCACCGGCGATCATATCCAGCTGGGGGACCACAAATCGGCCAAGCCGGTGTTCGACCTGGACTCCGTCCAACTGATCCGCATGGCCCGGGGGCTTCAAAAGGGGTTCGACATCACCGGCCATCCCATCGAGAACCCGCCGGACATGGCCCTGGGCGCCGTGGNNCACGACATCACCGGCCACGACATCGAAAATCCGCCGGACATGGCTCTGGGCGCCGTGGTCAACCCCAACTTCGAACCCCTCGACCTGCAGCTGCTCAAGATGCGCAAAAAAATCGATGCGGGTGCGGAATTCTTCCAGACCCAGGCGATCTATGACGATCAGGTGGTGGATGAGTTCGTCGCCAAGACGGCGACGTACGGCCGCCCCATACAATTGGGCGTGGTGCTGCTCAAGTCGCCGCAGATGGGGGCCTTCATGAACCGCAACGTCTCGGGCATCACCGTTCCCCAAAACTGGATCGACGAGATCGGTTCGGTGGACAAGGCCGATCGCAAGAAAAAGGCCGCCGAAATGATGGGCCGCTTCATCGCCCGTCACAAAGACAAGTTCCAGGGCGTGCACATCATGCCGTTGGGTTGGACCGACGTGGTCCCCGACGTCCTGGACCAGGCCGGCCTGTCGATCGCCAAAGCCGCCTGACACGGCCGACGGAGATAAAAATCCAACGAGTAGAAGGGGCTCAGCTCCCGGCGGACGCAACCGACCGGTTCTTGAGTTCGCGCCGCAGCAGTTTGCCGGTGACGGTCTTGGGTACTTCGTCGATGATCTCCACGATACGCGGATATTTGTAGGCTGCCAATCGCTCCTTGCAGAATTGGATCAGCTCCTCGGAGGTGGTGCGGCCCTTGAATGCCTCTGACAGGGAGACGAAAGCCTTGACCGTCTCCCCGCGGTAATCGTCGGGCACCCCGACCACCGCCGCCTCCCGCACCGCGGGATGCTGGTAGAGCACATCCTCCACATCCCGCGGCCACACCTTGAAACCGGATACATTGATCAGGTCCTTTTTGCGGTCGACGATGTAGCACCACCCGTCTTCGTCGATCTTGGCCACGTCGCCGGTGTGAAAGCGGCCGTCCACGATGGCCCTGGCCGTCTCCTCCGGCTTTTGCCAGTAGCCCCGCACGATGCTCGGCCCTCGCAGCACCAGTTCGCCCTCCTGCCCCGGCGGCATGGGCCTGGCGGCGTCGTTCACATCCACGATCCAGGCTTCTATGCCGGGAATGATCAGGCCCACCGACAGCGCCCCGGTCTCGGCGTCGACCGGCCCTTCCATGCCCAGGGGCGTAATGGTGGCCGGAGAGGCGCTCTCGGTCAGACCGTAAACGTTGTAGATCGTCAGCCCCAGGGCCTCCTTGAACTTGGCCACCGTGGCCGGCGAAACCGGTGCGCCGCCGCTGTATGCCTTCTGAAAAGCGGCCAGGTTGCTGGCCTTGGACGCCGGATGGTTCAGCAGGGCGATGTAGACGGTGATCGACGCCACGCTGAAGGTGACCCCGTGCCTTTCAAGCAGCCGCAGCGCGTCGGCGGCGTCGAAACGGTTATGAAGCACCACCGGGATCCCCAGATGAAAAGCGATCGCCTGGTGGGCCACGATGCCGGTGATGTGGAACAGCGGTGCGACCCCCCAGACCACGTCGCTGCGATCCAGCCGGGCCGCGGTCTGGTACACGAAGCAGTTGTGGTCGATGTTGGCATGGGAGATCATGGCCCCCTTGGGCGGGCCGGTGGTGCCGGAGGTGTAGACCAGGTAGGCGATGTCCTCGGGGCTCGGCGGACGGCCGGCGATCCGGCGCCCGGCGAACCTCTCGAGCAGACCCATCCAATCTTCGGTTTCGGCGAAGATCTGCCGGCGGATGCCGGCCAGCTGGGCCGGCACGGACTGCTGCGCACCCAACAGGTCGAGCGCCGAAGTGGTGATCACCTGGCACTCGGCCGCAGCGCCGCGCACGTTCTTCTCGTAGAGCAGGTCCTCACAGATCACCAGGCGCGCCCCGCTGTCGGCGATCAGGTGCGTCAGGTCCCTGGCCGTGTACATCGGGTTGACCGGCACCACGATCCCGCCCAGCTGCCAGACCGCCACCGAGGCAACGATCGCCTGGGGAATGTTCTGCAGAACGAAAAGAACCCGGTCCCCCGGCCGCACGCCCATGTCGTCGAGGGCCGTCGCCAGGGCATCGGCCAAGGCGGCGGTCTCCGAATAGCTGAGGGACTTCTCGAAGTAGAACATGCAGGGGGCTTGCGGATAGCGATCGACCGTCCGCCTGAACTTGTCCAGAATCGTTTCATGGCTGCCCGGAAAGGTGGTGGCGAGCCAATCGGGGTAGGTCCGCATCCAGGGTTTGCCGTCGTAGAAAGTGCCGTCCATCCGCTCTCCTTTGCGAAGCTACCAGGCGGTCCAGCCGCCGTCGATCAGGATGCTCTGGCCGGTGATGAAATCGGAGGCCGGAGCGGCCAGGAAGATGACGATGCCCTCGATCTCTTCGAGCTTGCCCCAGCGGCCCATGGGGGTACGCTCGTTGATGAAGTCGAAACGCTCCCGGTCGTGCCGGATCTGCTTGACCATCTCGGTTTCAAAATAGGTCGGCGCAATGGCGTTGACCCGCACCCCGGCCTTGGCCCACTCCAGGGCCATCACCTTGGTCATCTGCTCGACGCCCCCCTTGGATGAGGCATAGGCAAGCTGGTTCTGCAACCCCACATGCCCCAGAATCGAACTCATGTTGATCACCTTGCCGTAACCGCGTTCGATCATTTGGGGCACCACCGCCTGGGCCACCAGGTAGTAGGCTTTCAGATTGGTGGCCAGGATGCGATCCCACTCCGCTTCCGGATATTCGAGGACCGGCACGCGGTAGTTGGTGCCCGCATTGTTGAAGAGAATATCGACCCGTCCGAAGCGCGCCAGTATCTCCGCCACGCCCTGGTCCACGCCCTCTTTGCGGGTGACATCGAATGCAAAACCGGCCGCCTCATGGCCCTGTTTGCGGATCTCCGCCACCGCCGCATCGATGTCGTCCGGATTGCGGCCGCACACGGCAATGTCCGCTCCGGCCCTGGCCAACGCCATGGCCGCCGCGCGGCCCAAGCCTTTCGAACTGCCGGTCACCATGGCGACCTTGCCATCGAGTGAAAACATATCGAGGTTCATGCCCATGATCTCCTTATGGAGGTATCGTCGCCGTTCCTGCGTTCCGCCTGGCAGCACATCTATTCCGTAGCCTGCTACAAGGCGAGGTATTGCTTGATGATCGATTCATTGTCCCATATCGCCGCGATGCTGTCCGTGTGCACGATGCACCCCTTTTCCAGGATATAGCCTCGCGCACACACCCTGCGGCAGAACTTGAGATTCTGATCGGCCAGCAGGATGGTCATGCCCGTGTCGCGGATCTCTTCGATCACCCTGGCCAGGTTGTCCACAATCAGCGGGGCCAGACCTTCCGAGGGCTCGTCCAGCAGGACCATGTCCGGATTGGCCATCAAGGCCCGCCCCATGCCGAGCATTTTCTTCTCTCCTCCGGAAAGAAGAATTCCCAGTTGCTTGCGGCGCTCGCCCAGGACCGGGAAGAGCGCCTCCACCCGTTCACGCGTCCAGTGCCCGTCCCGGCCGGAAAGCCGCCGCGCGATCTCCAGGTTCTCCTCGCAGGTCAGATCGGGAAAGATGCGCAGGTCATCCGGCATATAGGCCATGCCCGCCTTGGAGATGGCATAGGCGGGCTTGCCGCGCATGTCCACGCCTTTGAATCGAATTGTGCCGCTGCGCGGTGTGGTGAGCCCCATCACCGAACGCAAAGAGGTGGTCTTGCCGACCCCGTTGCGGCCGAGCAGCGCCACCACCTCTCCCTTGTCGACGGAAAAGGAGACATCCTGAAGAATATGCGACTTGCCGTAGAAGGTATTCATCGTCTCGACCTGAAGCATCATGCCGCCACCTCTTGCCCCAGGTAGACTTCTCTCACCCTTGGATCGTTTTTGACCGCCTCGGTCGTGCCGTCACCGATGACTTCGCCGTGATGCAGCACGATGACCCGTTCCGAAAGTGAAAAGACGATATCCATGTCGTGCTCCACGATGACGAAGGTGGTCTCCTTGTTGGCCGACAACCTGCGGACATTCTCAAGAATGCGCACCCGTTCCACCGGATTCATGCCTGCGGTGGGCTCGTCGAGGAACAATAGCTTGGGCCGGGCGGCCAGGGCCACACCGACCTCCAGGACCCGCTGATCGCCGTGCGAAAGGGCGCTGGCTACCGTATGGGCCTCGTTCTCCAATCCGATGCGCTCCAGAATTTGGGCGACTTCCGCGTGGACCGCGGTCTCCTTGTGGATGGCGCGCAGCATCCGCCGCGTGAGGTTCCGTATGGCCAGGGCGGGCAGCAGCAGATTTTCCGCGACCGTCATCTCCGGGAAGATGTTCACCAATTGAAACGAACGGCACAACCCCATTTTGACCCGCCGATGAACCGGCATACGGGTGATGTCCGCGCCCTGGAAATAAATCCGGCCGGTGTCGGGCGGAATCGATCCGGAGAGCATGTTGATCAGCGTCGATTTGCCGGCCCCGTTGGGCCCGATGATGGAAGTGAGCACGCCTTCGTACAGGGTCAGATTGACATCGCTGGCGGCCCTGACCCGCCCAAAGGACTTATTCAAGTTGACGATCTTCAAGATTTCAGCAGTCATCGCGATTTCCTGCCCGATTAGCGGAGTGTTGAAAATTGGTGAGAGCTCCGTCGCCTCACTTGGACCGACTGGCGAACATGCCCACGATGCCGCCCCGGAACCCCATGATGATCACCAGCAGAATCAGCCCGAACCAGAGCATCCAGTTGTGCGTGAAGCGCTCGATCATTTCCCGCAGCACGATGAAAACCGCGCTGCCAACGATGGGCCCGGTGAAGGTCTGCAGCCCGCCGATGAGCGTCACCAGGATCGGCGCGGCCGAATGGCTCCAGTGGGCCGAAAAGGGTTCGGCATGACTCTCCAGCAGGGCGGCCAGCGCCCCGGCCAGTCCCGCAAAGGTCCCGGAGATGACAAACGCCCCCAGGCGGTAGTTCTTCAGCGAGACGCCGGCGAAGACGACCCGTTTCTCGTTTTCACGGATGCCGGCCAATACGAGCCCGAACGGGGAGTGCAGAATCCGGTAGATCAAAAATGTCGTCAGCAGCAGCAGTGAAAGGATGAGGAAATAGTAGTACTGCGGCTTGATTATCTGAATGGACACCACCCCCAGGGCGATGGGCGCACGCATGATGCCCACCAGGCCGTCGTCTCCGCCGGTGACGCTGCGCATGTTCCAGATGAGGGAAAAAACCATCATGCCGAATGCCAGGGTCAGCATGGCGAAGTAAATTTCGGTGTGACGGACGCAAAAATAGCCGATCAACGCCGAGAGCAGACCGGCGCAGATGACCCCGACCAGAATACCGGCCAGCGGATGCGGATTCACATGCAGGGAAAAAAGCCCCAGGCCGTATGCGCCTGCAGCATAGAAGGCCGCGTGTCCGAAGG
>DHGT01000012.1 GCA_002402905.1 Desulfatitalea sp. UBA4791 | reverse complement strand
CCTGGGCAGCAGTTCTAACTGGTGCCCATCCTCAAATGGCCAATTTGTCCGATATCGACGTTCTGCTCAAAATTTTATCCTCGGAATATCAACTATATACCTGCGGTAAAATTTTTCGAACGCCTTGATCTCAACCAAATTTGCCTATTTGTGGACGGACACTAACTGAATGTGATTCACCTTGACGGGCATGCATTGCAGGAGGCGTTTGATAAAAAGATTCGCATCGCAACGGACATGGCAGGCGTGGGTGTGGCATCGGCCATCTGCTCCACCCGCGCCGGGTTTAATGAATCGCGTTCAGTTAGAATCCCTGATTCCTGGGCAGATGTTGACGCCGTTGATTGTCCGGAGGCGTTCATTCATGTTCTGTATTGCCGAACAATATCTCACATGGTGGAATATTTTAAGTTTTTTGGTGGCAAAATGACGCACTTCGTGATAGATTAGATTCGTTGACAAGGGCTTTTCGCAGGTGACCCCCCATCATCCATGAGTGACCGGACATGACCACACATCTTGCTTGGAACGCCGACGCACCGGGAAAGCGGTGTATGCTTTCGGGTAACGAGGCGGCTGCCCGGGGCGCCATCGAGGCCGGCATTCGGGTGGTGGCCTCCTACCCTGGATCGCCGTCCGTTCAGATTCTCGAATGCCTTGCCGCCGTTGCCGAGCAACGCCGTATTTACGCGGAATGGTCGATCAATGAGAAGGTGGCGCTGGAGGTGGCTGCCGCCGCCTCTTTCGCCGGATGGCGGGCCCTGTCCGTCATGAAGGCCGACGGACTCAACGTGGCCATGGATTTTTTGACCACCCTGCCGTTGTCCGGCATCAAGGGCGGGTTGGTGCTGATCGTCTCCGACGATCCGGGCGCCCACTCGAGCGTCAAGGAGGAGGATACCCGCTATCTGGCGCCGCCTGCCCATGTGCCCTTGATCGAACCGAGCAGTCCGGCTGATACCCGGGAGATGCTGCCGTGGGCGTTCGAGCTTTCCGAGAGGTGCGGCCTGCCGGTGATCGTGAGACTGGTCACTCGCATCTGCCATGCGCGCGGCAACGTCTCTTTAGGCCCCATCGACGCCACCCAGACCGTACCTTTCTTTTCCCAATCACCGGGATTCATAACGGCCGGGCGCTTTCATGCCCGGGTCCACCGGCAGCTGGACAACGTGCGCCGACAATTCGACACGTGTCCTCACAATACCTATTCCGGCCCGGAAGCGCCCGAATTGACCCTTTTCACCTGCGGGGTGAGCCACATGTATGCCCTGGAGGCGGTTGAGCGTCTCAACGTCGAGGATCGGGTGGGGATTTTTCGCGCGGCCACCCTCTGGCCCCTGCCCGAAACCCGGGTGCTCGAAGTGCTGCGAAGGTCCCGTCGCATACTCTTCCTCGAGGAGATCGAGCCGTTCCTCGAGGATCAGACCATGATCCTGGCCGCCCGGCATTGGGACAGCTTGGGAAACCTGACCTTTTTGGGCAAGGGGTCGGGCGATGTCCCCTGGGTGGAAAAGGCCAGGGGCATGGGTGAGATGGATCCGGACATCGCCACCGAGGCGGTGGCCAGGGCGCTTGGCCTCGAATTCAATTCCGTGCCCGACGACTTGGGCGAGCGGCGGCAAGAATTGCCCGAGTTTCCCATGCCCATGCGGCTGCCCAGTTTCTGCGCCGGCTGCCCCCACCGCGCTTCCTACTGGGCCATTAAGACCGCCCTGGCCATGGATGGTCGCGAGGGATTCGCTCTGGGCGACATCGGCTGCTATGCCCTGGGCGTGATGCCCACCGGCTACCAGACGATCCGCACCGTGCATTGCATGGGATCGGGCGTGGGGTTGGCCAGCGGGTTCGGTAAATTCAAGCCGCTGGGCCTTCGGCAGCCCGTGGTGGCGGTGATCGGCGATTCCACCTTTTACCACACCGGCATTTCGGCCCTGATCAACGCCAAGACCACTGGCGCCGACTACCTGTGCATCATTCTGGACAACGGCACGACGGCCATGACCGGCCACCAGCCCCACCCCGGCTGCAGTGTGGGGGCCATGGGCGATGCGACCTGCGCCCTGCCCATCACCGACCTGATCACGAGCCTGGGCATTCCGCTCACCGTGGCCGATCCCTACCAGGTGCGCGAAACCGTCGACACCATACTCAAGTTGCTCGATGGCGCCGGGCTGCAGGTTCTGCTGTTGCAACGGGCCTGCGCCCTGCAGGCCGGTAAAGGGGAAAGGAAGAGGCTGGTCCGCGTGGATCCCGATCGCTGCCTGGGCGATGCGTGTGGCTGTGGACGCCTTTGCAGCCGGGTCTTCTCCTGCCCCGCCAATACGTGGGACGAGACGACCGGTCGGGCCAGGATCGACGAGGTGCTGTGCGTCGGTTGCGGCGTGTGTGCGGCGTTGTGCCCCCAGGGCGCGATCATCGTCGAAGAGGAGTGAAGTCGCCATGGCGCTTGCTTTCGATCCATTGAACATCATCATCTCCGGGGTGGGGGGGCAGGGCAATATCCTCGCCTCGGACCTGCTATCCAGGACCTTTTGCGAGGCAGGGTATTTCGTCAGCGTCGGCGAAACCTACGGCGCCACCCAGCGGGGCGGATCGGTGGTGAGCCACGTCCGTCTATCGCGCCGGCATGCCTACGGGCCGCTGATCCCCCTCAACGAGGCACATCTCATCGTGGGGTTCGAGCCTCTGGAGGTGTACCGAATTCTGCGGGGCCATGGCCATTCCGACGCCCGCGTCGTGATGAACACACGTCCCTTTTTTCCCCTGGAAACCTTGCAGGCCAATAGCCCCTATCCGTCCATGGACCAACTCACCGACGCGATCGGCAGAATCTGCACCGAATTGAAAGTGGTCCAGGCCACCGAACTGGCCAAACAGGCGGGCAACGCCCAGGCACAGAACGTGGTGATGGTCGGGGCTTTTGCCGGCCTGAATTGGGTGCCGTTAGACAAGAATCGCTACCTGCAACCCATCGAGGAGATCTTTACGGGCGTCAAGCTGCAAGTCAACCACAGGGCCTTCGAGCTGGGGTACGCCGCCGTGCGGTAGCGAGCCTTTCCTTTTTCAATCCCTATTGTTTCAAGCCGCGAATCGTTATGGCCGATAATAAACGGTATGCAGGCCGGCCGGATCAAAGTTTTGTTGGTCCGGGCGAACGGCCGGGTGTGGGCATATTTGTTCTCAACGAGAGGGTTCAAGATTTCCAGGTATATGGCCAAGGATGGATCGATTATCGCTTGATGATAGCTTGACGATTGATTTTTTTTTATAAAACACGTTGAAATAACGAAAGATTTTTGTTATTGAGAACGGCTCTCATGTGCTGGCACGTGTTTTGATACTGCCTGCAGTTGGTTTGATCTGGATGGAGTGGAACGTTACTTGAGATCCTGCTGTGCGCATCATTGGTGTTGGATATGAACCGCTGCTTCGATAGTCGTTTTGTCGCAAATCTTCAATTCCGGTGGATCGCAGCGGGCGTTCTTCTTTTTTGTGTCGCCGTTTTCAATCCCTGCCCGGCCGGCGGGGCACCGGCGTCCTCCCAAACGATGCACCCCGCCGGCCTCTCCTTGGACGCGGTCGCACGTCAGGTGGGATCCCTTGTGGACCGGGGCGAATTCGAACAGGCACTGGCCCTGCTATCACCTTATCGGGATCAGCCGGCTGTCTATCCCACCCTCGCATCGGATTTCCTGGTGATCACCATATGGTCCGGCCGGCCGGCCGATGCGGTGCGTCAATTCGAAGCGCTGCCGGATTCTTTTCCCATGCGCCCCTACCTGTTGCGAAATATGGCCAAGGCCTATTTCGACCTTGGGCGCTACGGTCCGGCCGCCTCCTTATACGCCCAAGTCGTTGCCCTTGACCCGACGGACGAGATCGCCATCGAGGGATGGGGGCAAGCGTTAGCCGCCCAGGGGGATCCGAGCGCGGCACGCCAGGCGCTGGTCAAACTGAAACGACGCGGCGGCGACCCGCTCCGGGTCGATCTGCTCGAGGCCCGACTGGCGTTCTTCCAGGAACGCTATATCGAATTTTTTGAGATCCACGACCGCTTGATCGCCGCATACCCGGAACACGCCGACCGGATGGCCAGGTCCCGCGATGACTGGATTGGGGGTCTTCCCGAGAATCGACAAACCCATTTGCTGCGCCGCCTCGCCAAGGCGGCCGACGGACCGGATGCGCCCGCGCGCGCCGCAGCGTACCATGCCCTCTGCCTGGTGCTGGCGGGTCAATACCAGGAGGCCAGCGACCGGTTGAACGAACTGGCGGACTCTTCGGATCTGGATCTCTCCCAAGTGCCCGACGACCGGCTCTATTGGTACGCATGGGCCCATTTCTTTCCATGACTTCGTGGTGCCTGTGCTGCGTATGTATGGTTTCCCCTCCATGCTGGCCGTGGTGGGAACCTGGATCGAAAACGATCCGCCCGAGGATCTGGCCGAAGCGTTGATGACCTGGGAACAGATCCGCGGGGTGGCTGCGGATCCTTTGGTGACAATAGTTTCCCACACCTATGACCTCCATCGTTCGGTTCAGTACACCCCCCAGGGCAACGTGGGCGCAGTGGTCGGCGTCCGGGCCTACGATCCGCAGGCCGGCACGTATGAAACCGAATCCCGGCATCGTCAAAAATTGCAGGACGATTTCAAGCGGCAGCAGGATCTGTTTCAACGGCGCATCGGCCGGGTTCCCCGCGCCATCGTCTGGCCCTATGGTGCATTCACTGCGGTGAGCACGGCGGTGGCCGCCGAGAACGGCATGCAGATCGGATTTTCGCTGGACGAGAAAGAGTTGGGTTGGGCTTATGTGTCGAATCCCGGCACGCTCAACAGACTACTGGTGATCAATGAACCCATCGACCTGTTCATATATTCATTGAAACACCTGGGCGCCGATCCTGCGCCCATGCGGGCCGTGCAGGTGGACCTGGATCTGATATACGATCCCCAATCGGCCGAGGCGACCGACCGCAACCTGGGACGCCTGATCGACCGGCTCGTCGCCATGAAGGTCAATACCGTCTTTCTGCAGGCTTTTGCCGATCCCGATGGCAGCGGCGATATCCGCAGCGTCTATTTCCATAACCGGGTGTTGCCGGTCCGGGCCGACATTTTCGGCCATGCCGCGCACCAGCTCCGCATCCGCGGCATCGATGTCTACGCCTGGATGCCCACATTGAGTTTCGTATTCGAAGACGAGGCCTTCAACGCGCGGTTTCGCGTGCGCGAGCATCGTAACGGGCAATCGGCTCACACTGCCGCCTGGTACCCACGCTTGACACCGTTCAGCCAGGAGGTCGCCCAGCGTGTCGCCATGCTTTTCGAAGACTTGGCCGCCGGTTCCCGGATCAGCGGCATCCTTTTTCAGGATGATGCCTATCTCACCGATTTTGAGGACTACCACCCCCTGGCCCTCGAGGCCTTTGCGGCCCACATGGGCGAGCCGATTTCCCCGGACCGGTTGACCGCGGACGATGCTTTATCCAAGCAATGGATGCAGTTCAAGACCGAACGGCTGCTGACCTATACCGAGCAAATGGCCGGCGCGGTGCGCCGGCATCGACCGGATGCACTTTTTGCCCGCAACATCTATGCCCGTCTGCTGACAGAGCCGTGGGCCGAGGCGTGGTTCGCGCAGAACTTCGAGCTTTTCCTGGACCGCTATGACTACGTGGTGGTCATGGCCTATCCGCAGATGGAAAAGGCCCGCCGGCCGATCTCGTGGCTGCAGGATCTCGCGGCTGCGGCCACCCGGAACCGGTCGGTGTCCAAGACCGTGTTCAAGCTGCAGGCCTATGACTGGGAGCGCGACCGATGGCTGCCCGATGCGCTGCTGCTCGAGGAGATGCGGGCGGTGTTGGCTGCGGGCATCCGGCATTTGGCCTACTATCCGGACAACCTCTGGGAGGAGAAACCCCATTTGCCGACCGTGTCGCTGGAGATGTCCACGCGCAGCACCGTGGAAGGGGAGTAGATCCGTTATGCGGGAAGCGGTGCGCCATATCAGTGATTTCATCTTCCTCTACCCTTTGTTGATGAGCTTCGTGTGGATGATCGGGGGGCTTCTCTTCTATTACCGCCACGAGCGGCGAAGGTTCCAAGCCCCCCCGCTCGCTACTTTCCCGATGTTTTCGATCCTGGTGCCCTGCCACAACGAAGCGGCGCAGATCGGCGAGACGATCGAGCAGCTCCTGACGGTGACCTACCCCAATTATGAAATCATCGCCGTGGATGATGGCAGCACGGACGATACCGCCCGGATACTGAAAGGGTTGTGCGCCCGGCATGGCATCGTGAGAGCCATCTACCTGACATCGAATCAGGGCAAGGCCGCTGCTTTGAATATTGCCACCCTGGCGGCCAGGGGCGAACTGATTCTGACCCTTGACGCCGATGCACTGCTCAGTCCGGATGCATTGCACTGGATCGCCTGGCATTTCGAGAAATTTCCCCGGGTGGGGGCGGTGACCGGCAACCCGCGAATCCTCAACCGCACGAGCCTGCTGGCCAAAATTCAGACTGGAGAGTTCGCCACCATTATCGGCCTGATCAAGCGGACCCAGCGTCTCCTGGGCAAGGTGCTGACCGTCTCCGGCGTGATTGCCGCCTTCCGCAGAAGCGCACTGCACGCGGCCGGTTATTGGGATACCGACATGGTGACCGAAGACATCGACATCACCTGGAAGCTGGAAAAGCAGTTCTGGGATGTTCGCTACGAACCGCGGGCGACCTGCTGGATATACGTGCCCGAGACCCTGAAAGGGCTCTGGCGGCAGCGCATGCGATGGTCCCAGGGCGGCGTGGAGGTGCTCAAAAAGCATCGCGGCATCTGGGCGCACTGGCGGCAGCGGCGACTTTGGCCGGTCTACCTGGAAAGCGCGGTCAGCGTCGTTTGGTCCTATTGCTTCTGGGGTATGGTCCTGCTGTGGCTGGTCACCGCCGTGTTCGATCTCTCTTTAGGCGTCACCCCGTCTCCGCCGCTGCCGCCCCAGTGGACCGGATCGGTCCTGGCCATGACCTGCATTCTGCAGTTCTGTGTCAGTCTTTGTGTCGACCGCCGTTACGAAAAGAACATGCTCCGATATCTATTCTGGGTGATCTGGTACCCGTTTATCTACTGGATGATCAGTTCTTTCACCGTGATCTTCGCCACTCCCAGGGCCCTGCTGAAAAAGAAGGGCGCCCGGGCGGTATGGAAGAGCCCTGATCGTGGGTTGGCCAAACTATCAAAGCAGGCGGCGCAATAGTGTCTATGATCAGAATAGAAGACAATTCCCAATTGCGAAGCCCCGCACGCAGAATCGTGGAGTGGGGATTTACCACCTTCATGTGGGCCTTGTGGCTCTATCTCTTTTTGCCGTTGGTGACGGTGGTCTTATGGGTGGCTGGCGCTCACTATGTCTACCTGGCCTTCTTCGAACGATCGGCCTTGGATCAATTGGTCGAGATGATCACCAAAATAGGGTGGGCCGTTGTGGTGATCTTTCTGGTCATGCGGGGATGGGGCTATTACAACTATTACGTCTTCGGCCGGAAGAACCGGCGTAAAATGCACAACGTGGCAGGCACTGCCGATCTGGGAAAGCATATTGGCCTGACCGGTCAGGAGGTATGGGGGTTGCAAAATCAAAAGGAGATCGTCTGGGAACCATTATATGACGAGATGAAGGCGGAACTGCAGAGTATCCGGCCGCCACATGAGGAGACGGAACAAAACAAAGCGGCTTGAATGATAAAAAAATAGGTCACAAAAATTGACGCCCAGGTGCCGCGCGAAGTTGGCGTTGACAGGATGCGTCACCCCTCTATTTAAATCTTTTTGCAGGTGCCGTTCGTCGGCCAAGTAGAATCCAACCGCCTGAATCCATATATAAAATCTTGAAATCGGGCATTCCCTCGTGCACTTCATGAGGCGGGTCATGGATCGGTAACTATAAATTTTTTTTATAGTTCGCTATGGTCTCGCCATCCATTCTTCTGGCCCCCACTTATCACGGAACCGTCGAAAAATTGCCGTAACAGAGTGCGCCGATTCTTGAAACCCATTGAAATTATATTTTTTATTGTTGAAGACAACTCTTGTCCATTCTGAGAGATGGTCTTGGTTAAAAGCCCTTAAGGGAATGTGGAATGCTTGTTGCATTCGATTCGTACAGCCTTTGGCTTATGAATTTAAACAGAGGGAATTATCATCATGGCCAATCCAATTAAGCGCTTGTCTATCAAACGATCGAACCCGATTTTCGGATCGGACGGCTTCACGCTCACCGAGTTGATGGTGGTGGTTGCCATTATTGCGGTCTTGGGAGGCGTTGCCGTTTTTTCGATCCATTTCAATCGAAAGGCGGGTGTTCAATACGCTGCCGACGAATTGTTCGGCGCCATCCAAAATGCCCGCATGCGCGCCGTGCGTGAAAACCAGTGGTGTACGGTCGTTTTCAATAGCCCACAACCCAACCAG
>DHGT01000160.1 GCA_002402905.1 Desulfatitalea sp. UBA4791 | reverse complement strand
TGTTCTTCACATGAAAGGAGTACCGTCGATGGAAGCAAGACCCTGGCACCGGCATTATGACTACAATGTCCCCACCACCATCCGTTATCCGCGCATTCCCGTTCAGGATTTCGTCCACGTGGCCGCCAAGACGTTTCCCGACAAAGCGGCCCTCTCCTTCTTCGGGTCGGAGATCACCTTCTGGGAGTTGCGCTGCCGCATCCTGCAATTCGCCAATGCGCTGCAGGCGCTGGGCATCACCAAAGGAGACCGCATCGGCCTGCATCTGCCCAACTGTCCCCAGTATCCCATCGCTTACTACGCCGCCTTGCATCTCGGGGCCATCGTCGTGAACCTCAACCCCCTCTACACGCCCGTCGAATTGCAGATGATGGCCAGGACCACCGGACTGGCCGCCCTGGTCACCTTCGACATGGCCCTGCCGGCCATTCGCGTGCTGTGCCAGCAGGTGGAGATTCCCCGGGTCATCGTCACGGCCGTGACCGACTTTATCGCCGGCTTCCAGATGAGCACGGCCAAGAGCCTCGATCTGGAGGCGGGCTGGCTGCACTTTTCGGAACTGCTCGACAAGACCACGGCCACCGGGATCCCCAAGGTCGCCCTGGCCCCCCAGGACCCGGCCATGATCCTGTTCACCGGCGGCACCACCGGCATTCCCAAGGGGGCCGTCATCACCCACGCCAACATCGTGGCCGGCATCATGGCCTGCGCCCAGTGGGGCAACCCGACCATCATGCCGATCCCGGCCGAGCGGCGAAAGGTGCTCGCCCTGCTGCCTTATTTTCACGCCTACGGCAACATCGTGGTGATGAACTGGTCCATGGTGACCTACGCCACCCAGATCCAGGTGCCCCGTTTCAACATCGACGAACTGGTCGACCTGTTGTCCAAGGTCGACGAGATCAGCTTTTTCCCTACGGTCCCCACCCTGATCACGGCCCTGGTCAACCACCCCAAGGCCGGGTCCCTGGACCTGGAGCGCAAGCTGGGGCTGCTCAACTCCGGCGCGGCCCCCATGGCCACCGAACTGATCGACAAGATCAAGGCCATGGGCATTCCCTTCAGCGAAGGCTACGGCATGTCCGAATCCACCTCCCTGGGTGTCGCCAACCCCGTGCTCGGGCTCAAGAAGGTGGGCAGTATCGGCATTCCCATCTGCGACAACGACCTGCGGCTCGTGGATATCGACGACGGCGTCACCGACGTGCCCGCGGGCCAGCCCGGCGAGATCATCATGAAGGGGCCGCTCATCATGCAGGGCTATTGGAACAACCCCGAGGAGACGGCCGGACAGCTCAAGGACGGCTGGCTCTACACCGGCGACATCGCCACCTGCGACGACGAGGGCTACCTCTATATCGTGGATCGCAAGAAGGACATGATCATCGCCGGCGGCTTCAACATCTACCCCCGGGAGATCGACNNGGACGCCTACCGCGGCGAGACGGTCAAGGCCTACATCGTCCCGAAGGCCGGCGAAAAGGTGACCGAAGAGGAGATCGTCTCGTTTTGCAAGGAAAGATTGGCGCCCTACAAGGTGCCCAAGCTCGTGGAGTTCAGGAGCGAGCTGCCCAAGTCGGCCGTGGGCAAGATCCTGCGCAAGATATTGCGGGATGAGGAAGAGAAGAAGCAAAAACGATAAAGAAGTTTAAAGTGTTAAGTTTAAAGTGTTAAGTGGCGGTATGCTGTCGATTAAAATCATGCCCGATGGGAAAGGAGATCATCTTGCGAATTGAATCGAGACTTCTGCTTCTGTTTGCCGCGGTCGCCGTTTCGACCTCGATCTGCGCCTGCCAACCCGATACGCCGCCGCCGGCTGCGCCGCCCAAGGTGCACGCGGACCTCAAGGCCCACAGCGATGAATTCAAACAGGAGGTGATCACCGTCTGTGACGGCGTGCACGTGGCCGTGGGCTACGGGCTGGCCAACGCCACCCTGCTCGCAGGAGAGGACGGCGTGGTGATCGTGGACACCATGGAGAGCGCCGAGGCCGCCATCCCGGTCAAGGCGGCCTTTGACCGGATTTCCGACAAACCGGTGCGGGCCATCATCTACACCCACTTCCACTCGGACCACACCGGCGGCGGCCGCATCATGGCCGGCGGCGACCAGCCGGAAGTCTACAGCCATGTCGATACCCCGGTGCACATGAGCCGGATTGCCAACATCACCCGGGAGACCACCTATCGCCGCGCCATGCGCCAGTTCGGGACCCTGCTGCCCCCCGGCGGGCTGATCAACGCCGGCATCGGACCGCACCTGGCCTTCGACGAGACCAAGACGCTGGCCATCCTGGTGCCCGACAAGACCTATTCCGGAGAGCGGTTCGAGCTCGACATCGCCGGGTTGAAACTGGTCCTGATCCATGCGCCGGGAGAAACGCCCGACCAGACCGTGATCTGGATGCCCGAGAAAAAGGTGCTGCTGTCGGCCGACAATTACTACAAGTCGTTTCCCAATCTCTATGCCATCCGCGGCACCGCCTACCGGGACGTGCGTAAATGGGTGCAGAGCCTCGATGTCATGCGCGCCCTGGGAGCCGAGTACATGGTGCCCCATCACAGCCGTCCGGTCATCGGCGCCGCAAAGATTCATGAAACCCTCACCAACTATCGCGACGCCATTCAGTTCGTGCACGATCAAACCATCCGCCTCATGAACCAGGGCTTGACCGCCCAGGAGATTGCCGAACGGGTCAAGCTCCCCGACCACCTGGCGCGCCAGCCCTATCTGCAGCCGTACTATGGCACGGTCGAGTGGTCGGTGCGGGCGATCTTCGACGGCTACCTCGGTTGGTTCGGCGGCAATGCCACCGACCTTTTCCCCTTGCCGCAAAAAGAGCGGGCCGTCCGGTTTGCGGCCCTGGCCGGAGGAGAGGACAAGCTGCTGGAACAGGCAAAGGCGGCCATGGCCGACGGCGATCATCAGTGGGCCCTGGAACTGGCCGATCAGCTGCTGCTCCTCGATGCGGACCGCCCGGCGGCGCGCGAGATCCGGGCCAATGCCCTCACCGCGCTCGGCGAAACGCAGATCGCCGCCACGGCCCGCAACTACTACCTGACCCAGGCCATGGAAACCCAGGGAACGTTGTCCATCGGCAATCTCAAAGCCACCGACATCGACCTGATCCACAGCATCCCCCTGTCCGCCATTTTCGAGGGCATGGCCGTGCGGCTCGATCCTGCCAAGTCCGCCGATGTGGACACCCTGGCCGGCTTTCGCTTTCCCGATACCGGCGAATCCTATTCGATCCACGTGCGCCGGGGCGTGGCCGAAGTCCAGCCGGTCTTTCCGGAGAATCCGGATATCGTCGTGACCGTGGACGCCAACATCTGGCGGGAGGTCGCCGCCGGTGCCCGCAACCCGGCCGTGGCCCTGGTCAAGGACATGGACAAAGAGGGCGGTACCTTGAACGTGGTGCGCTTCTTGAACCTGTTTAAGGAGGATTAGGGTATGGCTGGTTAAGGAATTATCTTGGAAACCATGCCTTAAGCGTTGCTTTGAGTTTTTGAAAAGCTTCGTCTGTACACCGCGAGGTGCTGACTTTTTCGGCCAATGTTCCGTAAATAGAAGACGACCGTGGCATGCGCACGCGGCGAAGTGCCGCTTCCATGGCTTCTTTTGGACGGGATGGTTTAATTTGACCGGGTACAAGATAGCCCTGGTCCTCGAGCCATTTCCGTAAGGGGGGATCATTTCCCTTCCAGCCCATAGCTGCATCCAGTTCTTGCGAATTGCTGAAAACCCAGTTTTCCAGTTCAGGGTCGATAACGATAACAGCCGCCCGCTCTTCCCATCCAGAACGCGACAGTGCCGATGTGACTTGTTCTTCCAATTCGGCCCTTGTCCTTTGATCTTTTCCACAGCCTTCCCGGTCGAACATTACAATTGCATGTTCAATACGCATGAAAAATGGGCGGAGGAAATCATCTGCATGATGCAGACATCCCGGATCTCTCTCCGGGTGAATATAAAAATTATCGCCATTTGAAATCGGGCGGATTCCTAAGGCCTGGGGGCGATTCAGTAGCCCCTTGATCGCAAACTGCATGTTTTTGTCTGCGGTGAGAACGACCAAGTCCGATTCATATCCAGCCATCCTCATCCCAGCACCCCTCCGGCAAACAAGACGCCGAGATTGGCTTCACCTTTCCAATTCTTTAATGCCGGATGCTCATCGCCTTTCACAATATCGACGGCCCCCTCCTTTGTTTTTGCGAAGCATAGGACACTCTCCGGCGCCACCAGGCTCAATACGATAGGCGAGTGTGTCGCTACCAGTATTTGAGCGTCATACACGGAAGAAAGGGATTGGAACATGGTATCGACCGCTTTCGGGTGAATTCCATTTTCAGGCTCCTCGATAAGATAGATGCCCGAAAAATGGGGAAGATATGCGAGAATGGAAAGCGCCAGCAACCTCAGCGTTCCGTCCGATGCCATCCACGAAGGTACGCTGAGGCCACCGGCATACTCCAACATCAGATACCGGTGGCGGTCGTCTTCTCTTTCTACGGTGCGGATGCCTTTAAGATCCGGCAAGGCTGTGCGCAAATGGGAAATCCAGTGGGAAAACCGATCTGAATCAGACCTGTTTTTAAGATGATCGATCACCCAGGGTAAATTGGAACCATCAGCTTTGAAATTGCGTCCTTGACCCGGAGGGCTTGCCTGGCGAATCAACAGGCTGTTGAGCATGAGTTGGGCGACATTTTCGGTGAGCAGATTCTTCAACCAGGATGTCACGGGGAAATTGGCCTCATCTGCCGGAAGGTTGGCCAATGCCGATTTTTGGGGTCCAAGTTTAAAAGATGGCGCCCATCCTTTTCCTTTTTCACGATACACTTCAGAGTAGAAATTATCATTGCCGTCAGCTACTTTGTTCACAACTACGGTTGTGCCTTTCAATCTCGCTGGTGTAATGATCGTATCAGGCGGGTCGATTGCGGATGGAAAGAGTGACCGCTGCCGAACCATCGGTGTGGCTTCTGCAATTTTTAGGATCACTTTCTCCGCCCGGATAGAAATTTCCTGGCTGTTTTGATCGAATTGCAAAGCGACTTCATACCGAACTGTCTGACTCTCAGGTTCGCGAAGCAATTCTTTCATATCCTCAGGAATAGCTGCTTCGATGGCCAGTTCAAAGCCTTCGCCTTTTCTCCACCAAAGCAAGTCCTGGAAATTTTTGGTTCGTTTGTTAATGGCAGCCAACGGGCCTGCTGAGACCAAATCCCCCAAAAAGGATATGACATCCAAAAAAGTTGTTTTACCGCTGGCGTTTGGACCAACGAGCACATGAAACGGCTCAAGATTTTGTCGAACATAATGCAGGCAGCGGTAGTTTTTTGCCTCAACAAGGGTGATCATAATATGGTCCTCTTCATCATCAGGCTCAAAGTTTCAGCTTTCCCTGCCTAATCATTTTGGAGCAGAATGTTTCCAGTTGAACCCTGGCGAGTTTGGAAGGTTTGACTTGTGCGTTCTCCCAACGGTTTATCGTAGCAAAGCTGACACCCAACAGGCGGGCCAGATCTTCCTGGCTGAGCAATAGTTGCCGGCGAACTTCCTTGATCAGAGCAGGAATGTTCTCACTGTTTGTGTGCATCGTTGTTCCCCCAATCCCCTCGATGGGTGATGCTGGCTGGCTTCAGAGAAATGCTTTATGCTATAACAGATGTGATATCAGAAGCAACAGACAATCCGGGACTCAACTTAAATCGATAAAATTGCAGAAAGCCGCAGCGGCATCCAGAACCTATTGAAAATGCTGGATTCATGCGTTCACCGGGATGACGGGAAAAGCGAATTCCGGACTTTATACATTGCTATCAAAATTAACTCAAACCTGGTCAAAGGCGTGCCATGGGCAAGGAAATGGCCTTGCGGTTTTATCATTACCGCCAGGCGAATTTCGGTTGATCGAAATGTGCCACCCGCGTGGCTCGGCCTAAAATGGCCACTTCCCTGAACTGGTAGAGCAGGGCGGCCGTAGGCGAGGCGATCCAGTTGCAACCGATGGGCATGTAGAGGATCGGATGCTCGCTTTGGGGCGTCTCTTCGAGGATGGGTGCGTCGGGCCGCAGGAACTCCCGGATGGGAATCCGGTGGACCGAGCGCACCTCTTCGGGATTGGGTTGGAGATCGATGTCAGCGCCGCCCCACACCACGATGGGCGTCATGATGAATCCCGACCGGGTGGCGAAATCGTCCAACCGGCCCAGGATGCGATCTTTGGAAAGGTGCAGGCCCACCTCTTCGTGAAGTTCGCGCAGGGCCGTATCTTCCGGTGTTTCGTCCCGCTCCAGCCGCCCGCCGGGGAGCGCCCATTGGCCGGCATGGTGTTTCAGCAGTACGGATCGCCGGGTGAGGACGAGTGCGGCCTCCTCCCGGCCGACCGGGCCGGAGGAGATGTCGTCCGGGTGCGAGCTCTCATCGACCCTGACGACCGTGAGCGCCACGGCCGCCCGTCTCAGCGCCTCTCCCTCATGTTCGTGATGACCAAACGACTCGAGATTGACTAGGATATGACGGCGGAGCCCCTCGTCGCATTGAATCTGGTGGTGCCCATTCATGTTGCCTTGATATCCGTGGTCACGCTTGTTTGGGTCCGAACGAGCGGGTGAAAAGATCGCGTAGCGCATGTCGGCCGTCATCGGACAGGTTGCGGGTCCCGGTGCCGGCAAAGGTATCGGCCTGGATCACCGGTTGGGTCTTGACCCACTGGTTGTTCTCCCAGGAAAACCAGGCCTTGTGATCCTGGTCATAGACGCTCAAGGGCCGGTTGAACAGTTTGGCCAGTTCGACGCCCCAGCCGGTGCCGCCCTTGACCGTGCCGTCTTCCTGGATCCAGCCCACGGCAACCACATGGTGGCCGTTGTTGACCATATGAAAGAGGGATTGGATCACCTTGCGGATTTTGTCGGTGCGCGCATAGGTCCGGTGCATGCGCTTGGATACGATTTCCATGCTGACGTCGCCCTTTTGGAGCTCTTCCTTGCTCAGCACCCGGATGCCGCGGGTACGTTCCGAATCGTGGCCGTCAAAGGATATGTTCACCTCTTCAATTCCCCACTCTTCGGCCAGTTTGCCGAACTCGGCCTCCGCGCCTTTGTGGCCCCCGCTGTACAGTGTGATGTTGGATTTGTCCGCCATTTTTTTCTCCTTATTCGTTTTGAGTCGCACATTGGCGTAAAAAAACACCCTGCCGCTTCAGACAGGGTGAGCGGCAAAGCTAACGCCGTTTTCAGATATTGCAACCTCGCCGATCCGTAAAAGTTTCTGGTGCGCAAGGACAGGGAGTTGGCGTCTCATTCCAAAGGGGCTTCCGGTTTTTCCACGGGGGTCGGCCTGTTGGGGAAGTATGGCCGCTCAGGGGAGATAAATCAATGGATTCCTTTGAATAGACGATATTCCGATGGGTAAATTGTCTTGACACCCATCCCCGGGCCGCTTTAAACATAGTCATATCTTCCTTTCATCCCATTTTTCTGGCCGATTCTCACGCACGCCACCTTTTCGATGCAGCGTCACGCCTTCTGCCGACCGTCGGCCTGCTTTTTTACGGTGGGACCACACCACAGGAGTGGTCTATGGCATCACACCGTTCATTGATTCAGTGGATCGCGCTTTTGGGTTTCATCGCCGCCTTGCTGGGCTGCGCCCTGCCGGATCTGAGACCCCTGGCCGATGCCACCGCCCGGCTGCACGCTTCGATGGTGGCCACGGACGCGAACGTGCAACTGGCGTTGTCCGAAGCCGGTGCCCGTGATCTGGCCGTGGAGGTCAGGAAGGAGCTGGATGTCCGGGTCGCGGCCATGGCGGCGGTGGTCAACTACACGGAGGCCCTGGCCAATATTGCGGCCGCGGGTCATAGCGGCAGTGGCAGTGCCGAAAATCTTGCCAATACCCTCGATGGGTTCCTGGGAGCCATATCCCAGCCGACCATGCCCGCCAACTATGTGGCCATCGCCAAGAGCCTGTATGGGATTGTGGCCAATGTCCGGGCCGCTCGATCTCTGGCTCAGGCGACCCGGGTCGCGGACCCGGCGATCCAGAGCATCGCCACGACCATGACAGAAGACATGCAGGCCCTGGAGAATATTCTGCTGGCGTCGGGAAAAGCCATCCAGAGCCAGCTGATACAGGAGAACAACGATATTTCGAGTTATCGACATGCCCTGGAGAAGCAAAGACGGCGTCTGGAATCGGAATTGATGACGACGCCGCTCGACAACACCAGAATCGAACAGCTTAAAGAAACGGATCGCCTGATCGAGATGACCCGGGACCGGTACGAACCCTTTGAGGAAAAATTGAACGCCATTCAAACGCGTACCGATCTTCACGTCCATGTCGTTCGAAATCTGCGCGACGGCCTGGTCCAATGGGCCCGGATCCACCAATCGCTTGCCGATCATCTGGAGCGCGGTTTGCCGCCGAACTATCGTCTGCTGACGGCCACCGTGTTGGAGATCCGACAACTCATGAAAGAGGAGAACCCGCGATGAGCCGAGATTGGGACGCGCTGGACACCTTTGCGGATTGGTCGGGAGCCCTGCACGAGCTGCTCGCCCAAGCCACGCAAGCCATTCAGTCGGGCGACATCCATCGGAAAGTAACGGTGCAGGATGCGCTCAATCAGTTCATCATGCACTCCCCGAACCATATTGCCCGGCAGCTGGACGACATCGCCGGCAAGGCGGTCCACGATATTTTCATCGGCGTCGTCGAGGAGGCCCTTTCGAACATCGCCAGCCGCAGCGCCGAATTGAGCTTGCACGTCAAGACCGTGAACGCGGTGACCGTCGAGGCCCAGGCCGCCGCCAGGTCCATTCGGCTCGAGGCCGCCAATCGGGTGATCGATTCGGCCACCGCGGCGGTCCGCAATCTTGTGGCCCTGAGGGATGCCGTCCGGAATACAACCCACGAGCAGGCGCTGGCCACTAAGATCGAGAAGGCTGTCAAGGCGTTGCAGGATCTCGTTCCGTCGATCATGGCGGCCGGCGGCAGCGACTGAGGGGAGGTTTTTTCAATGGTAGTGTTGGAGGACATATAACAGATGACGCGTTCCAATTACCTAGATGGTGATCTGGATCTCACCAAGGGGTGCGTGGACGACCAGGGCGACAGCCGCTACCTGCGGCTGACCCAGAATGTGCCCGACGGCTATGTTTTCGACCTTCAGAGCGACCTGTTGGCCTTGGGATTCGATGAGGCCGGCGAGGCCGACGGGGCCTTTGGCGAAATGACGCGCGACGCGGTCATGCGATTCCAGAAACTGGCCGGCTATGCCGCCTCGGGCGTTGTCGGCCGCATGACCAAAAATGAAATCCGGCTATGGAAAGAACACGGCCACACGAAAAAGAATCCGCCAAACGATGATAAGCCGAAGGCGCCCGCCGAAACCAGCGGCGCCCTGTTCGTCAGCCCCCGCGTTCCCCATTACAGCCAGGGAGACCCGCGGTGGGCCCAAAGAATCCTGGGCAAACAATCGAGCATCGCCCGCCAGGGCTGTGCGATCACGTGTATCGCCATGGTGCTCCGGTTCTACGGCCGGCACGTCACGCCGGAGAGCCTGGATGAGTTTCTGGACCGGGAAAATGGCTACAGCGGCGACAGCGTGGTGTGGCACATCGCGGGCCAATGCGGGCAGGCCGCCCGGAACAAGCTCAAGTACTCGAATAAGCAAGGAAAAGAAACAAGCCTGCATGCCCACCTGGCCAAACGCGTCCAGCAGAACAGGCCAACCCTGGTGCGTGTCGATTATCTGGTGGATCCCGATATCCGCTACAACCATTTCGTCGTCTGCGTCGGCATGAACCCCCAGGGCGAATTCATCATGAACGATCCGGCCACCCGGCTGGGCGACGGCTACATCCCCGCCGGCGATGAGAACATCATTCAGAAGACCCAAAGGAAAAGCGGGTACCGGATCGTCCAGTTGGACTGGTACGATCCGGTCGCCTGAAAGTGTTCGGCATCCTACTGCATTTCCGGGTAGAGCACATCTTTACAGTCCGGGCAGATGGTGTGGGAAAAAGACGAGTTGGTATGTTCCTTGACATAGATTTCCAGGGGCCACCATTTGCCGTGATCGTCGCGGATGCGGCGGCAGCCGCTGCAGATGGGCAGCAGGGCCTTGAGGATCTTCATCTCCTTAAGCAGATGCTCTTTTTCCGCCAGGGCGGTGGCCAGTCTGATGTTCAAGTCCGCCTGCTCCTGTTCGGCCCGTTTGCGGGCGGTGATATCCCGCGTGAGGCCGATCAGCTTCATCGGCGCGTCCGGCTCTTCGAAGAACTTGGCCCGTATCTCCACCCAGTAGGTGTTTCCGTTTTTATGGACCAGCTCCAACTCCATGGCGCGCATGGTTCGGATGCCCCGCTGATACTCCGATTGGACCCGGCGCCACATGTCCGTCGCGGCCTTCAACGATTCGGTGGTGAGCCGGTCCAGCGCAGAGGTGCCGATGAGCTCATCGGACTGGTATCCACTGATCTTGTGGATCGACGGCGTAATGTATTCGTACATCAGGGTATTGGCATCCAAGACCCAGATGGCATCGGCCAGGTTGTCGGCCAGCAGGCGATCCAACTGGCCGATTGCTTCGATTCTTTCCTTGATCGATGTATTCAAAGCCTATCTCCTAACCGGTAGTACCGGCGGTTTACATGCGAATAAAGAAACACCCCTGGTCGTGGTCGATCCCCGGCCAGGGGTGCGGATAATGTTACTATCGGCACTTCGTCCGAATTCTAAACAAATAGTTGCCATCTCCTGAGCCATCGGTGCGGCCATCCAATTTCACGACTTGTTTTGGATCGCGTTTTGAGTATACTGAAATCACGTCCCACACAATGCCCTGGGCTGGTTTTAGATTTCCCACTCGCGCTTCAAGCCATTACGATGCGTATGGCTTTCGTTGCTTTAAGCTGACATCGCGGCGGTGTCGATGCCCCGTGACACGGTTTCGGACAGCAGGAACGTCAAGGACACCGGCTGTCCTCTTCCCCCTTTTAACAACCCAACGGATACAGAGGGTACCCATGCCAGCACATTCAACCTGTCAGGCACTGGAACGGCGGATCGCCGAGTTGGAATTGGAATTGAAAGCCTGCCGTGAGGAAAGAGGTTTCAGGCTGCCGCCGACCGGCCCGAGGTCAACGGATATCACCGAGCGGGTGAGCGCCGAACAGACGTATCGGCAGAGCGAGGATCGATTCCGCCAGGTCTTTTTGACCAGCCCGGACGCCATCAACCTCAATCGGGTCGAGGATGGAAGATACCACGACATCAACGAAGGGTTCACCGCACTCATGGGCTATACCCGCGAGGATGTCTTGGGCAAGTCCTCCGTGGAATTGGGAATCTGGCACAACCCGGAGGACCGGCGGCTGCTGCTTCACGAGTTGAAGGCGCATGGCCATGTCAAGGAGCTGGAGGCCCGCTTCGTGCGCAAAAGCGGCGAGGTCGGCGTGGGGCTGATGTCGGCCCGCATCCTGCGTTTCGGCGGCGAAGACGTCATCCTGTCCATCACCCGGGACATTACCGATCGCAAGGCCGCCGAGGATGCGTTGCGGGAAAGCGAAGAGAAGTACCGCCTGCTCGTGGAGCATGCCGGAGAGGCCATTTTCATCGCCCAGAAGGGGATGCTGCGTTTCGTCAACCGGCGGACCGAGCAACTGAGCGGCTATACGTCCGAGGAGTTGATTACCAAACCGTTTCAGGAATTGGTCCACCCGGACGATCGGGCGCTGGTGCTGGATCATCACTTCAAGCGGCTCAAAGGGATCAAGATGCCGCCCCGTTATAGTTTTAGAATCCTCGATCGATCGGGTGTGGCGCGGTGGGTCGAGTTGAACGCGGTGCTGATCAAGTGGCAGGGCCAACCGGCCACCTTGAATTTTCTCCACGACATCACCGGTCGCAAGCAGGCCGAAGAAGAGAAGGCGCGCATCGAGTCCCAATACCGGCAATTCCAGAAGGTGGAGGCCATCGGCCGGCTGGCCGGCGGCGTGGCCCACGATTTGAACAATCTGTTGACGCCTATCATCGGTTACAGCGAGTTGCTGTCCGGCGATCTCGCCCTGGGCGATCTGCGCCGGGATTCCATCCAACAGATCCTGCGGGCGGCCTACGGGGCGCGCGATCTGGTGCATCAGCTTCTGGCCTTCAGCCGCAAGCAAACCCTGAAATATCAGCCGCTGAACCTGAATAAAACCGTACGGGGGTTTGAAAAGCTGCTTCGACGCACGATCCGGGAAGACATCGATCTCAGGATCGTCGCTTCGCCTGACATCCGCACCATCATGGGGGATATCGGCCAGATCGAGCAGGTCTTGATGAACCTGTTTGTCAATGCCCAGCAAGCCATGCCCCACGGGGGACGGCTGATCATCGAGACGGCACTGGTCGCCCTCGATGCGGCCTATGCGGCAGCGCATCACAACATCCAGCCGGGCCGCTATGTGATGCTGGCGGTCAGCGACACCGGGCGGGGCATGGACCAGGAGACTCTGGAGCATATCTTCGAGCCGTTTTTCTCGACCAAGGGGGACCAGGGCACCGGCCTGGGTTTGGCCACGGTTTACGGCATCGTCAAGCAGCACGGCGGCCATGTGTGGGCCTACAGCGAGGTGGACAAGGGTTCCATTTTCAAGGTGTATCTGCCCGTTTCAGAGCAAAGTCCCGCCGAGAGCACGGAAGAAGAAGAAGAGGCCGCATCGCACATGCAAGGTTCGGAAACGATTCTTTTGGCGGAGGACAACGATCAGGTTCGCATTTTGGCCGAGGCGGTGTTGAAACGACACGGATACACGGTCCTGGTGGCCGATCGCGGCGCCGAGGCATTGAATTTGTTGAAGGCACACACGGGCAAGGTGGACCTCCTGTTGACCGATGTGGTCATGCCCGATATGAACGGAAAGGTGTTGTTCGAAAAAGCGGTGGCCGTACAGCCCGGTCTCAAGGTGCTGTACATGTCGGGATATTCGGACGAGGTCATCGCCAGCCGCGGCGTGCTGGACGAGGGCGTCCGGTTCATTCAGAAGCCCTTCACCGTTCGGGCACTGGCCGCCAAGGTGCGGGAGGTTTTGGAAGGGAAGATGCATGTTTGAGATTGAGAATTGGAGCAAGGAGCGGGTGCACACCGTCATGCGCGAAGTACTCTTCAGCATGAACTACATGTGGTTTCTCATGGAATCGTGGGCCCGGCAGCACTGCCCGCAGCAGGCCGGGGAAGAATCGTTTCAGCAGCTGTCCGATGAATTCGGGCGCTACCAGGCTCAGCGCCTGGAAAAAATTCTGGACGATAAGCTGACCGCCGTGGATCGCCTGATCGCCTTTGTGAAGCACTCCCACTGGTGCGCCTTCGAAGAGATCGAGCTGACGCCCCTGTCGGACACGCGCCTGCGCATGCGGACCCTGGGGTGTACGGCCCAGAAGGCCGCCCAGAAATGGGGGTTGTCCCATTACGATTGCGGTCCGGGCGGGTTGCGGCTGCGCCAGGCGTTTTTCGCCCGGGTCATTCCCACTGCCAAGGTCGAGCGCGTCTTTACGCCGCCGGATCCGAAGCCGTCCGGCACGCCCGAGGCAGCGGCCTGCGAGTGGATCATCACCATATAGTCGCGCGGATCATTCTACTCTCTTGATCCGGCCGGAATCCTTTCGCATCCCGGACCGGATATCAGGCTTCGGCCGCCGGTGTCCGGCACCACCTGAACCTGGGTGGCGATACGCTCCTTGAGGGCTGGGACATGGGAAATGACGCCGATCAGTTTTCCCTCCTGCCGCAGGCCGGCAAGCGTCTCCAGGGCCGTGTCCAATGCCTCATCGTCCAGGGTCCCGAAGCCTTCATCCAGAAACAGGGAGTCGACCCGGACGTTGCGGCTGGCCATATGGGAGAGCCCCAGGGCCAGGGAGAGGCTGACGATAAAGCTTTCGCCGCCGGAAAGATTCTTGGTCGAGCGCACTTCACCGGCCTGGTAGTTGTCGATGACATCGAGCTCCAGGGGTTGGTGCCGGTTCCGGAACAGCAGGTAACGGTCGGTCATCTTGCGCAGCTGCCGGTTGGCGTGGCCGATCATCATCTCAAAGGTCAGACCCTGGGCAAAATTGCGGTATTTCTTCCCGTCGGCCGAACCGATGAGCTGATGGAGCAGGTCCCAGCGCGTGCATTCCCGGCGGTGCGCCTCCAATGCCTGCGTGCGTTCGCGCTGCCTTTCCTTCAGGGTGTCGTTGTCCTTCAGTCGCTGCTGGATGGCGCCGATCTCCTGCTGAAGGACCCGCTGTTCGGCCACCAGGTCGGCGAGGGCCTGCGCCAGTTCGTCACGCGATCTATCGGTGACCTGTTTCCGGCGCTCTTCTTCCAGCGCCCCAGCCTTTTCCCTCGCCATGGCGTCCAGTCGGGTCGTTTCATCGGTCAGCGCCTGGGATTGGCGGCTCAGGCGTTTACGTGCCTCTTCGGGCAGGCAAGCCGCCTGGTACTGCTCTTCGTCCGCGAATCCTGACACCGCCAACTGCGACAGAAAAGCCGCCTCGGCGCTATCCAACTGGATGTCGCGCGCCGCGATCGAAATTTTCAACGCCTCCCTGGAAGCATTCAACCGGCCGAGCTCCTGGAGGGCGGCATCGTATTGGCCACGGGCGATCTCCAATTTTTTTTCAGCGGCCTCTGCGGCTTGGGTCAGGCGGCGCTCTTCGTCGTCCGGATCGTTTTCGCCGAACAGCGCGCCTCTCTCGCGCAACAGGGCGGATCGATCTTCCAGCAGCGCGTTGTGCGCGTTGCGCATTTTATGGCGTTCCTTCTCGAACTCCCCAAGTCGTTTGGCCTGGTGGCGGGCCTGGATCTCCAGTTCGGCAATCTGCTGATCCAGGGCCGCTCTTTCCTTTTGGCGCGATACCCATCTCTCCTTGCGATCGCTCAATTGCTTCTGAATGCCTCTCAAATCGTCGGTCGACCCGATCGTCACGCCGAACGGCGCGATCTCCGCCTGCAGTCGTTCAAGGCCGCCGGCCAATTCCGTCTGCAGCGCCGCGGCCTCTTTTTCGAGCCGTGTCAAGATCGCCTCGGCGGAGTCCTTGCGGTGCGCGGCGGCCTGGGCTTCGCGCTCGGCCGTGGCCAGCTTGTCCCTGACCTTTTCCAGGTTGGCACGCAGGACGTCCAATTCCGTTTCCGCTGCCTCGGCGGCCTCGACGATCCGGGTGGCGCCTTTCAAGGCGGTATCGTTGTCGGCTTTGAGTCGGGTCAGCTTTCCGGCCAGGTCCGGATCGTCGGCATCCAGGCTCAATTCCGCGCAGGCCGTAGTGAGCGATTCGGTGGCGCTCTCGAGTTTTTCCGTCAGCTCTTTCCGGCCGGCTGCGAGCTGATCGAGGTCTTTGCGGGTCTGGGCCTGTTTGACCTTCAGGTCGGATATGGCTTCGGTGACCGCTTTGAGTTCGCCCCTGACCGCGTCGAGCCGCTGGCGGGTTTCATCTGCGGCCGGAACGTTGCCTCGGGCAAAGGGATGTTCCGTGGCGCCGCACAACGGACAGGGCTCACCGTCGCTGAGTCGACTGCGGGCGGCGTCGAAGCTTTCGATGGTCTTCACCAGGGAAAGGTTGGCCTCCAGCACCACCCGTTCCCGCTCGATGAGCGCCTCTTTTTCGGTTTGATGCCGCAGCCGATCGTTCAGGGCCGCTTCATCCGCAAGGCATTCAGTTTTACGTCGATCCTGCGCTTCCATGAGCCGCCGGGAGGTGGCGGCGGCTTCGGCGGCTTCCAAGGCGTTGGTCAGAAGGGCCTGGCGCGAGGCCAGAGAGGCCAGGCGCTGGCGCCACTCAGGAAGCCTCCCGCCTTCCAGCACTGCATGGACATGCTGCTGCTGTTTCACCAGGCCATCCTGGCGGCTCGCCAGCGATTGCCTGGCCGCCTCCAACGCCGTGACCCGTTTATGCCAGAGCCGACCGGCGGTCCGGGCCTCATCGGATGATGGGCCGATCTCCCGGCGTTTGTCGGCCAGTTGTTTATCCAAGCGCGCGAGCGCCTCGCAGTGCCCGCGCAGGCCGGCCAAATTTTCCACCAGCGCCTCGTCGGCCCGGGTTTCGTTCAACTGCCGCACAAGTGCCGCGAGGGCGGTTTGTTTCTCTTTCAGTCGGGCCGTGTCGGCCTCTTGCCTGGCGCGCAACGCGGCGAGAGATTTTTCGTGGTCGGCCAGCGTGTCGGCGGACGCTTGGATCGGGGTCTCTTTTTCCCGGATCTTGAGGTCCAGCTCGCGCACCGCGCGGAGGATCGGCAGCTGCTTTTGCCGGGCGGTCTTTTGTGCCTCCAGGTGGTCGAGGGCCGCTGCCAGGGCTGTTTGGGCCTCCGCGGCACTCTTCTCTTGGGCGGCGAGCAGGGTCGTGTGCTTGTCGTGGTTTTGGCGGTCGGCCTGTTGCGCGTTTCGGAGAGCGACCAGCGAGGCATGATCGGCCGCCAGTTCAAGGGCCTGCAGGGCCCGGGAGAGCCTATCCTGCTCGGGAGCGAATGCTTCCCGGCGGATCAGCAGATCCAGACGCTCGGCCTCGACCTGCGCCAACTCCGTCTCGAGGCGTGCGATGCCGTCGCGCCAGGCCAGGGCTTGCTGCCGTTCGGCCATCTTGCGGCCGAGCGTCTCCTCCTGTCGGCGTTTCTCCACCAGGGTGGCGTTGAGCTGGCGTTCATCTGCTTCGGTCAGCGGTGCCATCCCCGCCAGTTCGGCCACAAGGGCATCGCGTGCGTTGTGCACTTCGGCGCGGCGTTCGTGGACCCGCATGGAGATGCGGCTGTAAATGCGGGTCCCGGTGATCTGTTCGAGGATCGGTGCGCGCTCGTCCGGCGCCGCCTGTAAAAAGGCGGAAAAGCCGCCCTGGGTCAGCAGCATCGAGCGGGTGAAACGGTCGAAATCCATGCCGGTGGCCGCCTCGATCTGCTCGGCCACCCCGCGCAGCTTGGCTTCGAAGACGCGTCCCGAGTCGGCGTCGGCGATCTCGTGCCGGGGGGCCTGCAACTCTCCCTCCGGCCGTTTATGGGCCCGGTGCTGGCTCCAATGGCAGCGGTAACGGCCGGCCTGGGTTTCGAACGTCGTCTCGGCAAAACACTCGCCGGTCTGGCGCGACATGATTTCATTGCCGCTTTTGTTGATCCGATTCAGGCGGGGCGTACGGCCATAGAGAGCCAGGCAGATGGCATCGAGGATGGTGGTCTTGCCCGCGCCTGTCGGTCCGGTGATGGCGAAGATGCCGTCGGAAGCGAAGTCCGGGTGGGTCAGGTCGATCCGCCATTCGCCGACCAGGGAGTTCAGGTTCTTGAAATGGACCTGCAGGATGCGCATCGATCGCCTCTCTATGTTTCGCCGGGGTCCTCTTCATCGAGCGACGCCACCGTTTCCAGGTAGGCGCCAAGCAGTTCCGCACGTTGGCTCGGGGGGACCTCGTGCGCATCCAGGCAGCGTTCGAATACATCCTGAACGTTCAGATCGTCGAGGGTTTCCTCCTCTTGAAGCTGGCCCAGCACCTGCGCGCTGAGCCGGTTGTTCTTCACACGCAAAATTTCCAGCCTGGACCCGTCAACGGCGGCATCCAGACGGGCGCGCAAATCTCCGATCACTTCCGCGCCATCGTAGACGACTTCGATCCAGACCTGGGATTGGGTTGAGACGAGTCGGGAAAGTGCGGTTGAGATGGCGTCCCAGTCGCCTTCGATGCGTTCGAGCCTCTGGAAAACAGGCACCGGGATCAGCCGTACCGTGGTTCGGGCATCGCCTTGGCCGGCATCCAGCGTCACCCGGCAGACGCTTTTGTTTTGCCGCGCCTCGCCGAATCCCATGGGCAGCGGCGATCCACTGTAGCGCATCGTCTCGGAACGGTTTACCCGTTGGGGCACATGGAGATGGCCGAGGGCCAGGTAGTCGAGCCAGGCGGGAAAAATCGACGCCGTCACATGCGCCAGCGATCCGACATAGAGCTCCCGCACCCCGTCCCCTTCGATGGTTTGCCCGCCGGCCGTGAAGAGATGGCCCATGGCCACGATGGGGATCTCCCTGCCCCATGCCTTGCGCTTCTGTTCGGCCAGGGCGGTCACTTCGGCATAATGCGCGCGGATGCCGTCGATCAACTTGCGCTCTTTGTCTTCGATGCTTTCACCGGCCTCGGCCGTCCGGATATCGCGGTCCCGCAGGTAGGGAACGGCGCAGACAATCAGTTCCGCAGTCCCGTCTTTGCCGCACAGGGCCAGGACTTCGTCCGCCCGATTTTCGGTGGCCGAGCCGATCACGTGAACATCGAGGGCCTTGAGCAGATCCCGGGGGGCGTTCAGAAAGGAGGGCGAATCGTGGTTGCCGCCGATGACCACCACGTGGCGGCAGTTGGCGGCCGCCACGCGGCATAGAAATCGGTAGTAAAGTGTTTGGGCGCGGTTGCTCGGGGTGGTCGTGTCGAAGACGTCACCCGCCACCAGCAGTACATCGATCCCTTCCTGTTCGATGGTCTGCGCCAGCCAGTCGAGGAAGGCTTCGAACTCCGCGTAGCGCTTGCGGCCGTAAAGGGTCCGGCCGATATGCCAGTCCGAAGTATGCAGCAGGGTGAGGCGGCCGGTCGGGTTACTCGACGGCTGCTGCATGTTCGGCCCGGCCGGGTCCAATGTTCCGGTGGAGATCAACGTCCGTGTGTCCCCCTAAAAGAGAAACGCACAGCGCACGGCGACCTCCACCTCCGGCGCCCCGTCGTCGAGCCCGATACCCGTACCGCCGCCGATCAGGAGATCCGGGTTGATTTGATAGTCAAAACCGACCCGAAACTGGATATCGTTGTCATATTCATCGTACGCCTCGGTGGCGAAATTGATTTCGCCCTGCAGGTTGAGCTGGGGGGCGACTTCGAAAATCACCCCGCCGCCGGCCAGGAACTGCAGCTCCCCGTCCAGCTCGCCGTCGAACGGACCGATATCCACATCCATGTCGCTGTTCTGACGGGCGCCCGCATGGGCGATCAGCGCCAGTGCCCGGCTGGCCTGGAAGCGGCCGGCGGCGAACACCTCGACATTGACTTCACCGGAAGCGCTGGGCAGCACGACATCTTCGGAGCCGGTGGGCAGGGTGACCAACAGGCCGGCCGAGAGCATGTACTCGCTGGTTTTGATGAACTGGTATTTGCCCCACAGCTCAATGTCACCGAGGCCGTTTTCGCTGCTGAAATCATCCGGATCGAACCGGATGACATTGAAGCGGCCGCCGAGTTCGAGTAAGCGGTTGGCCGGCAGCGAGGTGATGAAGGTGGGCCCCAGGGTCCATGCATCGGCGTCACCGAAGGGGGTGTCCCATTGCTGAAATCGCAGCGTGCCATCCACCCAGTTTTGCTGGACGACCGCACCATCCCATTCGGGTCGCTGCAACAAACGGTCGTTTTGGGTCACATCGGCCGCACTGACGGCGGCCATGCCTAAGACGATTGACACTATTCCGATAAGAAACATTTTTTTCATGGATAGCACCTCTCCTCTCTTGAAGCCTCATGGACATACGGTGATTATAACGATAGCGACGATGCCCTCTTCGTCGATCATTCGATCCCCGATGATTTTCTACGGGCAGGGGAAGGCAGGGAGTAGACAACTGGCTTTCCTGATATCACAGCACCCTTTAAATGACAAACAGATCGCACCAGTGGCAACGATTCCAACTGAATGCTGGTCATTAAACCCGGCGTGGGTGGAGCAGGTGGCCGATGCCACACGCCAAGCGGTCAAGTGCCGGTGGAATGCATACCCTTCAGGATGAATCACATGTCAGGGCTTGCGGATGTTGAGTTTTCGCATGCGGGCGCGCAAGGTGCTGCGGTCCAGTCCCAGGATTTCGGCGGCACTGTTTTTACCGCTCACTTTCCACTCGACCTCTTCCAATACCCGCTGGATATAATCTCTTTCCACACTTTCCAGGGTTTGCTTGGGCTTCATGGTGTCCCGGCGCAACCTTTTAAGTTCATCCACCAGCCGCAACTTGGGGCCCGAGGAGTTGATCACCGCCCGTTCCAGAACATTTTCCAGCTCGCGGACATTGCCGGGCCAGTGGTACTGCCGCAGCGCATCCATAACGCCCGCCGGGACGATCTTTATGGATTTGCCCAGTCTTTTCGCGATGCGGTCGACATAAAAATTGACCAGCAGCGGGATATCCTCCAGGCGATCGCGCAGGGGCGGCAGGGTGATGGGGAAGACGTTGAGCCGGTACCACAGATCCTCCCGGAAAGCGCCCTTGCGCACCTCCTCCTCCAGGTTGCGGTTGGTGGCGGCGATGATGCGCACATCGACTGTGATCGTGTCGGAGCTGCCCAGGCGTTCGAACTCCCCGTTATCGATGACCTGGAGCAGCTTGGGCTGCAGTTCCAGGGGAAGTTCGCCGATCTCGTCCAGAAACAAGGTGGCGCCGTCGGCGATTTCAAAGCGCCCGATGCGTCTGGCGAGCGCCCCGGTAAAGGCGCCTTTTTCATGGCCGAAAAGTTCGCTTTCGATCAGATTGGCGGGCAAAGCGGCGCAATTCATCTTGACCAGGGCGCGATCCTTGCGCGGACTCAGACCGTGGATGGCGCGCGCCACCAGCTCCTTGCCCGTCCCGGTTTCTCCGAGAATCAAGACGTTGGTGTCGGTGCCGGCGATTTGCTCGACCTTGTAGAACACGTAATTGATGGCATCGCTCCCGCCGACGATGTTCTCATGATTGTATTCCAG
>DHGT01000096.1 GCA_002402905.1 Desulfatitalea sp. UBA4791 | reverse complement strand
GCGTACCGCACCAACGAGGGCCGCGCCGAGTGGCTGCGCTACCGGGGCCGCCACGGCCACAGCCTCGATCTGCCCCGCCGGGGAGATCCCTACGATGAAATCTACAGCGCCAAAGAGGCCCCCTTTCGCCTGATCGATCCCCGGTGGCTGGGAAAAGAGCCTCTCATAAAGGAACGATTAGCGAAAAAGGGAAAAAGCCAATGGGAACACTACGCCTTCAACCTGACAACCGCAAAAACCTTCCATGATGATCTCGGTGCTTATGTGCATCCCGAAACCTACCAGTTTTACGGTACGGCGCTGGAGACCGCCGATCGCATCGAAATCGGCTGTCAGAAGTTTTCCGGTCGGCAGCTCTTCGACCTGCAGTATCTGGAGGGCAAGCACTTTTTCGAGTTCCGCGACGCGCACAACCAGGTGATCGATACCGATCATGATATGTATCTGGACGATCCGGCGGCTTTCGAGATCCCCAACCGCTGGCACACCGAATCGATCTGGGCCTACGCGGTATCGCCGCCCAGGGGCTCGGGCGACGGCACGGTGCCCGACGCATCGGGCCGTGCCCTGGCCGCCAGACCCAGCTTTTACGACAAGGGCCCCGACGGTACGGTGTCGATCGATGCCAACGATGAAAGCGATGCCGCCCGCAGCCATGACCGGATCTTTAACACGGCGACAGCCCGGCACATTACGATAAAGGTGATTGAAAACCTATGCAAAGCCAAGATCAGACACGAAACCGGCGTATAAGCCCCATCTTTTTCAGATGGGCGGCCGCCCTGGCAACAGTTGCCATCATGGCCGGCTGCGCCCCAACGAACAGGAACCAACCCATGCACCGCTTTAACGAACCCACTATCACCTACGGCGCCGGCCGCTTTGTCGTCGACATCCCCGCCGCCATGTCCTTTGCCGGCGGATATCACCTACGAAATCGCAAGATAGAGGAAGTCATCTGGAGAGACACTGATACCGAAAAAGCTGCTGAACAGGCATGGGAAAAAAGACTCACTGAAATAGAAGCCATGCCTCCCCCACAAGGCGTAGAAAAAGCACTAATTGAAATTATCGACGTTCCAGACATTCAAAAATGGTGCAGGGCTGTTTTTTATTACGGTGATCCTCTTGATACTGAATTGCCAGACATTCCCCTGAAAGGTTACCTGGACATCTTATGTCACACTGGTCGCACAGACCTTTGGATTACAAGTTACGGCAAAAGCAGTGCCAAAGACTTTATGTATTCAAAGTCCACCGACATCGCCCGGGCCTACCGCGCACCGGAAAAACGCTTCGACCGTGCCGAGGTCATCGACGGCCGCGATGCCTTTTACCTGCGCTACGGTGCCGTCGATCTGCCCTTCGAATATAAGGAGAGCGTGCATATTGTCTTCAAGAAACACCCCTTGGATTCGCAACTTGTCTTGTCCATTGATACCGACGTGGTGGACAAAGTCTACCCCATCGGACTGATGGATCGATTATCCGCAATGATCGCCACTAATTTTGTGCCGGGTCTAAAAATTGAAAAAATCAGGACCCGAAAGCGAATCGTGGCCGGCTTGAAAGGCGAAGAGGTGATTTATAGAGGAATCGAAAGTGACGGCACCAGGGGGTTGTGTTTTGCCTGGGATTATCCGGGTCAGGAAAATGCGCCGCATGCACCCAACATGGTCATCGATATGCTGGCTCAGGACGATCATCTGGAAGCAAAACTGGCCCTGTGGGATGCGATCTTGAACTCCCTCAGGCCAGTCGGCAAATAATCGATTCTCCTGGATTCAAAAACCTTCAAACCAAAGGCTCGGGAAACGGCAAGTTACGGGTCGATGCCGACGATGAAAGCGATGCCGCCCGCAGCCATGACCGGAGCTTTAACACGGCGACAGCCTGGCACATTACGATAAAGGTGATTGAAAACCTATGCAAAGCCAAGATCAGACACGAAACCGGCGCATAAGCCTCATCTTTTGCAGATGGGTGGTTGCCCTGGCAACAGTTGCCATCATGGCCGGCTGCGCCCCAACGAACAGGACCCAACCGATGCACCGTTTCAACGAACCCACGCGCACCTACGGCGTCGGCCGCTTTGTCGTCGACATCCCCGCCGCCATGACTTTTGCCGGCGGCTACAGCATAAGAACTTGCCGCATAGAAGAGTTCGTATGGGATAACCCTTTTGATCAAAACGAGGTGACCGCTGCCTGGGATGACCTCATTGCCCAAATTAGAACCATAGCCCCGCCCAAGGGGAAAGATACAGCCATCATCGAGATCAGGGATTTTTCACAAGAAGATTTTATATGCAAAAGCATCCTCTACAACAAGGAACCCCTGGACCCGGAATATGGATACCTTATTTTGCTGGTCAAAAAGGGTCCGGTCGGATTGTGGATTCAAACAGATGGCAAATTAGTAGCGAAGGATATCATCTATGATGTCGGAACCGAAGTGGCCCGGGCCTACCGCGCCCCTGAAAAGCGCTTCGACCGTGTCGAGGTGATGGAGGGCCGCGATGCCTTTTACCTGCGCTACGGCGCCGTCGACCTGCCCTTCGAATATAAGGAGAGCGTGGATATCGTCTTCAGGAAACACCCCCTGGACAAGCAACTTGTATTGTCAGTTGAAAGCGACGTGGTGGACAAGGTCTACCCCATCGGGTTGATGGATCGATTAACCACAATGATTTCCACTAATTTGGTGCCCGGACTCAAAATCGAAAAAATCAGGACCCGAAATCGCATCGTGGCCGGCTTGAAAGGCGAAGAGGTGATTTATAGAGGCATCGAAAATGACGGCACCAGGGGATTGTGTTTTTCCTGGGATTACCCGGGTCAGGAAAATGCGCCGCATGCACCCAACATGGTCATCGATATGCTGGCTCAGGACGATCATCTGGAAGAAAAACTGGCCTTGTGGGATGCGATTCTGGAATCCCTTCGACCGGCTGGCAGATAGGCCTGGCCATCGATCGGCGTCCATGATCAAATGGCTCGGTATTGGATATTTGATTGACTTTTTATGGTTTGTTTGGCATTCTCCATCGTTTTAAAAAATCGGAATGTTCCAAAAAGATCCGTTCTACAGGAGAGTTCTAAGCGAATGAAAATCTTGGTTGGATATGATGGTTCGGACATGGCACAGCGGGCATTGACCATCGCCCAGAGACGTGCCAAGGCTCTGCAGGGGGAACTTCACATTTTCGCCGCCGCCGTGAACGGAAAAATGGACAGCCCCAAAAATTCGCGATTGGAGTCAGGGCTCAAAGACAGCGAAATGTTATGTCAGGCGTGCAATATCAAATGTAAGATCGAAATGTCCCAACAGCAGAATATGTCCGTGGCCGAGGACCTGGTGCGCTATGCCAAGGAGAATGAGATCGATGAAATCGTCATCGGTCTGCGCCGGCGTTCCCAGCTGGGCAAATTGATTTTCGGATCGACATCGCGCCAGGTCATACTCGAAGCCCCCTGCCCGGTGCTGTGCGTCAAATAAGGTCCTGATTTTCCCAGGACCGCCCCGGCCGCCATTGATCCTTCCAGGAAAGGACAGGCGCCATGAAACGTTCAATCACCCATGGGCTCGGTCGTTACCGGATCGCCATCTGGATTCTATTCGGCCTGCTGCTTTTCTACACGCTGACCGGTTTCCTGATCGCCCCCCTGGTGATTCAGTGGGGCGTCGTCAACCGGCTCCCCGGCCTGATCCAGCGCAAGGTCGTCCTGGAATCCGCGCGATTCAATCCCTACACCCTTTCCGTCACGCTTCTTAATCTGGCTGTCACCGAAAAGGATGATGCGCCTTTCATGGCCGCCCGCCGGCTTTATCTCAACGCGCAACTCTCCTCGCTGTTACAACGCGCCCTGATCGTCAAAACCGTGGAACTGGACGGCGCCGACCTGCGCGTGGTGCGCATGAAGGAGAAGCGGTTCAACTTTTCCGACCTCATTCCGCCGCCAGCGGCCGAAGAAGCTGACAAGGAGGCGAAACCCCTGCGCGTGGTGCTCGGCCGTTTGGCCCTGACCGACGGTCGAGTCGCCTTCGAGGATCGCGCCGCATCCGCTCCGTTCGTCACCCGATGGCAGGCCATCGAGATCCGGGTGCAGGGGGTCGATACCGCCGATGGCGCCGAGCCGGCCAATTTCAGCATCGGCGCCGTCAGTGACGCCGGAGAAACCCTTAACGTCGAGGGCCGGGTCGCCATCGCCCCTCTCTCGGTCCGGGCCGACCTGCGCCTCGCCGGTGTTCCCCTGGCCCGTTACGCCCCCTATTATCAGCCCTATTTCAAGGGACGCATTACCGGCGGAAAGGTCGATGTGAATGCGGGTGCGGTATGGGCCCAAAATAGCGGCCGTATCGACCCGGTCGGGCTGCAGATGGTCGACCTGCAGATCGCACGTGCGGATGGGGACAAGGCGCAACCCATGGTGATGCTGCCGCATGTCGAGGTGTCCGAGGCCGCCGTCGATCTGAAAAACCGCATCCTGGCGGCGGGTCGCATCTTCACCCGTGGCGGCAGGATCGCACTCGTTCGCGGCGCCGACGGCCGCATCGATCTTTTAGATATGCTGGTAGATACTCGGGTCGACACGCAGGACGATACGCGGGTCGACAGTCCCGTCGTGCCGGCCGGAACGACCCGGGAGGATAAGCGGGCCGTGGATTCGCAGCCAGCATGGCAGGTGGACCTGGGCGATTTCAAGCTGGAGGGCTATGCCCTTGACTTCACTGATTTTCAGCCTGATCCGCCGGCCCACATCGAGGCTCACGAGATATCGGCTTCGGCCCAAGGGGTCAGTACCCGGCCCGATACCCAGGCCAAGGTGACATTCGCTCTTCTCTGGGGCGATCGGGGTCATTTCAATGCCGAGGGTACTTTGACTCCGGCGCCGTTGGAGGCCGAGTTGAAGATCGACGCCGCGGAGCTGGACATCCGCCCGGTGCAGCCCTACATCAGCAAGTTCCTGAATTTGACCGTGACAAGCGGCGGAGCCGCCGCCCAAGGCACCGTGCGGATCAAGCCCAACGAAGCGCAGGCACTGGACATCCGTTATACTGGCCAGGCCGCCCTGAACGATTTTCAAAGCGTGGACAACGCAAATACCCGCGGCTTTGTGGCCTGGAAGAGCCTCTTTCTCTCAGGAATCGAGATGGGCACGGCGCCCCTGCGCGTGGCCATTGACGACATCTCCCTGACCGACTTCTTCAAGCGTCTGGTCGTGTATGCTGACGGCACCACCAATCTGGGGAGTATCCTGAGGCCCCTGGCCAAAGCCGCCCAGACCGACGCGCCGGCCAGGGGCGACCTATCCACCATGGACGACGCCGGTCAGCAGCCCCGGCAGCCAGACAGTTCCCGTCCCAGCGTCATCCGCATTAACACCATTACCCTGCAGGGTGGCACGGTGGACTTCAGGGATCAGCTCGTGCAACCCAACGTGCGCGCGGTTCTGAACGAACTTGGTGGCCACATCACCGGCCTGGCCTCGATCAAGGCGTCGAAGGCCGACGTGCTGCTCCGCGGCACCACCGGCCCCCGGATCCCCTTCGAGATCAGCGGCCAGGTCAACCCCCTGATCGAAAAACCCTTCTTGGACATGAAGATCGTCTTCTCCAACATCGACCTGACCACCTATACCCCCTATTCGGGCAAATACTTGGGCTATCAGTTGGACAAAGGCCAGCTCTCCCTGAATCTCAACTATCACCTGGAGAACAATCTTCTGGTCGGTCACAACAAGGTGGCCGTCGATCAACTCACCCTGGGTGCTCCGGTGGAGAGCCCCCAGGCTACCAAGCTGCCGGTGAAGCTCGCCATCGCCCTGCTCAAGGACAGCAAAGGAAACATCGACCTCGATCTGCCGGTCAAAGGATCGCTCGACGACCCCAAGTTCAGCCTGGGCAGCGCCATCCTTACCGTGCTGCAGAATCTGATCGTGGATATCGTCAGCGCGCCCTTCAAGATGCTCGGCGCATTGTTCGGCGGCGGAGAGGAGTTGCAGTACTTGCAGTTCGAGCCGGGCAGCGCGGAGATGTCCGATGCCGCTCGGGAAAAGCTGGCCATTTTGGAAAAGGCCCTCACCGAGCGTCCGGCCCTCAACCTGGACATCCAAGGCCGCATCGAGCCCGACGCCGACCGCAATGCCCTGCGCCGGTTTCGGTTCGAGCGCCGGCTGAAAAACATTAAACTCAGATCCCTGCGCCGCGCCGTTCCCATCGAGGAGATCGAGATCTTACCCGAAGAGCGATCGGCGTTGATTCGCCAGGCCTATGAAGCGGCCGACTTTCCCAAGCCGCGCGACGACAAAGGCAATCTCAAAACGATCACACCCGATGAGATGGAGAAACTGCTCGTCACCGCCATCGAGATCTCCACCGACGCGCTGCGCCAGCTTGCCTTGGCCCGCGCCAACGCGGCCAAGAACCACCTCATCGACGCGGGCGGCATCGCCGCCGGCCGTCTCTTCGTGGTCGATCCCGACGTCGAGGGCGGTGCGGGAGAAGAAAAGCACACGAGCCAGGTCCAGTTCAGAGTCAAATAGGTTCGTTTAAAATTCGGTTGTTTTTCCGCATCTGTTGCCATAGTCATAACGACAAGGTGATCGATCCAATTCACATCTCCAGAATCACAATCTATCCCTCGGCGGGTTGGGGTGGCATGTCAGCCGCATACTCTTTTCCACCTGATACTCTTCTTGAGTTGAACGCAGCCGGGTAAATGGTGTCGACTCCGATTTCGCTGGCGGGATAATGTCATGGGACATACTGCGGCCGACGATGGAAATTTCGATAAACAGGAGCATTCAGGATCAACCCCAAGGAGGGCTTGCGCCATGAACGACAAAATCGCGACCGTGTCTGCAAACCGTTTGCTCGTGAAGCTCCGCCCCTCTCCCACGCTCAAGGCGGCGGAGTCCCGGGCAAATCTGCGCCCGCTTTACGACACGCCCCAGGCCAAAGCGGCCATGCTCGGATTCGGCGCCGAACCGCAGTGGTTTCTTGCCGATCTGCCCAAGGGTGCCATCAATCCCTGGGACCTGGCCCACGCAAGGGTCGCCGGCGAGCTTGGCGTCGCCGAATCGGACGTCATTTTCGTGGAGCCGGACCTGGTTCATACCCTCTACCCGGATGTGACCGAGCGAAAGGTCGGCCAGGCGTTTGCGGTGGGCGAGCAGTGCGTCGACATCCCCCAGGACGGCGGCCACGGCAAGGCGCTCGGTCCAAATCGCTTTGCCTGGCATCTCGGCGATGATTACACGCAACTGGGCAAGGCGCGGGAGGCCGTGGCGTTCAGCGACCCACGGACGCGTATCGCCCATTTGGACACGGGATATTACCGCGCGCACTGCACCACCCCCGGGCACGTCCTGCGGCATCTGGAACGAAACTTCGTGAGCGGTGATGCCGATCCCCACAGCGCCGAAGATCCCGACAACCAGCGTCTTCTAATGGACAATTCCGGGCACGGCACCGGCACCATCAGCATTCTGGCCGGCGGCAAGGTGCCGGGGCTCGGCGACATCGCTCTGGGCGGCGCGCCAGAGGCGGAGATTCTACCCCTTCGCATCGCCGACAGCGTGGTGCTGCTCTACACGAGCGCCTTTGCCCGGGCCCTGGACTATGCCGTCTCGCAGCATTGCGACGTGGTGACCATGAGCATGGGCGGGCTGCCGTCGCGTGCCTGGCGCGAAGCGGTGGACAAGGCTTATCTCAACGGGCTGTGCCTCGTGGCCGCTGCGGGCAACAATGTGAATGGTCTCCCGACGCGTCACATCGTTTATCCGGCCCACTACGGCCGCGTCTTGGCCGTCTGCGGCGTGATGGCCAATCACAAGCCCTATGCCGGTCTCAAGGGCCTGACCACGATGGAGGGCAACTACGGTCCCAAAAGCATGATGAAGGTAGCGCTGTCGGCCTACACGCCGAACATCCCGTGGGCCCTGTTCGGGTGCGAGTCGATAGTGCGGTTGAACGGCGAGGGGACATCCGCGGCGACCCCCCAGGTGGCGGCGGCCGCGGCCCTCTGGATCGAAAAGTACAAAAATGATCTGCCTCGGGATTGGCAACGGGTCGAGGCGGTCCGCCACGCCCTGTTCAAGAGCGCCAGGATCAAGGGCATCGATCAGAAACGGATGGGTCGCGGCATTCTGCAAGCCTTCGACGCCCTGGCCGTAAGACCGGTGCTGGGCCTCGAACAGACTCCGTCGGACAGCGATTGGTTCGCTTTTCTACGGGTCATCACCGGTCTCGGCGTGGTATCCCCGCCGCCGCGTGAAGAGATGTTCAACCTCGAGATCGCTCAGCGCTGGATGCTCAACCCCGTGCTGCAGAAGATCGTGCCCGATCCCGATGCGGGCGAGGCGCTCGACGAAAAGGACCTCGCCCAATTCATGGAAGCTATCATCGAAGATCCGCAGACATCCCAGGCCTTGCGAAAGCACGTCCTGGCGCGCTACCCGGTTGCCGCCCGCAAGCCTGCGCCGCGCACGGACATAGGCAAGGCCGGAACCAAGGAGGAGCAAGGCGCCTTCGGTTCGCATCCCCAGCCGACCCTCGGCGATCCGCCCTACCGCCGCATCCGGGTCTATGCCGTTGACCCCAGTCTCTCAACCCAGTTCCACACCGCGGGCATCAACGAGGTGGTGCTCAACGTGCGCTGGGAACCCCTGAAGAAGGGGCCTTGCGGAGAATATCTCGCCGTCCATGATATGGATGACGCCGGCAAGATCTACGACCCCGTGGACTTGGAAGATCCCCGAATGCTCGCCCAGGACGGCTGGGCGCCTTCGGAAGGCAATCCCCAGTTCCACCAGCAGATGGTCTACGCGGTGGCCATGAAAACCATCGAGCACTTCGAGCATGCCCTGGGCCGGCCGGTCCTGTGGCGGCCCCGGCCCAATCCCCAGGACCCCAACGACGACGGCGCCTTCGTGGGCCAGCTCGCGGTGCGGCCCCACGCGCTTCGGCAGGCCAACGCCTATTACAGCCCCCAGGAGGTGGCGCTTCTGTTCGGCTACTTCGAGGCCGGAGCGGACGATCCCGGCCATCATGTGCCCGGCAGCCGCATCTATGCCTGCCTTTCCCATGACATTGTCGCCCATGAGACCAGCCACGCGGTTCTGGACGGGATGCACCGCCGCTTCAACGAGCCGACCAACCCGGACGTGCTCGCGTTGCACGAGGCGTTTGCCGACATCGTCGCCCTCATGCAGCATTTCACCATTCCGGAGATCCTCGAAGCCGAGATCAGGCGGACGCGCGGCGATCTGGAAACCGAATCCATGCTCGGCAGCCTCGCCATACAGTTCGGTCGCGCGACGGGCGGCCGGGGCGCCCTGCGCGACGCCATCGGACGCCTGGAGGACGGTGTCTGGAAGCGATTGAAACCCGATCCCGAAGAGCTCGAGCGGCGACTGACACCGCATGCGCGCGGTGCCGTGCTGGTGGCCGCGGTTTTCGATGCGTTTCTCGCCATTTACAAGTCCCGCATCGCCGACCTGTTGCGCATCTATACAGGCGGCACCGGGATTCTGCCCCAAGGCGCCATCCATCCGGACCTGGCGCGACGGCTCGCCGACGAAGCCGTGAAATCGGCCAAGCATGTCCTCAATATCTGCATCCGCGCCCTCGACTACCTGCCGCCCGTGGATGTGACCTTTTTCGAGTACCTGCGCGCCCTCATCACCGCCGATTTCGACCTGGTGGCCGATGACCGGCACAACTATCGTGTCGCGTTTGTGGAGGCTTTCCGCCGCCGCGGCATCTACCCGGTCAATCTCGGCGCGCCCTCCCGGGATACGCTGCGCACCCTCTCGGTGGATACGCTGCGTTGGCAGGGATTCGACTGGTCCAATGGTTCCAAGGCGGCGCGGGTGTTGATGAACAAGTACAACGCGATCATCAGGGACCTGAAACGATTTTCGGACGCCTGCTTCTACATGGAAAACCGCGAGAGTCTCTTCAAGAAGACGCGCGGGCACAGAGTGAGACTGCACCAGCAGCTCGAAGAGATCTTCGCTGCGGCGCCGGCTTTTGCCAAAGAATTGGGACTCGATCCGGCCGACAAAAGCTTCGAGGTCCATGAACTGCGCCGCGCCCTGCGCATCAGCCCCGACGGAAAGCCCATCCCCCAGGTCATTGTGGCCTTGACACAGTCGAAGCGGATGAAGGAAGATCGGGAAAACGGTCTGCCGGAATTCGTGTTCCGTGGGGGTTCGACCCTGGTGGTGGATTTGTCCGCGTCGGAGGTGAAATACCGGATCGTTAAAAACATCGACAGCGAAACCCGTCAGGCCCGTACGGCGGATTTCATTCGCCAGGCCACCGCCGATCCGCTGCGCGCGCTGTTCTTCACAGCCGGACGGGGAGAGCCATTCGCCGCGCTCCACGCCCTTGCCGATGACGGTGTCTGATGGAGAGGCCAGGCCACCAAAGTGCATATGAAAAAGCTGATCGAATGGAAAACGCGCATAAATTGATGCGTCTGGTGGAAAATGCCCATACCTTGGGGGCCAGCCGTGCGAGCATCGTTCCGGCCGGGCGGATCGTGGTCAACGATGCCTTGGCCGATTTATGCCGGCAGCCACAGTGCCCCAATTACGGGTTGTCGAAAAGCTGTCCACCCCATGTGGCCGGTCCTTCTGAATTGAAAAAGCAGCTTGAAAGGCGGACTCATGCACTCTTTTTTACGCTCGATGTGCCGGCCGAGATGATCGATGCCGCAAGCCTGCCGCGTTCCGCCGAAAGCCGCGCGATTTTCAGACTGCTGCATGAAATTGCCGCCGGCATAGAGAAGGCGGCCATCGAGGCGGGGTTCGGCGACGCACAAGCGTATGCCGGTGGATCCTGCAAGCGCATCTTTTGTGATGACGACGATGCGTGCCGGGCGCTCAAGGGCGCTGGCACCTGCCGTTATCCGCAGTATGCCAGACCCTCCATGTCCGGATTTGGAATCGATGTGGCCCGGCTGTTCAAAACATGCGGATGGGAGATGCGCTGGGTTTCACCCGGCCATGGTGGACCGCCTGTTCCCATGGCCAGTATCTGTGGGTTGGTATTGGTGTAGATCGTGCCCATCCACAAATGGCCAATTGGTCCGGTATCGACGTTGCACGAAAAATTTAACCCTCGGAACATCAACTGACCTATGGAAACCGACGATTTTAAGGGATTCATCAAATATCTGAGCTCGTTATGGGGAGCGCTCGGCAGCATCACAGTGGTTTTCCCCTTGGTCGACGTCCTTTTCAAGGTGATACCGCTTCCCGTTGATTCCTACGGCAAATCCACTGCGCCGATCGTTATTCCGATCACCTCCCTGGTGGCGTTGTTCATGTGCGCTTTTGCCATTCTCGCATTGATGGAATTCAGGCATCGGCGAACCCGAACAAAAGCATAAGCAAAGGATGCGGCACATTTGTATCTCATTTGCCGCTTTCGGTACCCACCGTGGGAAGAATGATTCGCTCGGAAAAACCCATGATAAAACCGAAGGCAAACCCCAGCGGACCGAACATATATGAATTCTGCGCAATTTTATCGACCATCTGGATTTCACCCAGATTGAGGGCCACAATATTTGATTTGATGATGATGTACAGGATCGTTGCGGCCAACGCCCCGACGATGGGTTTGGTCAGCATGTAAGTGCGCAGATAGACATCACCGATGTTCACGTCCCTGGACCTGAGTCGCATCACCGTGCTGAAAAAGCCGCCCAACAGCCCCGCAAAGAAGATAAAGACCAGCAGATTGTTCTGCACCATGTAGACCGCAAGGTCCATGGGTGCCTTCGCCCATGAATAGGGGACGGTGAGTTCAAATGTCTCCCTGAACTGGTTCCACGCGACCCAGTAAGGCACCGCATCGGTGGTCAAACGTTCGTTCAGGTGGAGCAGGAGAAACGAGAGCAGTACGAGCAACAACAGGGCGACATTGTAGATCTTCTTGATCCTCAATTGCGCATTGATATCATTGAGACGGATATGGTTCAGTTTGGCCAGCATCATGGCGATGGTTCTTCTCGCCTTGCGGTTGTTCATCCGTTTTGTTTCATCTCCATTACTATCCGCTTCATTGGTATCCGTCAGTTCGAGGGCCGTGTCGTGACACATCTCTTCCAGGGCATTGTCTTTTCCTGGACAAATTTTGGCACATTCCATTCGGCAGTATTCCAGTTGGGCCGGCAATCGCTCATCGGAAATGATGCCATCGGTCAGCAATCGTGATCGAACGAATGTGATATCCCGCCACATCATATTGAGTGCGTCGGCTTTATTCAGTGACTCCAGGTTTTGCTTGGAAAGAATGCGCGCGTAAATCAATAGATTGCCAAATGACTTGGCCTTGCCCGTATCGACCGTGTTCTTTTGAAGGAATTCATTGAAGGCGGCAAATTTCTCTTCGACCTCGTCGGTGTTTCTTTTGTCCTTAATTCCCGTAAAACCATAATGCTTTAATTCGACGGCCCTGGCATGCATCTCGGATTCCAGTTCCCGCCACAGGATCCAGTATTTTTCCTTGGCGTCCTGTCGGTGGATGGGTGACGTTTGCCGGAACAGAAAATTTTTGATGTTGGACCAGACCTGAAGCGGCTGATCCCTCTCCAGTATGGTTCAGTTGGCTGTCGGGTTCATGTTGTCACCTCGCTTGGTTAAGGTAAAGACCATGGGTTTCGACTCGAAAGAAAAAAACAGAATCCGCTTGCAACCAGGGATGCTCAACTTTGCCGGTTGATGATCTGAAATCGGGTCGGTACCTGACGACGACTCAGCGCGGGTTTCGCTGCCAAGGAGATGGAATTGGGGGATTTTTATAAAAATACAAGCGAGTTAAGCGTGCGTCAACAATTAAATCAGGGGAGATAAGGATTTGTCGTGGCCTTCTCTCATCGTTCAGGGAAATAAATATCCAGCACATTATGGTCGTCGCGGCGATCGTAGGCCATGGCGCGGCTCAATTCTCTGGCCAGGAAGATCCCCAGGCCGCCGATTTCGCGTTCGCCGATACCCAGGGTCGTGTCCGGAGATGGCATTTCGAGGGGATTGAAGGGGCGCCCTGCGTCGATGACGCGCAAGAGAAACCCGCTGTCCGGCACCATGCCGCACCCAACGGCCACCGGCGCCACCGGCGCGCCTTCAAAGGCATAATGAAATACATTGAGCAGCACCTCTTCCATCACCAGGTCGATCTTCTCCTGGATCGCCTCGGGCAGGCCCGCGGCCCGGGCGTGCGACAAGACAAAATTACGAAACTGGCTCAATGATTCCGGCAGGCCGGGCAGGTGCCGCCATGCCAATCGGGCGTCATCCAGTGGCTTCAATGGCTTCCTCTATAGTGCAGGGCCAGTACGGTGATATCATCGGACTGGGCCGTGCCCCCGGCATACGCATGTACGGCGGCCATCAGTCGCTCCACCATCTGCCGGGGCGTCTCTGCGGCCATCCCTGTCGTTTCGCCCAATAGTCGCTCGTCGGAAAAGAGCTGATCATCGGCGTCCATGGCTTCGGTCACCCCGTCGGTATAAAGCAAAAGCCGGTCGTTGGGGAAGAGTCGGATGGTGCGGGTTTCAAAAACAGCCTCCTCGGCCACGCCCAACACCAGTCCCGGCGGCAGTGTCAGAAATTCGGGGCGCTTGCCGGCGCGCAGCAATACCGGCGGATTGTGGCCGGCGTTGGAATAGACCAGGTCGCCGGTGGCCATGTCCAGGATACCACAGACCAGGGTCACGAACATCGCCGTTTCATTGTTTTGACACAACTCGGCGTTGACCCGGCCCAGCACATCGGCCGGCGTCGATCCCTGTTCGGCCATGCCCTTCATCAGCGTCTTGGTCACCGCCATGAAAAGGGCCGCGGGCACCCCTTTGTCGGACACGTCACCCACCGAGAAAAAGAGATGGCCCGGGTCCAGCATGAAAAAATCGTACAGGTCGCCTCCGACCTCCCTGGCCGGTGCCAGAGCGGCGTAGAGGTCGAATGCCGTCTGATCGGGGAAAGGTGGAAAGCGTTTGGGCAAAAAATTCATCTGAATGGCGCTGGCGATTTTCAGCTCGCTCTCGATGCGCTCCTTGGCCCGGCTGGTTTCGGCAATATCGGCGATGTATTCTTTGAGGGCGACGCGCATTTCATCCACCGAACGGGTCAGCACTTGCACTTCATCCCCGGTTCGCACCTCCGGCAGTTGCACCTCCAGGTTTCCCTTGGCAATCTCTTCGGTGGCACCGACCAGGTGCTGCAACGGCCGGGTGATGGATCGTGAAATGGCCACGACCACCAATAAAAGCAGGGTTAATCCTGCCGCCGCAATCGTCAGTACCGTTCGGTTGAGGGTCCGGATATCGGCGAACAGCTCGTGTTCCGGAATCACCACGCCCACGGACCAGCCGGCCGCCGTTACCGGCGCATAGGCCAGCAGGGACCGCCGGCCCGTATGGGGACAGGTCATAGCGGTAAATCCAGATCCGCCCTGGATCATCGTTTTGCCGACGGTTCTCAATTCAGGAAGTTTACGGGCCTCGGCCATGCTGAAAATACTTTCACGCATGATGAGGGTTTGGTCCGGATGAGCCAGAAAAGCCCCCCGGTTGCTGATCAGAAATGCATAGCCTGTTTCATACAGGGAGATGGTGGCGATGTCCGCTACCAGATTTTCCAGTGAGACGTCGGCGGTCACCACCCCACGGAACATGCGTTCTTCTTCAGAGCGCTCATAGAAGGGATGGGAATAGGTGGTCATGAGAGTGCCACCTCCGCCTTCATCGAAGTACGGTTCGCTCCACACCGGCCGGTTCAGTTCCTTGGGGATCAAATACCAGTCCCAGAGAAAGTAGTTATAGGATTCGTTGCCCAGTTGGGTAAAGGTTGCCTCTGCACTTCCCTTCCGGAAGAAATAGGGGGCGTAGAAGCGTTGGTCGGGCGCGAAGGCGTGGGGTTCGAACGCCGCTGCTGCGCCGAAGATCTCCGGCGACCCGGCCACCATGTCGTGCATCAGGGGCAGCACCAGCTCGTCTGTCACCGTTCGATTTTCCAGATACCGGGACACCACACGCGGCAGCGCCTCCACCGAACGCAGTTTGATTTCGATCTGCAGCACCACGGATGCAGCCCGGTCCATGGCCACCGCGCTTACATTTTTCAGAACCAGGCGGCGGGTGTGGTAGTGGCTGTAACCAAAGGCCGCCAGGAAGATCAAGGTGGTGCTGGCGAGAATGAACAGCGCCAGACGTAAGGCCAGTCCCCGGCGTTTAGGGTGTCGCGTGGCGCGGGTCATAGAACTCCTGATAGTCTGGGATGGCTTGAATGATGCCGTTGTCGCGCAGCTGCCGGCCGACGAACAGATAGTTCGCTTCGTTCAGTTTTCCCATGTCATCGCAATCGCCGCCCGGGCAAATAATATCTCCCATCCGGGCCAGCATCCACCGTTGGTGGACGCGGTTGGTGGGCAGGTTGGCGGCGTCGACGCAGGCCATGACGATGGCCAGCGCTTCTTCGGGATGGGCGAAGGTGTAGCGCCACCCTTCGATGGAACCTTGCACAAAAGCGCGCACCGCCTCCGGATTTCCATGCAGCGTCTCTTCCAGGCAATAGATGCCGTCTTCTGGAAAATTGAAGCCATAATCGGCCAGCAGGAAGGTGCTCAACTCGTCGGCGTCGATGCCGGAATTGAGAATGACATGATATTCGTTGTACCACATGGCCGAGGCCGCATCCACGCCGCCCATCAGGAACAGGTTCGGTGTGTATCCTTGGGGTACGAGGGAGACCGACAGATGATTTTGGCGGAAAAAGGCCAATGGCTGCAGCCGGAACTCGTCCCATACGCTCACCCGCCGGCCATCAAGGTCATCGGGCGTACGGATGCCACTCTTTTTGTGAGCCACCAGCATCAGGGCCGAGCGCTGGACGATTTGGCCGATGTTGACCAGCGGTACCCCCTGATCGCGCAAGGCGATGCCCTCGGTCAAAAAAAGGGTCGTGAAAGCCACCCGTCTGTCCGCTAGTTGTACCCCTGCCGGCCGATCCGGGCCACCTCGCATCACGGTCACCATCAGGCCCCGGCGCTTATAGAATCCTTTGGCATCGGCCACGTAATAGCCGGCAAACTGGGACTGGGGAGACCACTGGGGGAGAAACTCGACGGATACAGGCGCGTCGCCCCGCGCCGCCCCGGCGGCGAGCAGGCATGCCCACAACCAGATGCAAAGCATGCCGGTTATCCTATTGGCTCGCGCATTGTTCACGGTGATCCATCCTTTGTCCCAAACGAGACCGATATCGACGACCGGGCCATTGGATCAATGCCGTTGAAGGTGCCCGACCGGGTATCGATTGTCGTTTCTTGATCGGCACTCAGGCGACCGATCTTTAGTTTTTCAGTGGTTTGACAGACCATGCGCCGTATTTTATGGTGACGCTTTGACAACGATGAGAAGGATGTTCCATGGGCGGAATCCTCGAAAAAGGGCGCAATTGCTGGCGTCTGCCGCAAGCCGAGCGGGCGGCGTTCGTGATAGATGGAGAAGATTACTTTCGCGCGGTGCGAGAGGCGATGTGCCGTGCGCGGCGCACCATTTTCATTGTCGGCTGGGATATCCACAGTGAGTTGCGACTGGTTCGCAACGGCCAGCAAGACGGCTATCCCGAAAAGCTGGGCCAATTGCTCGACCGCCTCGCCGGCGACCGCAGCGAGCTCGAGATCTACATTCTCAACTGGGATTTCGCGATGATCTACGCCATGGAACGCGAGTTCTTTCCGGTCTACAAGCTGCGTTGGAAATCACACCAGCGGATTCATTTTTCCCTCGACGGCCAGCATCCGGTCGGTGCTTCCCAGCATCAGAAGATCGTGGTGGTGGACGATCGGGTGGCCTTCGTCGGTGGGCTGGATCTGAGCAAGTGGCGTTGGGACACGTCGCGCCATCTTCCGGATGATGAACGCCGCGTGGACCCGGACGGCGAAGCGTATCCGCCGTTTCACGACGTGCAGATGGCGATCGACGGCGAGGCGGCGGTGGCCATAGGGGAGCTGGTGCGCGAGCGCTGGCGGGCGGCCGTGGGGCAGGACGCCGCGGACACGGACCTGGATGCTGATGGCGACCCCTGGCCGCCCAGCATCCCGCCGGACCTGGAAAAGGTGACACTCGGCATTGCACGCACCCTGCCGAATTATGGCGGTCGCGACGAAATTCGCGAGGTCGAGCGGCTTTACGTGGAGAGTATCGCGGCCGCTCAATCCTTCATCTATTCCCTCATGGTGCATGCCAAGGTCATGATCGTCGACGACCGCATTGCCCGGGTGGGCTCGTCCAATCTGAGCAATCGCTCCATGGGGCTCGATTCGGAATGCGACCTCGCCGTGGAAGCCACCGAATCCCAGCCATGCGGTGCAGATATTGCGCGTTTCCGGCACCGGCTGCTGGCCGAGCATCTCGGCGTGGATGTGGATGAGGTGGCGGCGGCCCAGGAGCGGCGTGGATCGCTCATCGCGGCCATCGAGTCCTTGCGGGACGGCGAACGGACACTTGAGCCGCTGTCCGGCGACGTGCCCGAGGAGATCGACCAATGGGTTCCCGATTCGGCGCTGCTCGACCCGGAGAAGCCGGTCGAACCGGAAGCTTTTATCGACCAATTTGTTCCACCCGATCAGCAAAAGCCGGTCTATCGCCATATGTTGCGCATCGGACTGCTGCTGCTCGGCGTGGCGGGGATGGCCGCCATGTGGCGCTGGACGCCGCTGTCCGACTGGCTCGCCATAGAGCGGGTCGAGAGCGCCTTGCACTGGATTGCGAAAAGTCCCTTCACCCCTCCGTTGGTGCTGGCCGCATTTGTCGTCGTCGGCATCGCCGTCGTGCCCATCACGCTGTTGATCGTCGCCACGGTGACGGTGTTCGGTCCCTGGCTCGGTGCGGCCTATGCACTGGTCGGGGCCGAAGCGTCGGCTCTTGTCACCTTCGGATTGGGCCACCTGCTCGGACGCGAAGCGGTGAGCCGCATCGCCGGAAGCCGCCTCAATCGCATCGACCGCGCGCTTTCCAATCGTGGCGTGTTGACCATCGTGACGCTCCGTATCGTACCGGTGGCGCCGTTCAGCGTCATCAATGTCATCGCCGGTGTTTCCGAGATCCGGCTGCGAGATTTTGCCATCGGCAGCTTCATCGGCATGGTTCCCGGCGTGGTCACCATCGCTCTGCTTGCCGACCGCATCGTCGCCTCACTGCGCGAACCCGGCGTCGAAAGTATCCTGATGCTCGTCGCGGTGGCGGTTTGCGTGGTCCTGTTTCTGGCCGGCCTGCGTTACCTGGTGCGACGCAAGCGTGAGCCCGGGAAAGCATAGAAAGGGCCTATGCGCATCGTCACCTACAACATCCACCGGACGGTCGGCAGCGACGGCCGTCCAGATGCCACACGCATTTCAAAGGTGTTGAAGGAGATCGATGCGGACCTCATCGTACTGCAGGAGGTGGGCTATCGTCACGATGATCCGGCCCATGTGCTGAACGCCTTGAGCGACGCGCTGGCCGCGTATGTCATCGAGGGGGTCACTCTGCTCGACGAACGGGGCCATTACGGCAACGCCGTGCTCCCCCGCCTGCCCGTGGCCGTGATCCGCCGCCACGACATCAGTGCGACCGGCCGCGAGCAGCGCGGGGTCATCGAACTGCACCTCAACGCAGAGGGCGTCGCGTTGCAGTTCATCGCTACCCATCTCGGCCTGAGCGCGTATGAGCGCGGGATTCAGGTCGGCAAGCTGATATCGTTGCTCGACGCTTCGACGGCCGGCGTAAAAATTCTGCTGGGCGACTTCAATGAATGGTTCCCTTGGAGCGGCACGCTGCGTCGGTTGCGTCGCACCTTCGGACGTTTACCAGCGGTGCCAACATTTCCGGCTCGTTCGCCCATATTGGCTCTGGACCGGATCTGGGTGCAGCCCGCGTCTGTGATCGCAAACGTCTATGCGCATCGCAGCCCGTTGGCCCGATCGGCATCCGATCATTTGCCGCTTGTTGC
>DHGT01000097.1 GCA_002402905.1 Desulfatitalea sp. UBA4791 | reverse complement strand
TAACACGGCGACAGCCCGGCACATTGCGATAAAGGTGATTGAAAACCTATGCAAAGCCAAGATCAGACACGAAACCGGCGTTTAAAACCCATCGTTGGCAGATGCCTAACCTTCCTTACGCTGCTTGCCATCGCTGCGTGTTGCGCCCCAACCAGCGGGAAAAAACCGATGAACAGCTTTAACGAACCCACTATCACCTACGGCACCGGCCGCTTTGTCGTCGACATCCCCGCCGCCATGTCCTTTGCCGGCGGATATCACCTACGAAATCGCAAGATAGAGGAAGTCGTCTGGAGAGACACTGATACCGAAAAAGCTGCTGAACAGGCATGGAAAAAAAGACTCACTGAAATAGAAGCCATGCCTCCCCCACAAGGCGTAGAAAAAGCACTAATTGAAACTATCGACTTTTCAGACATTCAAAAATGGTGCAGGGCTGTTTTTTATTACGGTGATCCTCTTGATACTGAATTGCCAGGCATTCCCCTGAAAGGTTACCTGGACATCTTATGTCACACAGGTCGCACAGACCTTTGGATTACAAGTTACGGCAAAAGCAGTGCCAAAGACTTTATGTATTCAAAGTCCACCGACATCGCCCGGGCCTACCGCGCTCCGGAAAAACGCTTCGACCGTGCCGAGGTCATCGACGGCCGCGATGCCTTTTACCTGCGCTACGGCGCCGTCGATCTGCCCTTCGAATATAAAGAGAGCGTGGATATCGTCTTCAGGAAACACCCCCTGGACAAGCAATTGGTATTGACCATCAACACCCGGGTGGTGGACAAGGTCAATCCTGTGGGCATGTTGGAGGGGCTTGCAGTGGCGCTGGCGGCCAACATCGCCCCCGGTGTCGAGGTCGAGAAGATACGGACTCGAAAACGCACGGTCGCCGGTTTGGTCGGCGAAGAGATGATTCTGAAAGCGACCGAACGGGGTAAAACGATGTTGAATTTTCAATGGTACTACCCTGGCCAAGTCAACGACAGCCTCCATCCCAGAATGCTGTTGATCATGGACGCGAACAGTGACGCGTTAGAAGATAAAATAGACCTCTGGGATGCGATCCTGGACTCCCTCCGTCCCGCCGGACGTTAGTATCGGCCACCTGTCCCACCCACGCCGAGTTTAATAATTGCATTCAGTTAGAATCGCCGGTTCCCTGGATCTCTGTTTGACAGGGATTCCGAAATTCTCTATGTTCTTTGAATTTCAAAATCTAATCGCATTTTTGGAGTTGACCGGCTCATGACAGACCAGCCGCGGCACAATGTGCCCTATGCCATCGAACCCATCGCCTCGGTGCGTTCCGATTCGCTCGAACCCATCGATTATGCTTACAAAGGGCGTCGAGAGATTACCGTGACCATTCATCAACCGGAGTTCACCTCCGTGTGTCCCATGACCGGTCTGCCGGATTTCGGTACGATCACCATCAAGTATTGTCCTTCGGAAAAGATCATCGAACTCAAATCGCTGAAGTTTTACCTGCTGCAATATCGCAATGTGGGCATATTTTATGAGCACGTCGTGAATCACATCCTCGACGACCTGGCGGCGGCACTCAAGCCCCGATGGATGGAGGTGCACGGTGTCTTTTCGGCCAGGGGTGGCATCACCACCGAAGTGGTGGCCGCATATCCCGCGAACCAAACATAATGGATCAACAATAAGGGTGGATCGGAGATCGGGGAGAATGCGCAAACCTCTCGTTCTGTTGTTTTCGGCTTTTCTGGCCCTCTGTTTCCTGAATGCCTGCGCCAAGGACCTGTACCAACGCGTCGAGTCGCGCAAGAGCTTTTTCGAGACCGATGTGGATCATCGCGCCTATGTGAAAAAGGCCTTCGTCGTATTGAATCATGGCGCGGCAACCCCCTTCGGCCCGGCGATCGACACCCTTTTTCTCCAATCTCTGGTCGATACCATCGACGACGAGGTCGACCATTTTGTCGCGGTTTCGCCTCACAGCGCGGAATCGGCAGATGCCCTGAAATCCCAGGATCTGTTTTCCACGCCCGCCCAAATCTTCGATATGGCCCAGGCGGCCCGCATGCAGGGCTATCACTATTTGATGGACGCCGGCGTATGGCAAATCGAGCCGACCCTGAAAAAAACCGGGACCTGGATCTTCCGCAAGGAGCGCGGCTACCTTCGTCTCGTCACGGCCCTGGATGTTTACGATGTCTTTACGGCGGCCAAACTGCTCAGCCTGGTGGAAGAGAGCACCGTCAAGATCAGCCCGGATGCCTATGAATCCCTGGTGGCGGGATTGCAGGACGGCCTGGAGATCGTCGAGGAAGAACTCGTCGAACATGCCGTGCGGCTGGGCGAGCAGGCGGCCGAAGCCATCGATGGGGCACCATGGATGGCCGTGGTTTCGGCAGTGGAAGGCGAGCAGGTGACCCTGGCCGCCGACGGTGCCTCGGGGTTGAAGGTGGGCCACCGATTGGCCGTGTATGAAGGCCGCCGTATCGTCACCGGGCCGGACGGGGCGAGGTTTATTGCGCCCGGCTACCAACTGGGCCGTATCCGAATTACGGGTATCGAATCGGACCAGGTGCGCGCGGCAATGGAAACGCCGGCCGATATCAAACCCGGCGACATCGCAGCGGCGGCAGAGTAGAAAGCGTCCGTCCGCAAACGACCCATTGGCCTGGTATCGGCGTTGCGCGAAAAGTGTAATCCTCGACATATCAATTCAAATAGCTTTCCGTCACAGCCAGTCAGTGCGATATAAAATGGTATATTTCATAGAGGCTGTTGCACCTTAGTACACGCAGACATAAATAAGCTGACCTATGTGTCGACCCAGACAGCCCATGGAATGGATCCTTAGCGCACTCGTGCGACTACATCAGCGCAGCGCTATGCGTACTCGATCCATCCTGGCATCGTTGACACAAGCAGGGGGATCTTTCGAGTACGAGTACGAGAACGAGTACGACTGCAAGAAAGTACCNNCGTAATTATGAAATAGTGTACTTAGGATCCCCGGGCCTGCCTTCGTAAAATTCGCTACCCGGTTGCTGGGTGTTCGACATCCTTGTTTGAGAAACTCCTTGAAAAAAGTGAGGGGTCTCTCAAATAAAGTGCCAAAATGAAATTTCCCGCCTTGATGTCTGCTCTTGGATCCTATATAGAGGCTTGTCTGGTTTCGGCACCCTCATGGTGCGTCCAAGCACGAGTCCGAGTGATCCCCCGAGTGCTTGGTTTTATTTTTTCATATCAGAACAATACCAACCAGCGTGTCGCCGGTACGGGAGTGGAAGATGGATTTTTGGCGCGTGCCTCTGGATGCGGGAAGCATCAACGTTTCACAAGGCGTGGTTCACATCATCGA
>DHGT01000147.1 GCA_002402905.1 Desulfatitalea sp. UBA4791 | reverse complement strand
TCGGCCTCGCCGGCCGCAGACAGGGCGTGCTATGGGGGACGTTGGTGACAAATAGGACAAAAAATAGAAAACCCTACTGAAAGTGCCGGGACAAGCACGATACCCCCGAGTGTGGCACTTACGTGGGGGAATTTGGGAATTTGGGGGACGTTGTTGACAAAAGGGACAAAAAGTTGAAAACCCTTCTGAAAGTGGAAGTTGAAGGACGTTGTAAATAGGATAACCCTAAGGAAGGTGTAGGGAGTATCACGATACCCCGTGTGTAGAACTTACGGGGTAAATCAGCAGTGCCGGCGGCAGCCAGGAGTGCAAGTGCGGCGATTGCGAGCAGCTCAAGCGCGACGACTGCGGGGGTGAGCGCTGCGAGGAGGTGGGCTCATCGGCCCTGACGCTGACCGGCGAGTTTTTGGACGGGGCCACGGACCTTGCGGTCAAGGTGCAGGGCGGCACGCTAAAGATTCTTCGCAACTACTTTGACGGCAAGTGGCACTTTAACTTTGACAGCCGGATCGAGCTTTCCTTTGCCACCGGCGTGGCCGACCCGGTGCCGGTCTCCATCGATTACAACGGCACGGTCTACGAAAAGCACGATGGCCGGTACATTTTTGGCACCTACCAGATCGTGATCGCGCAAAGGGACGGGCAGGGGCGGCCGACCGGCTACCGTTACGAGGAAAAGGGCGGCCGCTGGGAGCTGTTCGGGCAAGCGATCGGCGAAGCCGCCATGGCCATGAGCGCCTTCGGGGACCGCAACGGCACGGTCGGCAAGATACGCTACGACGGCCAGGGCCGGCCCGCGGGCATGGCCGACCGCTGCGACCGGCAGATGATCTGGATCGATTACGACGGGGCCGGCTGGATCTCGTCGGTGCGCGACAGCGCCAACCGGCAGGTGGGCTACGTGCATGAAGGCGGCCGCCTGACCCAGGTCACCGACCTTCTGGGCGCGCAGGCCGCCTACCGATACGACGGCAAGGGGCGCATCGTGGCCTACACCGACCCGATGGGCCGAACCGAGACCATCACCTATAACGCCGACGGCCTGGTGACCCGGGTCGAAGACGGCGCCGGAGACTGGCGCCGGTTCGACTACGGCTACGATACCCAGAGCCGGCAGTATTACACCCTCATCGAGACCGCCGGCGGCCGAGAAGTTCGGGGACGTTGTGGACTATTGAGACATATTGTGGTAGCAATCTGTGCGGTGAAAAAAATGACCCGCTGCAAGAGCCCTTATGCCCAGTGAGTCGGCCTGTAAATTGGTAGAGGATTTGGGGTCGCAAGGAAAAGTTGGGGGACGTTGTTGACTTTTGAGACATGATGCGATAAACAATTCGCTGATGCTGATGAATAAAATGACAGGCTTTAGGAGACCCAATGCCAAGACGAGCGCGGTTGGATACCCCAGGTACATTACACCACGTAATCGTGCGAGGTATCGAGAAACGTAAGATCGTTGACGACGATCAAGACCGCGAGAAGTTTATTGAAAGACTGGGTGAGTTGTCACTCAGCACGCAAACTGCCATATATGCTTGGGCGCTGATGAGCAACCACGCTCACCTGCTTTTACGAAGCGGTCCGCAAGGGCTTTCATCGTTTATGCGCAAATTATTAACCGGATATGCCGGCTATTATAACCGGCGACACTATCGGCATGGCCATTTGTTTCAAAACCGCTATAAATCCATCGTTGTCGAGGAAGATGTATATTTTAAGGAGCTTGTTCGTTACATCCATTTGAATCCGTTAAGAGCCAAGATGGTGGAGTCCCTGCCATCACTGGATCGTTATGCGTGGAGCGGTCATGGCAGCGTAATGGGGCAGGTGGCATATGAATGGCACGATACTGAATATGTGCTGAATTGGTTTGGAAAGCGCTTGAAACAGGCCCGTCAAAATTATCGTTGCTTTGTAGAAAAAGGTGTTGCCATGGGGCGACAGCCCCATCTTGTTGGCGGCGGACTGGTGAGGTCGGCGGGTGGTTGGTCTGAGGTCAAGGCGTTACGGCGTATCGGCTTGAAAGAAAAGGCGGATGATAGAATATTGGGCGGCGGGGCATTTGTTTCGCAGATGATAGATGAGACTGAATTAGCAAGAAAGTATCGTTTGGTAAATCTTGATAGAGAAAAAGCAACCTGCGAGCTGGTGGAGCGATATTGCCATGAGAAAGGCGTTTCGAGTCAGGCCCTGAGTGGGGGAAGCCGGGTGCGAAATGTATCGAAACTGCGTAGTGAGTTGGCCTGTAAATTGATAGACGAATTGGGGTTATCTTTTGCTGAAATCGCAAGGCTTCTCGGTGTCTCCACATCGGCTATCAGCAAAATCTATCAGAGAAAGGCTATTAAATCCCAAAAGTCAACAACGTCCCCTTAACCACTTAACCCCCAAATGGCCACCGCCAAGGCCAAGGACCTGGTGCGCATGGCCGTGGCCAAGGCGGCCCGCGTCGAACCGCTCCACCACGTGTCGGTACCCATCACCAGGGCCGCCCTGGTCGTAGGCGGTGGTGTGGCCGGCATGGAAGCGGCCCTTGGCGTGGCCGATCAAGGCTGCCGCGTCCACCTGGTGGAGCGGTCGGACGCGTTGGGCGGCAACGCCGTCCACCTTCGCACCACCTGGCAGGGCGAGGCTCTGGCCCCCTACCTGAAGGGGTTGATCGCGCGCGTGCGCACACACCCCAACATCGATCTGCACCTCAACGCCCAGGTGAAGAAGAGCGGTGGATCCATCGGCAATTTTGCAACCACCCTGGAGGAGGGCAACGGCGCCGGTCCGGAGATCTTTCACGGTGCGACCATACTGGCCACGTGCTGGCCGCCGGCATCATACCCAACGACAACCGGGCGCTCTTTGAAAAATTCAAGGTACCGGTCAACGCCGAAGGCTTTCTGGTCGAAGCGCACGCCAAGCTGCGGCCGGTGGACTTCGCCTCGGAAGGCATTTTCCTGGCCGGCCTGGCCCACTATCCCAAACCCATCGAGGAGACCATCGCCCAGGCCAAGGCCGCCGCCTCGCGGGCCATGACCCTGCTGGCCAAGGATGCCCTGCTGGTGGGCGGCGTCGTGGCCGAGGTGACGTCCGGCCGCTGCGCCGCTTGCCTCACCTGTGTGCGCACCTGCCCTTACGGCATTCCACGCATCGACGAACACGCCCACGCCGTCATCGACCCGGCGCAATGTCACGGGTGCGGGATTTGCGCCGCCGAGTGCCCGGGCAAGGCCATCGAACTCAAGCACTACACCGACGAGCAGTTGATCGCCAAGTCCGATGCGCGGTTTGCGAGAAGTCGATGACGCCGCGCTACTTGATGATCCGCCGCTTCATCGTCAGCAGTGCGAGAAAACCGAAGAGCACGGTGAATCCCACCAGGTAGGCGAGATTGAGGAGCGGATTGGACTCCATGGCGCCGATGCAGAAATAGCGCATCAACTCCACCAGGTGGTAGAGGGGGAAGATGAGCGTGAAGATGCCGGCCCAATCGGGTATGCCCGAGACCGGGAAAAAGGTGCCCGAGAAGAGGAACATCGGAGTGATGAACAAGAATATGGGCAGGTTGAACATGTCGATGGTGGGAATGACGCCGGTGAAGAACATGCCGATGGCGGCAAAGGCCAGTCCGCCCAGGAAGGCGATGGGAATGCAAACGAGTGCGCCGGGGAAGTTGGCATACCCGATGGGGATGAGCACGGCCAGCATGACCGCCACGGCCGCCGCGGCCTTGGAGGCGGCCCAGACGATTTCCGCGACGATGATCTCCTCCATGCTCATGGGCGTGGCCAGAATGCCGTCGAAGGTTTTCTGGTAGTACATGCGCACGAACGAGGTGTAGGTGGTTTCGAAAAAGGCGTTCCACATGCAGGCCGTGGCCACCAGGGCAGGGGCCATGAAGCGGGTATAGGCCAGTTGCATCCCGGCGTAGTCCACAGCGCCGATCAGTCCCGAGAATCCCAGACCGAAGGCCAGGATGTAGAAGCCGGGTTCGAGCAGCGGCACGAGAAAGTTGACCCGCCAGATGCGGCGGTAGGTGATCAGGTTCCGGAACCAGATGTGCCGGAAGCGGGTCGAGATGGCGGACAGCTGAATGCGGCTCATTCGCGCAACTCCCGGCCGGTGAGGCGCAAAAAGACATCTTCGAGATTTCCCGCCCGAAAGAGGCACGACGCCATGCAGAAGCGCCGGCGCACCTCGTCTTCCAGCTCGCCCTGGGCATCGGCAAAAATGATCATCCGTTCGCCCAGGTCGTCGTGTTTGATCTGGTGGCCCTTCAGGTAGGTTTTCAATTCCAGCCCCGGCCCCTCGATTTCGATGACGCTTTCGGCGGCGTGTTCGGCGATCAACTGGCGCGGCGCGCCCTGGGCGATGATGCGGCCGTGATCCATGATCACCAGCCGGTCGCACAGGCTTTCGGCCTCGTCCATGTAGTGGGTGGTCAGCAGCATGGTGAGGCCTCGCTTTTTCAGGTCGGTCAGCCGGTTCCAGACCTGGTGGCGGGACTGGGGGTCCAGGCCGGTGGTGGGTTCGTCGAGAATGAGCAGGTCCGGCTCGGCCATCAGGGCCCTGGCCAGCTGCAGCCGCCGGGCCAGTCCGCCGGAGAGTTCCATGACCTTGGCCGCACGCTTATGGGACAGTGCGAAGAATTCGAGCAGCTCCTCCGCCCGCTCGCGGGCCCTGGTTTTCTCCATGTCAAAGTAGCGCGCGTAGATCCGCAGGTTCTGTTCGACGGTCAGGTCCGGGTCCAGGGTGTTCTCCTGCTGGCAGACGCCCATGCGCGACCGGATCTCGCGCCACTGGGTCGCGATATCCATTCCGAAGACGCGCATGTGACCCGCGGTGACCGGCGAGAAGCCATAGATCATGCGGATGGCCGAAGTCTTGCCCGCCCCATTGGGGCCGAGCAAGCCGAAGAACTCGCCTTTTTCCACATGGAAGCGGATGCCGTCCACCGCCGTGAAGGCGCCGAAGCGTTTGATGACATCTTGGGCATCGATGATCTGCATGCCATGCAACTATCACAAGCCCGCGGTGAATGCCAGGGGTCGGAGACAGGCCTTGCCCATCTCCCGGGCCGGGTCAAATGCGGTCCGAACCCCGGCCCGGAAATCGGGCTATGTGAACGAAACGGCTAATCGCGGCAGTTGATGACGCCCCGGGGCAGTTTGTCGCCCGCTGTGTGGCGGTAGGGGACGAACCCCGCATCCACCGCCTGGCGCATCAGCGTTTCGCGATGGTCGGGATGGGCGATGCGGATCAGGGCCTGGGCGCGTTCATTGATCGACAGGCCCCTGGAGCGTACCAGGCCCCACTCGGTGGCCACGTAATCCACCAGCGAGCGCGGCACGGTCACGTTGGTCCCCTTTTCCAGGATCGGCACGATGCGCGAGCGGCCCTTGTACTGCGAATAGAGCGCCAGCACGCTCACGCCGGCGCGGTCGTGGGAGAGCATGGTGCCCATGACGAAGTCGAGCTGCCCGCCGGTGCCGCTGATCTGGCGGGGCCGGTCGCCGCCGACCTGTTCAGAGGCCACCTGTCCCATCAGGTCGACCTGCATGGTGGTGTTCAGGGAGAACATGCGCGGCTGCTGGGCGATGATCAGTGGATTGTTGACGTAGTCCACGGGGTAGGAGGCGAACATGGGGTTGCGGTCCAGAAAATCGTACAGCCGGCGGCTGCCCAGGCAGAACGAGAAGGTCGACTTGTAACGGTCCACCTTCTTGCGGGTGTTGTCCACGACCCCGGCCTCGATTAAGTCGTACATCTTGTCGGTCAGCATCTCCGAATGGATGCCCAGGTGGTGGACGCCGGCATCGACCAGAGCATCGAGCACCGAATTGGGCAGTCCGCCGATGCCGATCTGAAGGGTGGTGCCGTCGCCGATCAGGCCGGCCGAAACGATGTTGTGGGCGATCATGCGGTCCTCTTCCTTGACCGGCACAGTCGGCAGGCAGAAGGTCTTGAACTCGCGATCCTCCACGATGTGATGGACCTTGGAGATGTGGACCGCCTCTTCCTGGCCGCCGCACACCACCGGCATGTCTTCCTTGACCACGACCACGATTTTCTTGGACACCTCGCAGAACGCCTGCAGTTCGGTCACCGACAGGCCGAAGTTGAAGTAGCCGTGGGCATCCATGGGCGCGGTGACGATGAACGAGATATCTTTTTGGGATTGTTCGCGGATCACACCCGGTGCCAGGTGCCAGGATTGAGCCCAATAGACCCCGCAGCCGCGCGCGGCCACCTGGTTTCGGACCGAGTGCAGGAAAAAACCGCTGTGCCACTTGAAGACCTTGCCTTCGGGATCGGCCTTGAGGAACTCGTGCTCGCAGGTATCGAGCGAGGTTTGAACGTTGACGTCGCGCAATTCGTCCTTGCGCCGCGCCAGGTGCTTGTCGACGATGTGGGCCATGTTGGCTGAAATGCCGAGAAAGATGCTCATCCCGGATTGTACGAGCCCGGCCGCGGCTTCGGCGGATATCAGTTTGCGTTGGTACTCTTCGGCCAGTCGGGCGTTTTCCATGTGTCTGCTCCTTTTTTGAAATGAACGGTTGGATCTGTCGCTATTTGCCAATCGAGATTACTTTTGAAATCTTCACATCCTTCACATCGTTACGGTGTCCGCTGCCACCGTCTTGCGGCCGTGCCGGCGCTGGTAGAAGGCCAGGCCGCCGAGCACGATCACACCGAAGATATCGCTCCACAAGCCCGGCTGAATGAGGGCCACACCGGCGGCCAGCAACAGCAACCGGAAAATCCAGTTCAACCGGTCCACGAGATACCCCATCAATCCCGAACCCAGGGCGATGGTGCCGATGGTGGCCGAAAAGGCGGCCAGGCCGATGGCGCCGAGCGACCCTTTCCAGATCAGCTCCGGGCTGAAGACGAAGAAGTAGGGCACGAGGTAGGCGACGGCGGCCAGGCGCATGGATTCGAAGCCGGTGGCGAACGGCTTGGAACCGGCGATGGCGGCGCCGGCGAACGAGGCCAGGGCCACGGGCGGGGTCACCGTCGACAAGCAGGCGTAGTAGAAGACGAACATGTGCGCGGCCAGCGGGTTGACGCCCAGTTCGATGAGCACCGGTCCGCCCAGGATGACGGTCAGGATGTAGGCAGCCGAGGTGGTCAGCCCCATGCCCAGGATGATCGAGGCGAACATGACGAAGATCAGCGACAGAATCAGGTTGCCGCCGGCCGCATCGATGATGAGCCCCGAGAACTTGAGCCCCAGGCCGGTCTGGGTGACACAGCCGATGACGATGCCGGCGCAGGCGCACGCCAGGGCCACTTCCAGGCAGCCGGTGGCGCCCTTTTCCATGGCGTTGAGGACCGCCCGGAATCCCATGCGGGTGGCCTTGCGGATGGCGCTGACCCCCCACACCGAAATGATCGCCCACAGGCCGGCCTTCATGGGGGAATAGCCCATGATCAGAAAACCGATGAGAAGAAAGGCCGGGATCATGAGGTGGCCGCCGGCCTTGATGGTGGCCCACAGCGGTGGCAGCTCTTCTCGGTTGAGCCCGCGCAGCCCCAGTTTGAGGGCCTCCATGTGCACCATCCAGAAGAGCGCCAGGAAATAGAGGACGCCGGGCAGGATGGCCGCCTTGACCACCTCCAGGTAGCCCACGCCGAGCATGTCGGCCATGATGAAGGCGCCGGCGCCCATGACCGGCGGCATGAACTGGCCGCCGGTGGAGGAGACCGATTCCACTGCGCCGGCAAAGACGCCGCGGTAACCGATCTTTTTCATCAATGGAATGGTAAACGAGCCCGTGCTGACCACGTTGGCCACGGCCGATCCGCTGATCGTGCCGAAAAAACCGCTGCTCACCACGGCCACCTTGGCGGGCCCGCCTCGGAAGTGCCCGGCCAGGGCGTTGGAGAATTTGATGAAGAACTCGCCGGTGCCCGAGCTGACGAGAAACGCGCCGAACATGATGAAAACAAAGATGAAGCTGGCGCTCACGCCCAGGGGGATGCCGAAAAGTCCCTCGGTGGTCAGATACTGGTAGCTGATAAACTGCTCGTGGTCGATGGGAAAGTGGCCCCACATGCCCGGGATCCGGTCGCCTATGAGGGTGTAGAGAATGGCGATCAGGGTGATGATCGGCAGGGCCGGGCCCATGAGCCGGCGCGTGCACTCCAAAACGAGCAGAAGGAGGATGCCGCCCAGCCACAGATCCGCGGTGGAAGCTTCTCCACCGCGCATGGCCAGGGTCTTGTAGGTCATGGCCAGGTGAATGAGCGTCGTGATGGCCACGGCCGCCAGTCCCCAATCGATCATGCGAAGCCGCCAGGAATAGGCTCCGGCAAAGCGTTTGCTCAAGGGATAGATCAAAAAGACCAGGGTGCAGGCGAAGGCCAGGTGGATCGAACGCTGCACCAAGGCAGAAAAGAGGCCGAATTGGGCCGTGTAGATCTGGAACACGGCCATGGCAATGGCGACGATCCGGACAATTTGAGCGATCAACGAGATTCTATGGTCAGTTTCCTTCGTCACTTCCATTCTTTTTTCTCCCATCCCTGTGGCGGTAAGGTCTTGCTTGTCACATTTTATCGCACCCGGATGCAAAGCAGGGTGCCGGCCTCAGCGTAATCGAGCAGGCGCAGCCCCCGTCCGCCAATCGACAAGGTGTGATCGGCCAGATCGGGCGACCCCAGACGAAAGGTCACCCGTTCCACCTCCTGGTCGATATCGGCCAGTTCCGCTGAGCCGCCCGGCACCGGGCGATAGGTGCCCAAAACGAACCCCTGGCCGTTCAAACTGCCTTTGAAGGTCATATGGGTTAACAGGATACGCTCGCTCCCGAGAACGCGATAGTGCTCCTCGAAAGGGGCCCGGTCGTAGGAGTGCAGAAACCGTATCGAGAACTCGGTGCCCGGGGTGATGTCCATCTGCAGCAGCACTTCTTGCGTATCGCACGCGAAGACTTCCAGGCGCAGATCGGATTGCGCCCACGCCTTGGCAACCGGGAGGCAGACGGCGACGACGAATATCAGGATCGCCGCGACCGCCGGTGGGATCGAGCGGCGGCCGCGGGGTTTCAGGTGTTTTCGATGCGGTGGTACATGGTGCATGTTACTTGATCAAACCTTTTTCCTTGTAGAATTTTTCGGCCCCGGGATGAAATGGAATGGGCATGCCCTTGACCGCGTTTTCCAGCGTGATGTTTTTGAACTGGGCGTGAATCTTATCCAAATCCGCCTTGTGATCGAAGACCGCCTTCAAGATGTCGTAGGCCAGTTGTTCGCTCATGTCCTGGTGCACCACGAAGATGCCCATCCATGACAGGGTGTGATGCGGTTTGTCCTGGCCCTTGTAGGTGCCGGCCGGAACGGTGGTCGGGAAGTAGGCCGGAAACTCCTTGTTGATTTTTTCGGCGATGTCCGGGGCGATATCCAGGAAGATGATGTCCCGCTGGGTGGCCAGATCGATCAGGGACGGCGCCGGCGTGCCGAGGGTCACGATGCCGGCGTCGATGTTGCCGTCTTTCAGCGCTTCGGCCGTTTCCGTGGCGGAGAGGAACTGCTCGTCGATATCGTCATAGGTCATTTTGAAGACATTGAGCACGTAGCGCGCCATGGCCTCGGTGCCGCTGCCCGGTGCGCCCACGGCGACCTTTTTGCCTCTCAGGTCCTCGATGCTTTTGATCTTTCCGTTGGCCTGGGTGTAGAACTGGATGTCGATGGGATAGGTGGACATCAAGCCGCGCAGCTCCTTGACCGGCTTTTTGGCGAAGGCTTCCAGTCCGTGAAAGGCCTGAAACGCCGTGTCCGGCATGGAGAGCGCCAGGGCATCCTGCTTTTTGGAGATCGCCCGGATATTCTCGATCGATGCCCCCGAAGGATGGGCGGCCGCGTAGTATCCCTTGATATGAGTGTTGATCATGTTGGCGACACCGCCGCCCAACGGGTACCAGGTGCCGCCCGTGGAGGCGGTGCCGATGGCCAGGCGTTCGTCGGCGGCCACTGCCGGCTGGGTCATTCCGATGACCAGAAGAGAAATCAAACCCACCGCGATAATGGCACATTTCATAAATGTCTTCATACTGCCCCTCCCTCTTTTTGATGGTGTTTATGCTTTGCCTCTCCTTTTGGCTCTGTTCAGCGCATTCTCGATGGCCAGCTCGGTGCGCAGGCTGCGGCCCACGCTCTCCGTGGGGGCGAACCGCCGCACGAATTCGATCTCTTCATCCGTCGGCCGGTCGGTCTGGGTCAGGTCGGGCGAGACCTTCAGGTCCCAGGGAACATCCTTGCGGACATCGTCAACCGTGACGCCGGGATGGATTTGGGCCAGGTACATCTCCCTGGTTTCCGGATGGAAGCGGAACACGCCCTTGGTGGTGAGCAGCATGGATGGACCCGAACCCTTGGGGAAAAGGCCGGACTGGTCCCGGCTGTCGCCGCCCTCCAGGTAGCCGGCCGAGGTGAAGTAATCCAGTTTTTCCACGAACTGGCCGCCGCGCAGGGTCAGCACCGTCTTCTTGGCATAGGCGATGAAGTCGGCCGCGCCGCCGGAACCGGGCAGGCGCAGGGTCGGATGATAGTAATCGCCGATGCAGGTGGTGTTGAGGTTTCCGAACTTGTCGATCTGGCCCACGCCCAGGAAGCACACGTCGACAAACCCGCGATAGGTCATGGTAAAAGCCGTGAACAAGTCGGTGGCATAGGAAAAGCCGCGGCACGAGTGTGCGTCGGCGATGTGGTTGAGCGGCACCAGGGGTTCGAAATCGATGATCCCCGATTCCATCATCAAGGTGGCATGGGGGGCGAAGAGCGCCTTGGCCAGGGCACCGGCCGTGGTGGGCAGGCCGACGCCGAGGATGACGTTCTGGTAGTCCTTGATCTCCTTGGCGCAAGTGATGATCAACAGTTCATTCAGCGTGTATCCTTTACTCATAGAGCATCCCCTTTTCGGCCAGGCGTTGTTCGATCTCCTCCAGGGTCAAACCCATGGAGCGCTCCCGGCCGCTTTCGTCCCAGGCCGATGTAAAGGCCGCGCCATAGTTGGCCGGGGCGGAATAAAAGGACCTGGCGCGCAGGCGGTCGAGCATGCCCATGCCGAACCTGGCGGCGTAGCGGTCGATATAGGCTTCGCGGTCGCTGCATCCATAGACCCATTCGTCCATCCAGGCCTTGACCGTGTCGGCCCGGGTGTTGGCCTTGGTGAACATGCCGTAGAAGAACTGGTCGCGGTTATAGTGGCCCAGCACTTCCGTAGGATGCGCGCCCCAGGGCACTTCCACCACGGCATTGACGCGGAACGCGGGAATGATGGTAAAATGCGGGCTCTGGCGCACCACGTCGTGTTCGACGATCTCCTCGCACGAGACGATGATGCGTTTGCTGCACAGGGCCGCGGCGGCCACGCTTCCCAGGGCCCCCCAATACTGGGCGTTGCCGTATTTGTCGGCCCGCTGCACGTGCACGATACATACATCCGGGTTGACGGCCGGGACGGTGAGAATCTCCTTGCCGGTGTATGGGCATTTGATGACCCGGTATTTGTCTTCGCCCATGAAGCCGCGCTTGCGGAACAGGTCGGTGGCCATCACCCCTTCCAGCACCTGGATGAACGTCATACCGTGCATGCCGGCCACCAGGCGCGCATTGTAGTTGAAATTGGTGTAATCCTCCATCTCGATGGTGCCGGCCTGCAGGGCGCGCTCCACCGCCCCGCCGCCCGCCTTGCCGCCCGAGCGCATCACGTAGGTGGTGACCAGGCGGTCGACACATCCGGCGTTGACCATAATGTCCACGTCGAGAATCCCGGATTGGGAGTAGAGGGTAAAATTCTTTTTGTTCTGCCGGCAGATTTCGTAGATCAATTCGGTGCAGGTGCCGACCGTGTAGTTGCCGATGATCAGCTCATCCCCGTCCTGGATGAAGCGGCGGACCGCTTCCCTGGCGCTCATCACTTTGTTGGTATTATCGTTCATAGGCAAATCTCCGTCTCGATCCGTGGTCATATGCGCCCACCCGAAATTTCGGATCGAATCAGGTGCGCGATCTCCTGTTGCCGCTTTTCGTCCATTTTGGAGACGATGGCATTGACGCTCATGGCGCCGACGAGTTTGCCGGCCTTGTCGTGCAACGCCACCCCGACGCCCATGGTGTAAGGCGTCACGCTGTTCACGATATACCCTTGCCGGCGGTAGGTATCGATCATGTGCTGCATATCGTCGGGCTCAAAGCCGACGAAACCGGCATAGCGGCGCGCATTGTGCCGCAGAATGCGCTGCATCTCCTCCTGGGGCAGGGAGGCCAGGATCGCCAGGCTGCCGGGGCCGACGCCCAGGGGCCGGCGTTTGCCCACATCGAAGGTGAGCACCTGGATCGGAGTGGAATCCACCACGCGGTCCACGCAAAGCACGTCATATCCCGATTGCATCAGCAGGTAGGCCGTGTCCTCGGTCTGTCGGGCGATTCGTTCGAGGATGTCGCGGTAGGCATGCCTGAGTTCGTACTGGCGGGCTTCGAACCCGAGCCGGGCAAGCAAAACGCCCAGATGGTAGCTTTTGGTCATGGCATTGTAGCTGAGCATGCCCTCGTCGGCGAGAACCGAAAGCATGCGATGGGTCGTGCTGGACGGCAGTTGTACGTCCTTTGCGACCCTGGACAACTTGACGCCGGTATAATTGTGGTCGGCCACGATCCGGATGATGGCCATGGCCCTGTGGATACTCTGGGCGCCATCCTGGATTTTGGGGTGTTGATGCAGTGGCGTTTCCCGGGCCATGGGATTCTCCGCTGGGCGTATGAAAAACCATGGGGCTTTCCCTTCCCTAGGAATGGCCCCACGCTGTACTGGTTGTTACGTCCGTTCAGTTGAGCATCTGGACATTGATCACTTAGTGAAGATAATTTAGATAATAGTCAATAAAAAGTTTCATGATATAAAATTAATATTCTCATAATATGGAAAAACGCCGCGACCAGCTTAAGAATCGCGGGCGCCGATCCATAAGGGAGCGCCCTGGCAATCGGTCGTCTTGACAGTATGTCGAATGATGCAGAGTATAAAAAATTGGATCAGATCGAGGTTTCTGTACGGACCTTCTCCGGATCAGAATGCGTTGAGCGATACCCTTCGTTGATTTCTTTTGCCTCCGATGATGCCGAGGTCAGCGGGAAGGATGATTTCCCGGCTGAATCCACCCCCGATCCAGGCCCATCATGGCCGTTGGCCAATAAAGATAACCCTATAACCTGGCCCGAAAGGAGGTCGAAATGGACAAGCAGAGCTTAGAAGAGATTGCACGCGCCATCGTTCAAACCGGCAAAGGGATCCTGGCGGCGGATGAAAGCTCGCCGACCATCAAGAAACGGTTCGACAGCATCGGGGTCGAGTCCACCGAAGCGAATCGTCGGGCTTACCGTGAACTGCTCTTTACGACCGAAGGGGCCGAGGCATTCATCAGCGGGGTGATTTTGTTCGACGAAACCCTTCGGCAATCCTCCGAGCAGGGTACGCCTTTCCCACGGCTATTGGCCGGAAAGGGGATCATACCGGGCATCAAGGTGGACAAGGGCGCCAAGGCGCTGGCCGGTTTTGCCGGGGAAAAGGTGACGGAGGGGCTGGACGGTCTGCGCGAGCGCCTGGCCGAGTATCGCGAGTTGGGTGCCCAATTCGCCAAGTGGCGGGCCGTGATCACCATTGGTGACGGCATCCCCACCCGATTCTGCCTGGAGGCCAACGCCCGCGCCCTGGCCCGTTACGCGGCGCTCTGCCAAGAGGCCGGCATCGTGCCGATCGTGGAACCCGAAGTGCTCATGGACGGGCCTCACGACATCGCGCGTTGCCGCGACGTCACGGCCGAGACGCTCAAGCGGGTCTATGCGGCACTATTCGAGCATTGTGTCTACCTGGAAGGGACACTGCTCAAACCCAATATGGTCATTTCAGGCAAGGATTGTCCGCAGCAGGCCGGTCCCGAAGAGGTGGCGGCGGCGACGGTGGCCTGCTTCCGGCAAGTCGTTCCGGCGGCCGTTCCGGGCATCGTCTTTCTCTCCGGCGGCCAGAGTTCGCAACAGGCCACCGAGAATCTCAATGCCATGAACGCCATGGGACCTCAGCCCTGGGAATTGAGTTTTTCCTACGGACGCGCCCTGCAGGCCGATGCGCTCAAGGCCTGGAAGGGACAGCGTGCCAACGCGGCTGCCGCCCAGCGCGCCTTCTACCATCGCGCCAAGTGCAACGGCGCGGCGCGCAAGGGCGCTTACAGCCGGGCCATGGAGGAAGCGGTCTGAACGGTAGTTTAAGAGCCCATGTCGCATGAAAGATGTGTTTGGTTTCAATCCGGGCGGGGAGAAACCCCATAAGCGCTAAGATAATTCTAGGCCCGATAAGTCTACATTGTATTCGTACTCAGCGCTGCGGTACTCGAACTCGTCATTGAAAAATACCTGCCGAGGCTTGCATTTTCAAGCCTCGAAAGCAAAACCATCGAGTACGAGAACGAGTACGTGTACGAGTACGCGAAAAACAGCATAGCGGTATGCGCGAAATTTAGTCGTAGGGGCGGGCTTTATGCCCGCCCGTTGCGTTCACCTAAATCGATGATAATGGGTTCAGAGCGCAAACAACCGAATCATGGGTTTTCCCCGTTGGGTTGATCATGCAGGATCAGGCCCACGGGCAGGGACTCGCCGAAGAGGGCCTGCTCCTCCTGGCGGGCGATAGGGACGACCTCTTTCAGCAGCGTCTGCTGATCGGTCAGTTCGGTGTGGGGGGCCATCCACGCCAATACCCGGTCGGACACCGCGGGATCCACATCCCGGGTGCGGTCTCCGGTCTTGCGGGCCAACTGGGCCAGTGCCGTTCCGACCATTTTGGGGAGCGGCCATTGGCGTCCGAACAGATCGTCGATCCAACGGGCGGCCTCCTGGGGGGGGATGACCCGATCGGTGGAGCCGTAGAGCAGGGCCCGGGCGCCGATGCGCGCCAGGGACCACAGTTGCTGGGGGCGGGCCTGTTTCGGATTGAGCTGGGAGAGCAGCAGGCGTCCCCACTGCATCTTGTCTTTCACATAAAGCCGCTCGAGGTTGGCCACGGCCATCCAAAGCTCGAGTTGCAGCTGGGGGGAGAGCCGCGGCTTCTTACCTTTCTTGGGTTGCAGCAGGCGGGCCGCGTCCTGGCTCAGTTGCCGCTGCTGGCCCGGGGTCAATCCGCCGGCCAACCGCCGCCACATGATCCACCATTCGATCTGGACCTGGTTCTGGTTGGCATGGACCGGCCCCTGGGTGTAAATTTTCCAGGCCTGTTTGATGCGCTCGGCATCCAGGCTGTCCCCGAAGCCGGGCCGCAGACAGAAACCGGCCAGGTTCATCCAGCGTGCTTCGTGGGTCGGCCCGCGATGGCGCGCATCGGTGCGGGCCAATAGACGGTCGGCCAGTTCGCGCAGCAGACGCAGGGGCCACTGGTCGCGGGGCAGGTCCGCGACCGCCGAGATCTGCTTGACGACGCCCTCCAATCGGGTCTGGTCCGTGCTGTCCAGGGCCGCGTCCAGGGTCTGTCGGGATTTTTCGATCACGCTGTCTTCGAGGACGATCTCTTCGCGAACCTCCGCTGCTTCGGCGTTTTCCCGTAATTGAAATTGCAGTTGCCAGCGGTGGTCGCTGATCAGCGAACGGCACCACAGCGAGAGGGTTCCCATCTCGGTATATTCGGCTTCGACGCGCACCGGGATGCCGGTTTTGGCGCCCCGCTTGCCGTACTGGATAACGGTTTGCAGGGGGGGCAGGCGCATGAAGGTGTCGTCGATATCGACCAGCGCTCCCATGCGATCCCGGCTGCGGAAACTCGAGCTGAACAGGTCGAAGCGAACCGGCTGATTGGCCAGGACCTGAAAGCGCTGCTCGCCCAGTTCGATGGTGCTGCCTTCATCCAAACCGCGCTCCACCAGGCAGATGGCTTGTTGCGGCCCCGGGGCGTCCTGGCTTTTTCGGCTCACGCCCAGATAGTAGCTGCGGGGGCTGCCGCTGCCGACCCGCACGCCCCGGCCGCTTTTGACCAGGCCGTAGTAAGACGCTCCCAAGCCCACGGCCAGGTCGTGGTGCCGGTTTTCGAGGATGCCCGGCCGCTCGGCCGGCGGCCGGCCGAACCAGTGGCACAATGCGTCGACGATGCGCTGCTGGATCGTTTCGGGCTTGAGGGCCCCGCCGTTGAAGAGCACCAGGTCGGGAAACGGATCGCGCTTGCCCAGAACGTCGGCCACCTCCTCGCGATGGTGTTCCAGAAAGCGCATCAGGTGCCGGGTGATGGCCGGTTCCGGTTCGTAGGGCAGACCGAACTCGCTGATGGCGGTCCGTTTCACGGCCGGTGCGGCGCCGGTCGGCCTCATACGGTCTGGATCGATGATCGGGAAGAAGCCGTCCAGAATGGTCTGCTCGATGGTGCCGCGGGCCAGTTCGGCGCTCATGGTACCCGCGATGAGGCGGCTGCCGCTGCCCATCAAGGTAACCCGATGGGTTTCGGCCTGGCCCGAAAGAATTCGCTCCTTGGCCTGGCGGCACTGGTGGCACAGGGCCTGCCAGCGCTGGGTGTCCAGGCCGGCCGGCCGTCCGCCATGCCATTGGGCCTCCACGCCGCGGGCCAGCGCCAGGTCCATGTTGTCGCCGCCGAGCAGCAGGTGGTCGCCCACCGCGATGCGTTCGAAACGCGGGCTGCCGCCCGCTTCGCAGGTGAGCGAGACGAGGGTGAAGTCGGTGGTGCCGCCGCCGACATCGCAGATCAGAATCAACTGCCCGGGCTGCACCAGCTCTTGCCAGCGGCGCTCGTGCCGGACGAGCCAGCTGTAAAATGCGGCCAGGGGTTCTTCCAGCAGGGTGACCTGGCGGTAGCCGGCCGCTGCGGCCGCTTCGAGGGTCAGTTCGCGGGCCACCTCGTCGAACGAGGCCGGTACCGTGAGTACCACGTCCTGGTTTTCGAGGAAGAGCTCTTCCTCGTCGCCGTGACGGTGGTTCCAGGCCTTGCGGATATGGGCCAGGAAAGCGGCACTGGCCTGCACCGGAGAGATTTTACGCACCTCGGCCGGTGCGCCCCACGGCAGGATGCGGGCGCGCCGGTCCACCCCGGCATGGCACAGCCAGCTCTTGGCCGAGGCCACCAGGCGGCCCGGCACCAGCGCCCCCTGGTCGCGGGCCCAGGCTCCCACGAAGGCGTCATCGCTCGTTTTCCATGGATGGACCATGGCCGAGGCATCGATGTCGTAGCTGCCGGGAATATAGAGAAACGATGGTAGCACCGGAAGCGGTTGAAAGGTGCCGGGTGCGGTGAGCTGGGGCACATCGAAGAGGCGGATGGGGTCGTTTCGCGGCGGTGCGGTCAAATCGGCAAAGGCCACGGCCGAATTGGTGGTGCCCAGGTCGATTCCGATGATAAAGCGCCGGCCGGCGATGCTGTCGGCCGTCGGTTCGTTCGCAGGTTCCACTGCTATTGCTCCCTCACGTTCCATTCCAATTTCCACCGGCGGTCATCGTTCTTGGAAACGCACCACACCTCCAGGGTGCCGACTTCGGTGACATGCAGTTCCAGGGTGACCGGAAGGGTCTGGCCGGGATCGCCGTCCAGGGTGGTCTCCAAGGTCGTGATCGGCTGGATGTTCCCCTGCCAGTCTTCGACGGTGGTGCCGACCTGGTCTTCCTGGCGCGTGGTGGAACCCAGGAAATCGAAGGCCACCGGTTGACCCACGAGCAGCATGAATTCGCGGTCCCGGATGGCGGCCGTGGTGCCTTCTTCCATGCCGAAGGCCGCCACGCAGAGGGCCTTGGTCGGGGCCGGCAGTCCTGGTACGGCCGGCATGGCGGCGGCGACGCCGATATAATAGGAGCGGCCCAGGCCGCCGCGAATGCGCACGCCCTTGCCCTGCCGGGCCAGGCCATAGCAGGCGGCGCCGCGCGCCACGGCCAGGTCGAAATCGGCGCCTTCGATTTCCCGGACACCGGTTTGGGGCGACCAAGCGTTGAGGATCGACACCACCTGCCGTCGGAACAGGGCCGACTTCATGACACCGCCGTTGAAGAGCACGGCCGTGGGGCTGACGGAACGGCCGTCGGCCGCGGGACGATCGACGAAGGCGGCCAGGTGATGGGTGATGGCCGGGTCGGCTTCGAAAGCCAGGCCGAACTCCTGGATGCCGCTGCGCCTGGCGCCCTGTGGCCTGGTGTCGCGGCCGCAGTCCGGGAAAAAACCGTCTTTCAGGAGGTTTTCCACGGTGGCGCGGGTCAGTTCGGTAGTGATGGTGCCGCCGATCAGGCGGCTGCCCCGGCCCAGGACGGTGATCGGCAGACGGTCGCACTCCGGGTCGGCAAGCAGGCGCTCCTTGGCGCCCCGGCAGCTGTGCCACAAACCGTTCATCTGCCAGTTGTCCAGCGTCGTGCCGGATTCGGCCAGTTGACGGGCCAGGGCATAGGCCAGGGTCAAATCCATATTGGTGCCACCCACCAGCAGATGGTTGCCCACGGCCACGCGTTCCAGGTCGAGGGCGCCCTCTTTTTCGGCCACCTGGATCAGGCTGAAATCGCTGGTGCCGCCGCCCACATCGCAGACCAAAACCAGATCGCCCGGCTTGACCGCGTCGCGCCACTGCCTGGTGCGGCCGGCGATCCAGGCGTAGAAGGCGGCCTGGGGCTCTTCGAGCAGCGTGACGCGCGGCAATCCGGCCATTTGGGCGGCCTCGACGGTCAGCTCGCGGGCCACGGCGTCGAACGAGGCCGGCACGGTGAGGTAAACCAGTTGGTTTTCCATCTTGAGCCGGTCGTCCATGGGGCCGTCGGCGCCGTCACCGCCGCGGGCCATGACGTGATTCCAGGCCTGGCGCAGGTGGCGCAGGATGGCGGCCGAGGCTTCCACCGGCGACAGCTTGCGGGGAGCAGGGCCGGCCGATGGGCCTGAAGGGGCGCCTTCCCAGGGAAGGATCGCCGCTTTGCGGTCGACCAGGGTATTGCACAGCCACGATTTGGACGAGGCGATCAGGCGCTGCGGGATTTCTTCTCCGCGCCGCCGGGCATATGCCCCCACCGCATAGGGCGGGTCAGGATCCCAGGGCAGGGCCAGCTCTTCGGATGGCATACCCTCGGCCGGCGGCATGAGCACGAACGACGGCAGCACCGGGCGCGCCTCAACCACACCGTTATCCACCAGTTGGGGGATGTCGAACAGGCGGATGCGGGCCTCCTCGACCGTCGGGGTATCTGCCGAGACATAGGCCACGACGCTGTTGGTGGTGCCCAGGTCGATGCCGATGATATATTGCGGGTGGGACATGCCGATACTCCTTACTGCACTTCGACTTCGGCCGGGGCGATGATGTCATGGGGCTGCCGGCCGGAGAAGGTCGGCAGATCGACCTTGCGGGCCCGCCAGCCGCGGTGGCGCACGACTCCCTTGAACGGCGGTTCGCCGGTGACATTGCCGACCAGTTTCAATGTGTTGGGATCGAAATCCTTTTGCACCGCGATCTCTTCTCCCTCCTGGACGTCGAGCACGGATTGGGGTGCGATATGGCGATCGAGCGCCTTTTTGCAGCTTTCGTGAATGCTGCGCACGGCCGCGCCGATCTGACCGTCATTGTATTGGGCCAGGTCCTCGGAGAAGAAATCGAGCAGCCGTCCTTCCTTTTGCAATACGGCGATCAGGTGCAGGTAAAGCCGCCGGTCCGTTTCGGCGCTGGATGGCGCTGCTTCCGGTTGCGGTCTGGCCTTCGCCGGCGCGGATCGGCGTGGCGCCGCTGGAACGGTTCGCCGTAGGAAGGGGCCGCGCAGGGACCACCAGGTCAACACGGCCATGATCAGGAAAAAGATCAGGAGCGCCGGCACGCCGTAAGGCCAGAATCCCCGCCAGAGCGTTTCGACCCAACCGGCCAGGGTATGGGCTTCGGCCAGGTCGGGATGCGCCTGCACCAGCAGGCTGGCGCGGGCCGAGATCTCCTTCAGGCCCCAAAAAACAGCTCCGGCCACGGCCGCGGCGGAGAGCAGATTGAAAAACAGGACCCGTACCATGATGGGCCGGGTGGAAGGTTTGGCGGTATCCATGATCATCGTGCTCCTTTTTGGCAATTAAAAAAAGATGATCGCGGAGACGGTGCCGAATCGACGGCCACCTTGGCTCCGATTAAAAAACACCTCTTTATCATGGATTGTGCGGGCTGTACATTGGGTAGGGATAAGGCCAGCGATTCTAACCCGAAGGAATAAGC
>DHGT01000124.1:17222-117182 GCA_002402905.1 Desulfatitalea sp. UBA4791 | reverse complement strand
TTCACTGGTGGTATTCATTTCTTATCAAATAACTTCTGGAAAGCATGCCCTTCAGGGTCAATCACATTCAGTTGGAATTGCTGAAAAATAACGTCGGCGGTGAAGGATCAGCGGCCCGATTTGGCCTGGTGGTATTCCCGCGCCCTGGCCACGAGAGCGGGTGCCCATTGAGGGGTGCCCAGCGCGTGGATGTGGGTATAGGTCGCCAATACGCGATTGTGGCACAAGCCGTCCAGACCGTCTTTGAGCCCCTTTCCGCGTTCCATTTCGAAAGCCATGGATTCTGGGGGGCTTTCCAGAAGCTGCACCGTCGAGTAATGGAATTCGTGTCCCTTGATGATCTGGCCGGTTTCAAAGAACGGATTGGGGCGGGCCACCCGGACGATGGTGTAACCGTGCCCCTGGGGCCGCTTGGAAAACCCGAAAGAAACGGGCAGCACGCCGGTCATGGGAAAGGTTCCGTCGTCGAGCACGAGTTCCCGGCCAAGGTACATCAGACCGCCGCACTCGGCATAGATGGGCAGGCCCTGCTCGGCCCGGCCCTTGATCTGCTCACGGTAGGTCACATTGCGGGCCAGGCGCTGAGCGTGGGTTTCGGGAAAGCCGCCGCCGATATAAAGGGCGTCTACGTCGGGCAGGTTGTCTTCGAACAATGGGCTCGTGACGACCAGGTCCGCGCCCGCCTGAACCAGGGCATCGAGGTTTTCCGGGTAGTAGAATTGGAAAGCCGAGTCCCGGATAATGCCGATCCGCGGCCGCCTCAGGGCCGGCGCCATATCGGTGGGTTCAGGCGTCATCGTTCCGGCGGCGCGGGTTTCTGTGCCCATGGGATCGAAGCGGCCATGCAAGGGTATCCCGGCGATGTCGGACAGCCGGGCCAGGTCGATATGTTGTTCCGCCAGTTCGGCGATGGTGGCCACGGCATCCTGGGCCCACTGGTGCTCGTAGGTGGGCACCAGCCCCATGTGGCGTTCGGGAAAGCTTTGTTTGCGCAGCTTGGGAACCGCTCCCACCACGGGGATGCCACAATGCTCCTCGATACTGGTGCGCAGGATGTTTTCATGGCGCGCACCGGCGACGTGGTTCAAGACGATGCCCTTGATCTGAACGTCCGGGTCAAACTGGACGCAGCCGGCCACCACGGCGGCCATGGTACGGGTGGTTTTGGTGGCGTCGAGGCACAGGATGACCGGCAGGCCGAGCAGTTTGGCCAGTTCGGCGGTGGAGGTCATGCCGTCGGTGCTGATGCAGTCGTAGAGGCCGCGATTGCCTTCGATCACCGCGGCGCCGGCGGTTTGCGTGTGCCTTTGAAACGAATCGACAATGGTGGGGGAATCGATAAGGAAGGTGTCCAGGTTATAACAAGGCCGGCCGGCAGCCAAAGCCAGCCAGCCGGCATCGATATAATCGGGACCTTTTTTAAAGGGCGCAACCCGTACGCCACGGTTTTTCAGCGCCGCGATGATGCCGACCGAGAAAATCGTTTTTCCTGAACCACCGCGCAGGGCGGCGACAACGACACCGGGACAGCCGGCTTTGGGCGTTTGTGGTGGAACCGGTTTCAACGTTGCGATGCCGAAGGTCTAATCTTCGCCTTCGCTATGGGCTTGCTTGCCGGTTCCAGGCATGCCGTACATGGAGGTGCTGCCGCTGGACCAGTACTCCAGAACGCCGTCCTCGACCAGTTTGTTGACGATCTTCTTCGCATCCCGGGGTTTCATATCCAGGATCTTGGAGAGATCGTTGAAGTAAAACTTCGATTTGGTCTTCAGCTTTTTGGTCAGTTGTTCAACGATTAACTGTTTCGCCTCTTCATATTCCATTGCCGTATTCCCCTTTCATCCTCTGCGGGTCTAAGGGCTGCAGGGGGCCAAAGCCCCCTGCAGTTTGTATGTAACACGTCTTGCTTTACGGTCGATCGTTAGAACTTGAACTGAGAGGTCTGGCGCCAGGTATAGTAGGCCGGATCACGGAAATCATCGATCAGATGATGCGTGAAGTCAAGTTCGCATTTTTCGAAGAACCGCTCCCAGCCGATGCGCTCGGCCCATTCACCCAGGCGCTCATACTTGCGTGCGTCGTTTGCATAGGCTTCGATGATCTGCTTGATGGTCGCCGATGTTCTGGGCCAACGCGGCGCCTCGTTGGGAATGAAGGCCACGACCACCTTGGAGAACTTGGGTGCGCTGATACGGTTGGAGACCTTGCCGCCGGCCATGATGACGATACCGTCGCCCTCGGTGTCGGCCAGGGGCATGGAGGGGCACATGGTGTAGCAGTTGCCGCAGAACATGCAGCGTTCGTTGTTCACGGCCACCGAGTTGAGCTTCTGGCCGTTGATTTCGACCTTGGCCGGCTTGATGGCGGCAGTGGGGCAGGCCGCGATGGCCAACGGAATTTCGCACATCTTGTCCAGGTACTCATGGTCCAGCATCGGCGGTTTACGATGGTAGCCGAGGATGGCGATGTCCGAGCAGTGCACGGCACCGCACATGTTCAAGCAGCAGGCCAACGATACACGCACATGAGCCGGCATGCGATGGCTCTGGAAGTCTGCGAACACTTCGTCCATTACCGCCTTGACCGGTCCCGAAGCATCGGTGGCCGGGGTGTGGCAGTGAATCCAGCCCTGGGTGTGCACGATGTTGGAGACGCCTGCGCCGGTGCCGCCCACTGGAAACTTGAACGAACCGCCCTTGAACTTGCGGCCGGCCAGGTCGTCGAGCAGGGGCTGCACCTTGGATTTGTTGTCGACCATGAACTCGATGTTGTTGCGGGTGGTCCAGCGGACGTGACCGCCACAGTGTTTGTCGGCGATTTCGCAGATTTCACGGATATGCGAGGTGCTCATGAGGCGGGCGCCGCCGCAGCGGACCGTGTAGACTTCGTCTCCGGACTCGGCCACATGAACCAGCACGCCCGGCTGCAGGTATTCGTGATAGAGCCATTTGCCTTTGTTTTTAGCGATGACCGGCGGATAGAACTCGTCGAATTTGCGCGGGCCGATATCGGTGATCCGGTCTTCCATCGGTTTTTCCGGATTGTATCCTGAAGAAATAAATGCCATGGTGTCGCCCTCCTATCTCTGATGGTATTTTCTGAACTCGTTGATGTCGCGATCCCAGCCGCCCGGGACCTCATCTTCTTTCCAGAAGATGTACGGGTTGGAGCGCGGCTCTTGCACCATGCGCGGATCAGGATCAACGCCCAGCACCTCGATCAATTTCTGCAGACCCTGGCGTTTCATCAATTCGCCCAAGCGTTCACGGTTCTTGCCCTCTTCCATCCACCAATCCCAGATCGGCTCGATGACCTCTTCCTTGATCTTGGTGTAGGGGGGCTCGACTTCGATGAAGGGCACGATCAGGGTGCCCATCTGGGCGCCGTCGAGGATCGGGGCCTTGGCGCCGGCCAGGATGGAGACGCCGCGTTCGTCACCGATGTGCAGGGCGCGTGGCATGACGTTGATGCAGTGCATGCAGCGGGTACACTCACGGTTGTTGATTTTCAGGGTTTTGCCGTCCATGGCCATGCAGCCGGTGGGGCAAAGATTAATGACCTCTTTCTGAATGTCGAACTTGCCCCAGTCGCGTCCCGAGTGGGCGCCGGCATTGGGGGCGATTTCGCCGCCGATGTAGGCCTGTACGGCTGCCTGGTCGATTTTGATGTCGTCTTTCCAGGTACCGATGAAGGAGAGGTCGGACCGGGCGATGGAGGCCACGCAGCAGTTGGGGCAGCCATCGAACTTGAACTTGAATTTGTACGGGAAAGCCGGACGATGGAGCTCGTCCTGGTACTCGTTGGTCAGGTCGTAGCACAGCGCCTGGGTGTCGTAGCAGGCGTATTCGCAGCGCGCCTGGCCGATGCAGTCGGCCGGGGTGCGCAGGTTGGAGCCCGAACCGCCCAGGTCCTGATTGTATTTATGGGTCAGTTCATAGAAAATTTCTTCCAGCTGGGGCGTGGTGGTGCCCAGGAAGATGATGTCGCCGGTGGAGCCGTGCATGTTGGTGATGCCTGATCCGCGGAAATCCCAAAGATCGCAGAGCTCGCGCAGGTATTTGGTGGTGTAGAACTTGCCACCCGGTTGGTTGATGCGCAGGGTGTGGAAGTGTGCGACACCGGGGAACATCTGGGGTTGGTCGCAGTAACGGCCGATGACGCCGCCGCCATATCCGAAAACACCAACGATGCCGCCATGTTTCCAGTGGGTCCGACCATGCTTGTAGGAGAGTTCGAGCACGCCCAGAAGATCTTCAACGGCATCCTGGGGGATCTGGAACTCGACGCCTGCCGCGTTTTTCGCCCGTTTTTCGGCTTCCTGCTTCAAGTCAGACACAAAGCTTGGCCACGGTCCGGATTCAAGCTGGTCCAACATCGGGGTTTCGTGTTTTGCCATCTTTTTACCTCCATTTGGTTAATAAACAAATCTTATGACTTAACGACGCAATAGGCTGAGTTAAAAAATGGTCACCTCCTCTCGGTATGCATTATTTATCGCTAATTTTCAGTTTATATCCAAAAAAGCATGACGCTGGAAAAACAGGCGGTAAAAATATCGATCAAAGGATGCTGATATAGAAAGATTTGCCTTGTTTGTCAATAAAAAAGCCCTTATCGACGGCTGATGGAGACCCTGGCGGCTCCCTGTCCCGCGCAATGACGGGTATGCTCTGGAAACCCTTTGTCCCGCAATATACCGGTCAGGGCCGATAGGCTTTTGTATCAGGCGGTTCTGCGCATCAGTGCGTGGATCTGTTCGGCGTGCCGTTTCAGATGGCATTTGATCAGGGACGCCTCCGGCAGGGACTGGGGATACCGGGTCAGGATCTCCAGCCCCAAGTCGATCAGGTCGTCCCGGGTATGGGATGCCAGATATTGTTTTACGGCCGCCACGAAGGCCGGTGGCAGATCGTGGCGGGCGGCCATCTTTTCGAGCCCCTGTCCAAATCCCATCCATATGGGGGCGAGTGCGGCCTCTCCGGCCCAGATCAGGTCGCCGACGCCATCGATGCGATCGATGCGCATCCACAAGGAGGTGCGCAGAAAAAAAACGGCCAACGTTTCCAGCAAGGTTTCCAGGGTAATGGGGTCTTGTGGGTCCAGGCTCAGCAGCGGGGCGTAGCGACGGATGGTGATCAGGCGCAGGTCGATGCCATCCGGGGTGGCCTTGACGACGAAATCCCCGGCGGCATGGTGCCATTGCAGAATAGCGGACAGGGTGTACGGATCGAAGTAGGACGTGAGAATCAGCATGGCCTGGCGATAGAGGTCGGCGCTTTGAATCTCGTTAAGGAGCCAGGGTCCCCGATCCGGATCCCACACCACATGGCGATTGGCACCGTTGGGAGTGCAGTGGGTCAGGTGAAACTCGTGATAACCGGCGAACCATTCGCCGGCGAACATGGGGAGCTCGACGCCGCTGCCGGTGCTACCCGCGCCGAAGTGGTAGACCTCCGGCAGGAAATGATCGGCAACCCGCCGGCCCAGCTGGCTCAGGCAGTCGGTTTCGATCGCGATGATGTCCCGCCCCTCTCGACTGAGGGCCACATTGAGCACCATGGGGATATCGACGCCACCCGTTGCCAGGGTGGCCATGGCCGGGTGATAACAGGCGCCGTGTTTGACCAGGTGGATACGGATTTCCTCGATGGTATCGCCTGTCGCCGCTTCCCCCTGCAGCCTGCCGATGGCCCGGTGGCCGGCAGCCATGCGGTCTCGGGTCAAGAAGTCAACGACTGCCGTGAAGTAGTCTCCGTATGTCACTGCGGCCTGGGTATGATGAGTGCCGCCCTCGTCGAAATACGCTCGATCGAGGGGCAGCGGTTGCCGCCATTGATCGTCCCCCGTGTCGATGGGCATCGGTGGATGGCCGACGAAAAAGACTACGCGGGGTGCGGCGCCGGGTTCAGGCCGATTCATAGAGGGGATTCCACCTCTGTTGAGTGACAGGCTAGGCCTCGATATCTTTGAGGATTTGGGGAGCGACGTCAAATCCCAATTCCACTGCGCGCCGGGCATGCAGCCGCGCCTTTTCCAGATCTCCCTTTTCAAGATAAGCGATGGCCAGGTTGTTGTGGGCCACGGGAAAGTTCGGTTCGGCCTTGAGGGCGTTCTGGCAGGCCTCGATGGCCAGGTCCACCTCGCCTTTCATGAGATAGGCCGTCGCCATGGAGGTGTACCCCTGCACAAAACGGAAGTTAAAGGCGGTGGAGCGTTTGAATGATTCGATGGCCTTGTCCGCCTCACCTCTTTGCAGGTGCACATAACCGATGTTGCCGTAGCCTTCCGAAAACCCCGGTCGGGCTTTGACGGCCCGCTGGTTCCAATCCAGGCAGCCGTCCAGGTCGCCGCGCTTGAGGCACAATCCACCCAGTTGGACGTGGGCTTCGGCCAAACTTGGGCTGCAGTCGATGGCTTCTAAAAAGGCACGCTCGGCTTCGTCATCCTGATGTTTGCCCAGCAGGGCCACGCCGAGGTTGTAATGGGTCGTTCCGCATTCGGGGTTGGCAGCCAACGCCTGTTTCTGAATTGCAATATATTCGTCTATGTTTCTTGCCTGGGGCATGGTGGTCGGTCCCTTTTTTCTTTTTGGATATGGATTACAAGTCCTTGGTTAAAATGTTGAGCATCATGCAGATATCGAGCAAATTGGCCATTTGTCGATGAGCACCCGGTCATGGTTATGCTGCCGTTCGGGGCTTGTCAAGGCATTTCACAATAAGATCTTGACAGCATTCCCGCGCTTCTCTAATTCTTTAATTTTAATTCTGCAAACCTGACAAGAGGGGGAAAAATGAAACCCGGATGTTATACCGCCCTGGTGACACCGTTCACCACTGACGGGACCCGCGTTGATCGGGAGGGGTTGGAGCGGCTGACGGCATTTCAGATCGACGGCGGCATTACCGGTATTCTGGCCGTGGGCACCACCGGCGAGAGTCCGACCCTGGACTGGGAAGAGCATAACCTGGTGGTGGAGCAGGTGGCCAAGGCTTGCAAGGGGCGTTGCCTCTGCATTGCCGGTACCGGCAGCAACAACACCCAGGAGGCCATGGAGGCCACGGCCCATGCCGTCGAACAGGGTGTCGATGCGGTCCTGCTCGTGGATCCTTACTACAACGGCCCCAGTTCCATCGAAATCCGCCGGGAGTATGTCGCGCCTATCGCAGCACGGTTCCCGGGCGTGGAGATCATTCCCTATATCATCCCCGGCCGCACCGGTGCCCAGATGTTGCCCGAAGACCTGGCCCTGCTGTTCAAGACCCATCCCAATGTGGGCACGGTCAAAGAGGCCACGGCCGATTTGAACAATATGCGCCGCACGCGCACCTGTTGCGGGGCGGACTTTATCATTCTCTCCGGTGACGATGCCATGACCTACGACATGGTGACCGATCCGGCCATAGACGCTGCCGGGGTCATCTCGGTGGTCAGCAATATCGTCCCCAGGGCGACCACCCAGATGGTGGAACGGCTCATCGGCGGTGACCGGGCCGGAGCCGAAACCCTGCTCAAGGGGTTGGAGCCGCTTTTCGGGTTGGTGACCGTGAAGACCCGGGAGATGACCGCGCATGGAGAGGTGGTTTGCCGCGCCCGCAATCCCCTGGCCATCAAGACCCTGATGCGTTTGTTGGGCATGCCTTCGGGCCCCTGCCGGCAACCCCTGGGCAAGATGACGCGCAATGGCCTGGACGCCGTCCTTGCGATCGCCCGCGGCGTGTGGCGCGACCATCCAGAACTGCTTCAGCCGATTGGTGATTTCTTCAACGTGGACATCTCCGAACGGTTGGACAATCCAAAGTACCAGGCTGGGTTGTATTACGAGAACTATTAGCAGTTTTTGGGAGATCCCAATATCGCGCGGTGGCTGAATCCATCGCGCTTTTTTGTTCGGGTGTCCCCATCATTTGCCCCACAAGCGCTGAGTGCTCACCACAGAATTGACCTGTCCGGCGTTCGAAGGCCGCAACACCCATGAGAGTCGGGCAGATCCTAAGTGCACTATTTCATAATTTCGCTGACATATTGGGCACTTGCTTGCAGTCGTACTCGTTCTCGTACTCGAAAGATTCCTCTGCTTGTGTCAACGCTTCCAGGATGGATCGAGTACGAGTACCGCTGCGCTGAAGGACGCGTACGAGTACGCTAAGAATCCATTCCATGGGCTGTCTGGGTCGGACTATATGTCAGCTTATTTATTTCTGCGTCTACTACGACGGGGGCAATGGGCTGTCGGACCGTTGGTCGACCACCTGAGCGGCTGTTTGGTAGGCCACGTAATAGATATAAATGTTGCTGACGTATTGGACCGGTTCGCGTCCGATGAACCTGAGCGCCGCCTGTTCCACATTGGAAAACCATTGATTGGGGTCCAGTCCGAGTTTTTCGGCCCTTTTGCGCATCTGGTTGATCCGCGCCGGGCCGGCGTTGTAAGCGGCGATGGCAAAGTCGATGCGATGTTCGGGCGCAATGGCCGGGTCGTCGAAATAGGTATCCCGAAGGTAGGCCAGGTATTTGACGCCGGCATGAATGTTGTCCTCCACATCGGTGATGTCGGGGATGCCGATGGCCGGGCCGGCAGCGGTGCTGGGCAGCAGTTGCATGATCCCAACCGCGCCGCGATGGCTTCGTGCCGCATGGTCCAGGCGGGATTCCTGGTAGGCCAGCGCCGCGATTTTCAGCCAGTCGAATCCGTAGGTCCGGGCATATTTTTGAAACAGCTCCTTCAGCGTGTCGAATTGATTTTGATATTTGGATGAAAGCGGATTTTGAATCCAGTGGGTGTTTTCGTAGTAGCGCCGGACGAGCATGTTGCCGGCGAAGGTGCCCTGCGTGTGCGTCCTGAAAAATTGGTTCAGATTGGCCAGCAATTCGGGGTTCTCTTTACGCACGGCCCAGGCGATTTCTCCACCGCTGCTGGCCCTGATCTCTTCGTGCACCCGAATATCGGGCAACACCCTGGACCAGATCTGGGCAAGGTGTGAATCGACGACGGTCATGTCGTAAATCCCGGCATTGACCATCTGCATCAAGTCTTCTTCTTCGAGGTGGGCATCGGCCTCGACGATTCGGATCGGGCGCTGGAATCGCATTTGAAGATCGAGGTTCAGCTCTTTCAGGTGGGTCGCGTAGCTGCTTCCTGCCATGACATGAATCGTCCGGCCGGGCAAGTCCTTGATGGTTACCAGGTCGCCCAAATTGGGGCCGGTGACCAGGACTTCGTCGACATCCGAAAGGTAGGGAGCGGAAAAAGCAACCCTTTCGGTTCGGTCGGGGGTGATTGTCAGACCGGCCGCAACGATATCTCCCCGGCCATCTTCGAGAGCCGAGAGCAGTTGGTCGAAAGGCAGGACCGAAAAGATCATCTTGATCTTGAGCTCATTTTTTTTTCGGTTTTGGTTGAGAAATTCCTCGTAGCGTTTGAGCAGGTCGTATTCGAGCCCGCGCGGCGTTCCATTTTCGATGAAAAAGTTGGTTTGATTGTAGGTGACCAGCGCCCTGATAAATCTTCTGCTTTCAAGGATTTCAGGTAGATCGCCGCTCCATGGCGCCGATATGCGTTCGACTGCCGCGGCGGAACTCTGTTCGGAGGGTGCCTTGCCATCGCAGGCCAGCATGACGAGTACGGACAAGAAGACGAGAAAGGTGCAGCCGGTTAATTTGTGTCTATGCATGATCCACTTCCATCCACGAACCTATTGAACCGCTTTGAACGCGTTTTTCCAATAATAGGCCATCACTTGCAAGCCGACCAGGACCGTCAGACCGCAACCCGCTGACAGAACCGCGATGATGCCGATTCGATCCGACCATGGTTGGGAGATCAACGCCATTCCGGCGGCACCGGCCACGAAATAAACGAACATGAGCAGGGAGGCGGCGGTTCCTACATCTTGCTCTACTTGTTCAAGTACCAGGTTGTTGCTCATCGGTCGTGTCAGTCCCATGCAAAAGGTCACCGTAAACATGGCGGCGGCAAAGGCCATCGGTCCCAGCCCGCCGATGAATCCGATGGCGGTTCCGCCGACGACCATGCCGACGAATCCGAGGCGCAGCAGCAGCCAGCCTTTTACCCGTCGGGTCAGCCACCCGCACAGAAACGAGCCGCACATCATGGCCAACGCGTTGGCGCCAAAATAGAGTCCGAAGCGCTGTGGGTCGAGTCGGAAATGAGACATATAAATACTCGGTGAACCGGCGATGAAGGCGAAAAGGGGCGTCATGCACATGGACATCAGCAGGGTCATGACCAGGTAGCGGCTGTTTTTCAGCAGCCGCAGGTAGCGCCCCAGAATCTGGTTGATCGTGGCAGGAACCTTTATTTTCAGGGGTTCCGACATGCGCAGCACCCCGCCAAAAGCAATGAGGCCCCATAAGCCCTGGATGAAGAAGACCCACTGCCAGCTGAGCCATTTGATAATCAGCCCCCCGAGCATGGGGGCCAGCATGGGGGCCAGGGCCACGATCACGCCCAGGTAGGCCAACAGTTGCTGACGCTCATTCGTCTCAAATAGATCCTTGGCAATGGCCATGGTGAGTGAGGCGGCTGACGCGGCGCCCAATGCTTGAAAGATGCGAAACAAAATCAGGCTGTGCACGCTGTCGGCAAGGCCGCACAAGATGCTGGCGGCCATGTAGATGCCGATGCCGACGAGAAGCAGCGGCCGGCGGCCGAAGCTGTCCGATATGGGGCCGTAAATCAGTAGGGCGACGCTGAAAAAGACGAAAAAAAGAATCAGGGTCAGGTTGATGGTGGCGGTGTCGGCGTGCCAAAGGGTTTGCAGCGTGGGCAACGCCGGAAGGTACATGTCGGTGCTCATGGGCGGAAAGGCGGCCAGCAGAGAGAGCAGCAGCAACGCACGGATATGGTTCATTTCGTCACTTTCCGTAGCCCGATGGACCAGCGCTAAAAATTTTATTTTTTACTTTATGAATTCCCGATCTTCAAGAGCCATCGAAAAAAAGGGGGGGCGCCGATGCGCCCCCCAATGATAGGTTGAATGCGGAATCTCGTTTACTTGGGTCGAGAACCGGCCAGGCCGATGGTGTTCAAGGCCGCTTCGATCTCTCCCAGGATGGCCGGGTCATCGATGGTGGCCGGCGTCTTGAACGCTTTGTTGTCGGCGATTTTTTGGATGGTCCCGCGCAGGATTTTTCCAGAGCGGGTCTTGGGCAACCGTTTGACCACGGTGGCTTTTTTGAACGAGGCCACCGGACCGATGCGGTCGCGCACCATTTTTACCACCTCCGCGACGATTTCCGTCTCGGGTCGCTTCACGCCGGCCTTGAGTACCACGAATCCCACCGGCACTTGCCCTTTGAGGCTGTCCTCCACACCCAGTACGGCGCATTCGGCCACATCCGGGTGGTCGGACAGAATCTCCTCCATGGCGCCCGTGGAGAGGCGGTGGCCGGCGACGTTGATGATGTCGTCCGTGCGTGACATGACAAAGGCATATCCATCCGAATCGATGAAACCGGCATCGGCGGTTTTGTAGTAGCCCTCGAACTCTTCGAGATAGGATTCAACAAAGCGTTTGTCATTGTTCCACAGGGTCGGCAGGGCACCCGGCGGAAGGGGCAGCTTGACCACCAGGGCGCCAATGTCGCCGGCCTTGACCGGTTGTTTGCTTTCCGGATCCAGTACCTTCAGGTTCCAGCCCGGCGCGGGTTTGGTCGGCGACCCTTCTTTGATGTCGAAGTCGTGCAAGCCCAAACAGTTGGCGCAGATGGCCCATCCGGTTTCGGTCTGCCACCAGTGGTCGATCACCGGGACGCCAAGGTGGCCCCGGGCCCACTTGAGGGTATCGGGGTCGAGGCGTTCGCCGGCAAGAAAAAGGGCTCGGAATTTGGACAGGTCGTACTTTTTGATCAGTTCGCCCTTGGGGTCTTCGCGTTTGATGGCCCGGAAGGCCGTGGGCGCGGTAAACATGGTGCTGACCCGGTGCTGTGAGATGACCCGCCAGAAGACGCCGGCGTCGGGGGTACCCACCGGTTTGCCTTCGAAGAGGATCGTCGTACAGCCCTTGAGCAAGGGGGCATAGACGATATACGAGTGGCCCACGACCCAACCCACGTCCGAGGCGGCCCAGTATACCTCCCCGGCGTCGACGTTATAAACGGTTTTCATGCTCCATTTTAGAGCAACCGCATGGCCGCCATTATCTCTGACCACCCCTTTGGGCTCTCCTGTGGTGCCCGAGGTGTAGAGGATATACAGCGGGTCGGTGGCCGCTACCGGTACGCAGTCGGCTGGTTTGGCCGAGGCCATGGCCTCCTGCCAGTCCAGGTCACGTCCGGGCGTCAATTCGCTTTTGAGCATGGGCCGCTGCAGGATGATGCATTTTTGAGGCTTGGATTTGGCCATTTCGATGGCGCCGTCGAGCAACGGTTTGTAGGGGATCACCCGTTGGACCTCGATGCCGCAGGAGGCCGAGACCATGACTTTGGGTTTGGCGTCGTTGATGCGCGTGGCCAACTCGTTGGCGGCAAAACCGCCGAAAACGACCGAATGCACGGCGCCGATACGCGCGCAGGCCAGCATGGCGATGGCTGCTTCGGGTATCATGGGCATGTAAATGATGACCCGGTCGCCCTTTTCCACACCCTGGGCCTTCAGTACGCCGGCGAAGCTCGCTGTTTCTTGCTGCAGTTGGCTGTATGTGTAGGTTTTGATCGTGTTGGTGACGGGGCTGTCATAAATGATCGCCGGCTGATCTCCCCGGCCCGTGGCGACGTGATGGTCCACCGCGTTGTAGCAGGTGTTGAGCACACCGCCCACGAACCATCGGTAAAAGGGCAGATTGCTGCCGTCGAGCACCTTGTCCCACCGTTTGATCCATACAATGTCCTCCGCCGCTTCGCCCCAGTACCCTTCCGGGTCGTTGATGGAGCGTTCAAAAGCCAGATCGTACGCGTTGGTCATGTGGGCCTCCTCTATTCTGTGGATTGATATCGGTTGTTGACCGTTGTTCGCAGACCTGAACCTGTCATCTTGGGTTGCTTGAACCGACGCATGGTAATTGTAAGTTTGTCATCAGGGGTGAGGCTGGCGCACTCGAAGACGATGATGTCCAAGCTTATTCGACATTAAAAAAGCGTAATGGTGATGTCAAGATAAATAATGAATGGGATACAGTCGATGAATATAAAACGAAAAAATGTGCCTTAATCATGATCCGTGCGGATCAGGCAGTGTTCCACCAGGGGCGACGACAACTCCCTGAAATGATGAATCTCTGCTGGAGAAACGACGGGATCGATCGTTTCGAAGAAGTCTGGCTGGAGCATTTTTTGGGGTCGAAAGGGCTGCAGGATATAGCGACGGGCCCCTTGGATGGTGCGGGCCATATCGAGGATGCGGTGTTCGTCGACAAAGGGGCGGACACAGGTGGTGCGGAATTCATAATCCGGGGAGGCGTGCATGATCAATTCGATGCTGCGCCGGAGGTGGGCGGTGATGTCCCGTTGGACCAGAACCGGGTGGTAGGATTCAATAGGCGTTTTGATGTCCATGGCCACATAGTCGACCAGCCGCTCGTCGAGCAGCCGGGCGAGAACATCGGGTCGGCTGCCGTTGGTGTCGAGTTTGATGCGCAGATCCAGCCGGCGCACGGCCCGGCAGAGATCGGCCAAGTGGGGATGAAGGGTCGGCTCGCCGCCGCTGATCACCACGCCGTCGAGCAGCCCTCTGCGGGGGGTGAGAAACTCGATAAACTGGTCGAGGGAAATGCGCGAGGGCCACTCTCCCCTTGCCAGTTCGTCATTGTGGCAAAAAGGGCAGGTAAAATTGCAGCCCGTCAAAAAGACCACGCAGCTGACCATCCCCGGATAGTCGATCAGCGAGGTCTTTTGAAGTCCGGCCAGGTTCATGACGGAGACGGATCCAATGGCTGCCTTTTTACCGGCACGCTGCACCGGTGTGATCGGGCTGGGCGGCCGCGGGAGTCTCCAGTTGGACCGTTGCGACCTTCTCTATCGCGCGGCCCGCTGGACTTCGGCCGATCACCGTGGCGGTGAGGTCCCCATCGATGGATGTCGCGCGATACGTTTTTCGCAGGGCGAATTCGGCCTGTTTGCCGTCATTCCACTGTTTGACCGGCCGCAGGTATCCGACCACGCGGGAGTAGATTTCGGTCTCCTGGTTGCAGTGGGGGCAACGCGGCTGTTCACCGGCCAGATAGCCGTGGGAGGGGCAGATGCTGAAGGTGGGGGTCAGGGTAAAGTAAGGCAGCCGGTAGTTGCCGGCGATTTTGCGCACCAGGGATTTGACCGCATCGATGTCGCCGATCCGTTCGCCGAGAAATACGTGCAAAACCGTGCCACCGGTATATTTGGTCTGCAGCTGGTCCTGCAACTGGAGGGTTTCATACAGGTCGTCGGTGTAGTTGACCGGCAACTGGGTCGAGTTGGTGTAGTAGGGCGCGGCCCCCTTTTCATATTCCACCTCGTTGGAGCAGACGATGCGGGGGAATTTTTTCTTGTCCAGCATGGCCAGGCGGAAAGAGGTGCCTTCGGCCGGCGTGGCTTCCAGGTTGAAAATATCTCCGGTTTCTTCTTGAACCCCGGCCAGCAGGTCGCGCAGAAAGTCCATCACCTTGAGCGCGAAGGCCTGTCCTTCCATGGTGCCGATATCCTTGCGGATAAAGTTGAGGCAGGCTTCGTTCATGCCGATGATGCCGACGGTGGAGAAGTGATTCTTCCAATAGGTGCCGCTGCCCTGTTTGATCTCCCGAAGGTAGAAGCGCGAATAGGGGTAGAGATTTTTTTCGGTGAATTTTTCCAGCACCTTGCGCTTGATGGTCAAACTTTCCACGGCCTGGCGCACCCGGGTCTCCAGGCGCTGGAAGAAATCCTTTTCCCCATCGGCCAGGTGTCCGATACGGGGCAGATTGATCGTCACCACCCCGATGGATCCGGTCAGCGGATTGGCGCCGAACAGGCCCCCGCCGCGTTTGAGCAGTTCGCGGTTGTCCAGGCGCAGGCGGCAGCACATGGAGCGGGCGTCCTCCGGCGACATGTCCGAGTTGACGAAGTTGGAAAAGTAGGGGATGCCGTACTTGGCGGTCATCTGCCAGACCAGATCGAGATTGGGATTGTTCCAGTCGAAATCGGGCGTGATGTTATACGTGGGAATGGGAAAGGTAAATACCCGGCCCTTGGCGTCGCCGGCCATCATCACTTCGGCAAAGGCACGGTTGATGAGGTCCATTTCGGGCTGGAACTCGGCGTAGGTGGCATCCAATTCCCGGCCGCCCACGATCACCGGCTGGTCTCTGAGAATCGAAGGTACGGAAAGATCCATGGTAATGTTGGTGAACGGTGTCTGGAAGCCAACCCGGGTGGGAATATTGATATTGAAGATAAACTCCTGGAGCGCCTGCTTCACCTTGTCGTAAGTCAATTCGTCGTAACGCACGAACGGCGCCAGCAGCGTGTCGAAATTGGAAAGGGCCTGGGCGCCGGCGGCTTCTCCCTGGAGCGTGTAGAAAAAATTGACGATTTGACCCAGGGCGGAGCGCAGGTGCTTGGGCGGTGCGCTCTCCACCTTGCCCTCGACCCCCTTGAATCCGTTTTTCAGCAGGTCCTTCAGGTCCCATCCCACGCAGTAGACCGAGAGCAGGCTCAGATCGTGGATGTGCAGGTCGCCATCCTTGTGGGCATTGCGGATATCCGGAGGATAGATCCGGTTGAGCCAGTACTCGGACGTGACATCCGAGGAGATGTAGTTGTTGAGCCCCTGCAGGGAATAGCACATGTTGCTGTTCTCTTTGATTTTCCAATCCAGGCGCTGGATGTAGTGTTCGACCAGGTCCACGTTGGCCTTGGTGGCGATGCTGCGGATCTGGGCATGTTGTTCGCGATAGAGGACGTAGGCCTTGGCAGTGGCATGATACGGTGAGTCGAGCAGGACATGCTCCACGATGTCCTGGATCTCTTCCACTTCGGGCTGGTCGCCCAGGCGCATTTCGTGCGCCAGGGTCAACACCCGAAGGGTCAGCTTGCGCGCCTCGCGTTCACCGAATTCACCGGTGGCGTTGCCGGCCTTGGCGATGGCGGCAGTAATTTTGGTGGAATCGAACTCAACAATTCGTCCGTCGCGTTTTTTAATTTGTTCAAACACCAGGTTCTCCTTGCAGGGCTGAAGGGTTGCTGAATGACACCACGCTTTCGGGCACCTGGGTGCCGACCGCATCGGGATATGTATCAGGTATTCAGGATGAAATGTAGCAATGCAGAATGGAGAGGTAGTTACATCAATATCTTGTTGTCTGTCAATCGAAAATTGCTACATATTGTGGATGTCGTGGAAACTTCCCGTCCGGCTGCAAAACTGCCGACCCTTATATGTAGGGAACAATTACGGTTGACATACAACATATTGTGTGCCAACACGATCACAATCCACGTTGTCGCACATCGTCGCTCCTTTTCGATCAAGCATCGGGCGTGAAGCGTCTTCACAGCCCCCTGAATCGCTATTTCGGTAGCCTGAGCTCGAAAGGCGGCGCCATCCGGCATCATCCATACCAATATCCAAGCAGACAGACAGGAGCACAGCCCGTGGGTCAAAAAGCCAAAATCATTGAAACCACCGAAGGCATCATCGACCTGGCCACCTATAGCTGGGACGACGAGCGTTTTTCGCGCGTGTTGATCCAGCAGCACCCCATGGACGACGAGCAGGCCCAATCCATCAGCCGTTTCGTTCGAGAGGCCATCGATGAACTCAAGATTCAACGCATCACCCCGCCCATCGTGGATGCGGTGGTCAAGGCCACGCTGGAAGAACACGGAGTCTCCAAGCTGGTGCATGTGCCCCTGGACAAATCGTTGTTCGTGCGCAACGGGCTGCATCTGACCCCCAATGCGGTGACGGTATTGGAGCGCCGCTACCTGAAAAAGGACGAACATGGCCGGCTGCTGGAAAATCCTTCCCAGATGTTCCGCCGCGTTGCAAGGCACATCGCCCAGGCCGATCTCAACTACGACCCGGAGGCCGATGTGGCAGCCGTCGAGGAGGCCTTTTTCGCCTTGATGGCCGAGCAGAAGTTCTTGCCCAACTCGCCCACGCTGATGAATGCCGGACGGCGCCTCGGCCAGTTGGCCGCCTGTTTCGTTCTTCCCGTGGAAGACAGTATGGAAGCGATCTTCGAAACGCTCAAGAATGCCGCCATCATTCACAAGTCGGGCGGGGGCACCGGTTTTTCATTTTCCCGCCTGCGGCCCAAAAATTCCATGGTGGGGACGACCGGCGGGGTGGCCTCCGGGCCTGTATCGTTCATGAAGATCTTCAACACGGCCACCGAGCAGGTCAAGCAGGGCGGCACCCGTCGGGGCGCCAACATGGCCATCCTTAAAGTCGACCACCCGGACATCATGGAGTTCATTTTCTGCAAGCAGAACGACAACGAATTGAACAACTTCAATATCTCCGTGGCGGTCACCGACGATTTCATGAAAGCCGTTGCCGAAGGCGCCTCGTTTGACCTGATCGATCCGGCCCGTAAACGAAAGACCGGTTCTCTCGACGCCAGGGAGGTCTACGCGGCCCTGGTGCAGCAGGCGTGGAAGAACGGAGACCCCGGGATCGTCTTTCTCGATCGCATGAACCGCGACAATCCCACCCCGGACCTCGGCGCCATCGAGAGCACCAATCCATGCGGCGAGCAGCCGCTGCTGCCCAAGGAGGCGTGCAACCTCGGATCGATCAATCTGGCGCGTTGCGTGGTGGCAGATCAGGAGGAGGCGGCCATCGATTACGATGAGCTGCGGCGGGTGGTGTGGACGGCGGTCCATTTCCTGGACAATACCATCGACATGTCCCAATATCCCCTGGCGGCCATCGACGATATGGTCAAGGGCAACCGCAAGGTGGGCTTGGGGGTCATGGGGTTTGCCGATCTGCTGTTCCAGCTCAAGATTCCCTACAACTCGGAACGGGCACTGACCCTGGCCGAAGAGGTGATGGGTTTCATCCAGGCCGAATCCCACGCCGCGTCCGAGGAACTGGCCCGTCACCGGGGGGCCTTCCCCAATTTTGAGCGCAGCATTTACAAGGAAACGGGGCGTCCACCGCTACGCAATGCCACCTTGACCACGATCGCGCCCACCGGCACCCTGAGCATCATCGCCAATTGCTCGAGCGGTATCGAACCGCTGTTCGCCCTGAGTTTCGTCCGCACGGTGATGGACCAGGACCGGCTGGCCGAAGTCAATCCGGTCTTCGAGGCCGTTGCCCGGGCGCGCGGTTTTTACAGCCAGAAGCTGATGGAGACAGTGGCCGCCAGCGGTTCGATCAAGGATGTGGATGGGATTCCGGAGGAGGTGAAGGCGGTCTTTGTCACGGCCCACGACATATCGCCGGAATGGCATATCCGCATGCAGGCCGCCTTTCAGAAATTCACCGACAACGCGGTTTCCAAGACCGTCAACCTGCCCCACGACGCCACGGCCGCCGACGTGCGCAAGATTTACGATCTCGCCTATCAGTTGGGATGCAAGGGGGTCACGATCTATCGCGACGGCAGCAAGGAGAATCAGGTCCTCTCCACCGGCACCCCCAAGACAGAAAAGGATGGCACTCCGGCTGCCGTGCGCGAGCGTCCCGAAACCCTGGAGGGGTTTACCACCAAGATCCGCACCGGTTATGGCCAACTGTATGTCACCGTGACGGAATTCGACGGCCGACCCTTCGAGGTTTTTGCCACCATCGGAAAATCGGGACGTTCCACGACGGCCAAGACCGAGGCCATCGGCCGGCTGGTCTCCCTGGCCCTGCGTTCGGGGGTGGACGTCCGGCAGATCGTCGATCAACTCAAGGGCATCGGCGGCGAACACCCCATCTTCCAGGAAGGTGGCCTGGTGCTTTCCATCCCCGATGCGATTTCGAGAATCCTCGAGCGACGTTACCTCATCGGAAACGCCGATAGAAAATCGAGCCCCGGCAACAGCCTGTTGGGCGGCACGTGTCCGGAATGCGGGCAGACCATCAGCTTCGAGGAAGGGTGTCAGATCTGCCACTTCTGCGGATTTACCAAGTGCGGATAGAAAGAGGTGGCAAGCGTTGGATGGGCACTTTAGGCTGACCCATCCGAACCGATCAGCCGGCCGGTCAGATAGGTGCCCAGGATAAAGTGCAAAGGCGTTCCTGGGCCGAACGATACGCTTCTGCGATACCGCTGCTCATCGGTGGCCCTCGTCTGTCCTGGTGCGATTTTCCCGAAGCTGTGCCACAATCGCGTCGCGTTGGTCTTCGAGGTCGAACAGCGCCGCCATGAGCGCCGGTTTGACCGAATGGGCCGGAAGCCGTCGCCGGGCCTCTTCGATTTTCGCTTCGATCTCTTTCAGTTTTCGGCGAAGCGCCCGCTCGTCAGCCATGCCCCCCCTCCTTTCGGTTTGCGGTTCTGCGTTTTTCTGGTCCCTACCATAGGGCTATATCCGTCGAAAGCAATTGATCCAACTCAATTGATTCACTTTTTGTCTCGAATGGGTTATGAATATCCCTTCTGACATCGATTCGAGAAATCGACGAATCCGCTCAAGATTTCCGATAATAGAAATTTCGGGAAACAGGCACGTTAATGAATGTGGTCTTTCTCGTCATGGTGGCCGTCGCCTTCCTGTTCGCGGCCTGGCACCAAGTGTTGTGGGTCCCGGTGGAAGGTGCCGTCGCGCCCATGGCGGCACTCTCCACCGCCATGATCGAGTCCGCAGCCGGCGCCGTGGATCTGGCCATCGGACTGGTGGGCGTCATGACCCTCTTTCTGGGGCTGATGAAGGTGGCCGAGGCCGGCGGCATGCTCAGGATTCTGGCCCGTCTGATCCGACCGCTCATGGTGCGCCTCTTCCCGGACGTGCCGGCCGATCATCCGGCCATGGGCGCCATGATCCTGAACCTGTCGGCCAATGCCCTGGGATTGGGCAATGCCGCCACGCCCTTCGGAATCCGCGCCATGCAGGCCTTGGATCAGCTCAATTCCCGGAAGGGAAGCGCCACCGATGCCATGGCCCTGTTTTTGGCCATCAACACCTCGTCCATCACCCTCTTGCCCACCGGCGTCATCGCATTGCGGGCCGCGGCCGGCTCGACCGATCCGGCCGGCATATTGCCGACCACCCTGTTCGCCACCATCGGATCGACCACAGCGGCCATCTTGGCTGCCAAGTTGTATCGACGATTCTCCCCTGTGGGAACCGCCGGCGGAGAGGATGAAAACAGGGCCGCCGATGCGTCCCCGGATGTTTCGGATCAGGACGATACGGAGGCGGCGGCTTATCCCCTGTGGGTGAGCGTGACTGCCCTGGGGTTTCTGGTGGCCCTGGTGCCGCTGGCCGTTCTTTACGGGCGCTTCATCTCCCCCTGGATCGTGCCCGGATTGATGGTGTTTTTCCTGGCATTCGGGGCCCTGCGGCGGGTGCGGGTCTATGAAGTGCTGGTGGACGGCGCCAAGGAGGGGTTTCAGGTGGCCTTGCGCATCATTCCCTACCTGGTGGCCATTCTGGTGGCGGTGGGCATGCTGCGCGCCTCCGGCGCCATGGACGCCCTGGTGGGGCTCCTGGGAACGGTGACCGCGCCCTTGGGGCTGCCGGCCGAAGCGCTGCCCATGGCCTTGATGCGCCCCCTCTCCGGGTCCGGCGCCTACGGCATCATGGCGGCCATCATCAACGATCCGGCCATCGGGCCGGACAGTTATACCGGTTATCTGGTCAGCACCCTGCAAGGTTCCACCGAGACGACCTTCTATGTGCTGGCGGTCTATTACGGCGCCGTCCAGGTCCGGCGCATCCGCCACACCCTGGCCGCGGCATTGACCGCCGATCTGGTCGGCGTGGTCTGCGCGATCCTGGCGTGTCTCTACGTGTTTGGTTTCTAACGGAATGAGAAAGGAGAGATCCATGACTGTTCGCTTCGATCTATCAGGAAAAGTGGCCATCGTTACCGGCGGCGGCAGAGGCATCGGACGGGCCATCGCCTTGGGGCTGGCCAAGGCCGGCGCCGCAGTGGTCGTCGCCAGCCGCTCGGCCGATCAGATCAACGCCGTGGCCGACGAGATCCGGGCCAATGGCGCCCGGGCGCTGCCCCTGGTGACCGATCTGACCGACGGCGCCCAACTCGAACGGCTGGCCGCCGAAACGGTTCAACAATTCGGCCGTATCGATATCCTGGTGAACAACGCAGCCCGCAGCTTTATGCGCAGCCTGATGGACCTGCGCGAGGACGGTTGGGACAAGGTGTTCGACACCAATGTCAAGGCGGTGTGGCTGCTGAGCCGCGCGGTGGCGCGTCAGATGATGGCCCAGAAGAGCGGCCGCATTATCAACATCACCACCGTGGGCGCGGAAAAGGCCGAACTGGGCATGGCTGCCTACGGATGCAGCAAAGCGGCCCTGAAGATGCTCACCCGCTGCATGGCGCGGGAGTGGGCCGCGTTCGGTATCCAGGTCAATGCGGTGGGGCCCGGCCTGACCCGCACCGACTTCAGCAAGCCGATCTGGTCCAATCCGGACATCGAAAAGCACGTCACCGCGATGCTGCCCATGGGACGCATCGGCGAGCCGGAAGAGATCGTTCCGGCCGTGCTCTTTCTGGCCTCGGAGGCGGCCAGTTATATGACCGGCCATACCATCTACGTCGATGGGGGCGCGCTGACGACGTAGCGCCAAGGCAGCGTTTTTTAGTGAATGCGTTTCATTAAACCCGGCGTGTGTGGAACAGGTGGCCGATGCCACACGCCAAGCGGCCAAGTGCCGCTATGAATGCACGGCGGGCGGCCCAGAAACTCGCTGCGCTCAAACAGTCTGGGCCGCTTGTCCGCCGTTTGCATTCGAGCGGCACTAAGACCGCAGGCGTATGTGGCCCTGGCCACTTGCGCCACCCACGCCTGCCATCTCCGTTGCCATTCGATTTTATTATCAAAAAACATATATCATGGATCGATCACCACGGCTAGAAGCGGTAGATCAGTTCGAGCATGTGGGTGTTGAGCCCCGGGTTTTCCATGAATAGACCCGCATTGGACATGTGCTGAAAGCTATAGCCGATGGTGACCGCCCTGGAAAGCGTGTAGTCGATGCCCACGGTCGAGGTGAACTGGAGCGATCCGCCGAAGTCTTCCGAGTCCAATTGGGATCGGGAAAGATAGGTCACGTACACACCGGCAAAGAGGGCGAGCCGTTTGCCGGGGCTGAGCAGGTAAAGACCCGGACCCGCCGATCCCACGAAGGAGTTTTCATCGGAAATCAGCAGGCCTGCATTGATCCCCAAAAAAGGGCCGACCAACCAATGCGCGTCTGATTCCCAGGTATAGGGCAGGCCATAGGCCAGAAAGAGTTCTGATTTTGTAAATTGCTCGCTGTTTCTCGTGTCGCCGACACCCGTGCGCACGCCGGCGGCCAGCCAGTTGCCGTCCTCCGCGTGGACAGGGGAGTGGCCGGCCGCTGCAACGAAGATCGCCAAGGCCAGAACCAACAGCAGTCGAGGCCGGTTGGTTCGGAAGAGCCATCCTGGTGAGTCTGTGATGAACCCCCACATAGTCGTCCTGCACAATAATATTGGGATGTTGGACCGAGAGTTTCGATTGAAAGAATTGATGTTTACGGCAATTTCGGACTGAAGTCAATTGTGATGAATTCTTAAAAATCAACCCGGTGCCATCGGCCGTTTCTGCGTTATATTGTTGGTTCGGCTCGAACCGCGGCAATACCGTTTGCCTTGAACCATCATGCAGGAACACCCGATGACCGCTACCATTCAACTTCGCGGCGTCCGTCAGAACAATCTCAAGGACGTCGACATCGATATTCCCCTGAACCGCATCACCGTCGTCACCGGCGTGAGCGGTTCGGGCAAGTCTTCCCTGGCCTTCGATACCCTCTACGCCGAAGGCCAGCGGCGCTATGTGGAAACCTTTTCACCTTACGCGCGGCAGTTCATGGACCGGATGGACCGCCCCCAGGTCGATCGGATCCTGGGCGTGCCGCCGGCCATCGCCATCGACCGCAAGGACCCGGTGCGCACCTCGCGCTCTTCGGTGGGCACCATGACCGAACTGACCGATTATGTGAAGCTGCTGTTTGCCCGCCGGGGGGTGTTGCACTGCCGCCGATGCGGCCGGCCGGTGCGGCCCGATGCGCCCGAACAGATCGCCCGGCGTCTGATCGACGAAGCCGACGGGCGGCGCCTGACCATCTCCTTTCCCTACCATTGCCCGGACGGGCCCAAAGAGGGTCGCAAGACCTTGATGCGCCTGGGATACGACCGGGTTTGGGGCGACGGAGAGGTCCAAGACCTGATGGGCTTGCCGGACAAGGCCTTGGAGAAGGCCCTGGATGTGGTGGCCGATCGTACGGCGGTGGACGCCGGCCAGCGGCAGCGGTTGGTCGATTCGCTGGAGACCGCTTTCCGATTCAGCGATGGCCGGGCCGATGTCTGGATCGCGGGCGGCGGCCGGCAGGCCTATTCCAACCGCATGCACTGCGCCCACTGCGACATCGATTATGCCGCACCGTTGCCCAATCTGTTTTCCTTCAACAGTCCCCTGGGCGCCTGCGACACCTGCCGGGGGTTCGGACGGGTGATCGACATGGACCTGGACCTGATCGTCCCCGACCCGTCGCGCTCGCTGGAACAGGGGGCCGTCAAACCTTTCGGCGGAGCGGCCGAGGGGCGGTTCGAATACCGGGATTTGAGCGGGTTCTGCGGCAAAGGGGGCATTGCCATGGATGTCCCCTTCCAGCGGTTGCCGGCCGAACAGCGGCAGGCGATCATCGAGGGTGACGACGGCTATTACGGCATCCGCGGCTATTTTCAATGGATGGAGAGCCGCAGCTACAAGATGCATGTGCGCGTCTTCCTGTCGCGTTTTCGCAGCTACGATCTGTGTCCGGCCTGCCACGGCAGCCGCTTCAAGCCCGAGACGCTATTGTACCGCATCGAGGGCCGCACCATCGCCGAACTCTATGCCCTCAACGTGGATCAGGCCCTGGCCTTTTTCGACGGCCTGGAACGCCGCGTCCGGGACGAGGCCGACGCCCTGGTGCTCGGCGAGATCACGGGGCGCCTGCGGTATTTGCGCGATGTGGGGTTGGGCTACCTGACCCTGGATCGCCAGTCGCGCACCCTGTCGGGCGGCGAGGTGCAGCGGGTGGCCCTCGCATCGGCCCTGGGCGCATCCCTGGTCAACACCCTTTACGTGCTCGACGAGCCGAGCATCGGCCTGCACCCCCGGGACAACGAACGATTGACCGGGATCCTGCATCGACTCCGCGACTTGCCCAACACCATCGTGGTGGTGGAGCACGATCCGGCCATCATCCGGGCGGCCGACTACCTGCTCGACATGGGCCCCCGGGCCGGCGAGCAGGGCGGGCGTGTCATGTATTTCGGACCCCTTGCCGAAGCCGGGGCCTCTTTGACCGGCCAATATCTTTCGGGTGAGAAAGTCATTCCCATGCCGGGTCGACGTCGGACGCCCAGGCGCGGCCAATGGCTGACTGTGCGCGGGGCGGCCGAGCACAACCTGAAAGCCATCGACGTGAGAATCCCCTTGGGGTTGCTCGTGTGCCTGACCGGTGTGAGCGGTTCGGGCAAGTCCACCCTGGCCGAAGAGATTCTCTATAAAGGGATCAAGCGCCGGCTCGGCGAGGGCGAAGGCCGGCCGGGCAGGTTCCGCCGGATCGACGGCGGCGAAAAGATACGGCAGGTCGAACTGGTCGATCAGCGGCCCATCGGCCGCACGCCGCGGGCCAATGTCCTGACTTACACCAAGGCGATGGACCCGATCCGACGGCTGTTGGCCGCCACAGAGACGGCCGTTGCCCGGGGCTTCGGTCCGGGTCACTTCTCGTTTAACGTGGCCGGCGGCCGCTGCGAGACCTGCAAGGGCGAGGGTTTCGAGACAGTGGAGATGCAATTTCTTTCCGATGTCATGATTTCGTGCCCCGACTGCCAGGGCAAGCGGTTCAAACCCGAGGTGCTCGAGGTCGTCTACCGGGGGCACAACATTCACCAGATTCTGCAGTTGACCGTGGATCAGGCCCTGGCGTTCTTCGGGGATCAATCCAGAATCGTCACCGCCCTTCAGCCGCTGGCCGATGTGGGGCTGGGCTACCTGCGGCTGGGCCAACCGATTTCGACCTTTTCGGGCGGCGAGGCCCAGCGCCTCAAGCTGTCACGCTACCTGGGTGCCGGCCGCCAGGACCGGCTGCTGATCTTCGACGAGCCCACCACCGGTCTGCACCTGGACGACATCGCCACCTTGCTGCAGGTGGTGCAGCGCCTGGTGGACGAGGGCAACAGCATGCTCATCATCGAGCACCACCTGGATGTGATCAAATCCGCCGACTGGGTCATCGACCTGGGGCCCGAGGGCGGCGACGGGGGCGGACGGGTGGTGGCCGCCGGCACGCCCGAAACCATTGCCGCTGCGCCCGCGTCGCACACCGGCCGCTTTTTGAAACCTTGCCTGGAGGGCCGTATCGAACCGGTGGCGCGGATGGCGCCGCCGGCCACATCGGACAACGGCCGCGCCATCCAGGTGCGCGGCGCACGGGAGCACAACCTGAAAAATGTGGACCTGGCCGTGCCTCACAACCAGTTGGTGGTGTTTACCGGGGTGAGCGGCTCGGGCAAGTCCACCCTGGCGTTCGACATCCTGTTCGCCGAAGGGCAACGCCGCTACCTGGAGAGCCTGGCGCCCTACGTGCGTCAATATATGAAGATCCTCGAGCGGCCCGAGGTGGATCTGGTCACCGGTTTGTCGCCCACCGTGGCCATCGAACAACGCATCAGCCATACCAGCCGGCGCTCGACCGTGGCGACCTTGACCGAGATCTACCATTTTCTGCGCCTGCTCTTTTCCAAGCTGGGCAATGCCCATTGCCCGGGATGCTTGCGGCCCCTGTCGCGCCAGAGCGAAGCGGAGGTCAAAGAACAGATCGCCGGCCGCTACGGTCGGCGCGGGGTCCTGCTCATGGCACCCAAAGTCGCTGGGCGAAAGGGTTTTCACAAAGACGTTCTGGCCCGGGCCCTGAAACTCGGATACGGCCGCGCCCGTATCGACGGGCAGGTGGTGGCGCTGACGTCGGGCATGGCCTTGAACCGCTACCACGACCACTATATTGATCTGGTGGTGGGTGAAACTTCCAAAGGGCGGGGAACCAAAACGGGCCTGGCGGATCTGGTGACCACGGCGCTGAACGAAGGGGACGGCACCCTGATCGCGCTCGATCCGGCGACCGGCCGCGAGGAGATGTTCAGCGTACACGGCCGCTGCCCGTCTTGCGGCCTGGGCGCCGTTCAGGGCGATCCGCGGCTTTTTTCCTTCAATTCCCCCCAGGGCGCCTGCCCGCGCTGCGACGGATTGGGGGTCGTGGGCGTGGACGAGTTCGAGGAGGGAAAAGATGCCAAGATCTGCCCCGACTGCCAGGGCAGCCGATTGCGGCCGGAAGCCTTGTCGGTGCAGGTTCAGGAACGCACCATCTGGGACCTGGTGCGGCAACCGGCCGGTGAGTTGCTCCCCATCCTGGATCGCTTGTCGTTCCCCGAACAACAGCGTCCCCTGGCAGACCCCATTTTGAGCGAGCTCAAGACCCGCCTTGGATTGATGAACCGGCTCGGTCTGGGCTATCTGGCCCTCTCGCGCTCGGGCGATACCCTTTCGGGCGGAGAGGCGCAACGGGTGCGGCTGGCGGCCCAACTCGGTTCCAACCTCACCGGCGTCACCTATATCCTGGATGAGCCCACCATCGGCCTGCACGCGCGGGACAACCATATCCTGGTCGAGGCCCTGGGCGAACTGCGCGACCGCGGCAACACCGTCATCGTGGTCGAGCACGACGAAGAGACCATCCGGGCCGCCGACACGATCATCGACCTGGGGCCCGGGGCCGGTGCCAACGGCGGGCGCGTGGTGGCCACGGGCGGCCTGGACGACCTGCGGCGCGAGCCCGCTTCGGTCACCGGAGCGGTGCTCGAGGGCGGCCGAACCCGGATCACCAGCCGGATGCGCCCCTGCCGGCGGGGTACGGCATTGAAGATCGTCGGCGCCTCAGCCAACAATCTCAAAGGCATCCACGTGCGCCTGCCGCTCAACCGACTGATCTGCGTGACCGGCGTGAGCGGTTCGGGAAAGTCCAGCCTGGTCAAGACGACCCTCTACCAGGGACTTCATCAACGGCTGCGCGGCCAGTCGCCATTGAATGACACGTGCAAGGGCATGGAGGGCTGGCAGGCGCTGACTCGCGTCCTGGAGGTGGACCACACCCCCATCGGCCGGACGCCCCGATCGGTGCCGGCCTCCTACGTGGGCTTTCTCACCGACATCCGTAATCTCTTCGCCCAGGTACCCGAGGCGCGGGCCAGGGGATACGGTGCGGCCCGTTTCTCCTTCAATGTGGAAGAGGGCCGTTGTCCGGCCTGCAAAGGACAGGGCCGTCCCAAGGTGGAGATGGCCTTTCTGCCCGATGTGTATGTGCCTTGCGAGGTGTGCGGCGGAGCGCGCTACAACGCGGAGACGTTGGCGATTCGATACAAAGGCAAGCACATGGCCGAGGTGTTGCAGATGACCTTTGCCGAGGCCTTGCAGTTCTTCTCGGCCATACCGAAGATTCGCCAGGCGGTGCAGTTCGTGTGCGACATCGGGTTGGGTTACCTGCAACTGGGCCAGCCCAGCCCCACCCTGTCGGGCGGGGAGGCCCAACGCATCAAGCTGGCCCGGGAGATGGCCCAACGCGCCAACGGTCCGACCCTTTATCTGTTGGACGAGCCCACCACCGGTCTGCATCCCGCCGATGTGCGCCTGTTGATCGACGTGCTTCAGGGGCTGGTGGACCAAGGCCATACGGTGGTGACCATCGAACACAACATGGAGATCATCAAGGCGGCCGATTATCTCATCGACCTTGGACCCGAAGGCGGAGCCGCCGGTGGAAAGCTGGTGGCCGTGGGCTCACCCCGGGAGATGCTGGGCAAGACAAAGAGATCGCACACCGCCCGCTACCTCGAGCGCTATCTGGATGGGCATTGATGGCCCGGCTTTGTTGTATTCCGCGTACACGCACTCGAACTCGTTCTCGTACTCGATGGTTGTGCATTCGAGGCTGGAAAATGAAAGCTTCGGCAGGTTTTTCAATGACGAGTACGCGTACCGCAACGCTCGCGTAAGTTACTGGCATTGAGTGAACAGCTGTCCAATGTCTACTGTTTGTTGTTCAGCACCTCTTCCAGCGCCGCGGACAAGGCCGCCACGGAGAACGGTTTGGGAAGAAAGCATTCTGCGCCGGCATTGATGATCTCCCGGGCCGGACCGTCGAGGGTGAAGCCGCTGCAGACGATCACCTTCAGGTCGGGCCGCAGCTCCTTGAGCTTGGGATAGATCTGGTTGCCGCTCATGTCCGGCAGGACGACATCCAGGAGGGCAAATGCGATGGCATCGGGATATTCTTCTGCAAGTTGCAAGGCCTCCTTGCCCGATTTGGCCTCCAGGACCCCGTAGCCGAGTTTTTCGACAATGGCCCGGTTGACCTCCATGACCAGCTCTTCGTCTTCGATGATCAGCGCCATTCCGCTGCCATGGCCGGTGTGCAGCGGTTTGACCGTGTCGCCGGGTGCCGCGTCGGCAGCGCTGGCGCACGGCAGGTAGATGGACACCGTGGTGCCCTTGCCCAGCTCGGATGCCACGTAGACAAAACCGCCGTGCTTTTTGACGATGCCATACACGGCCGCCATGCCGAGGCCCCGCCCCTGGAATTTGGTCGTATAAAACGGCTCGAAGACGCGTTCGAGGGTCTTTTGATCCATGCCTTTACCGGTATCGGTAATGCTGAGCAGGACATGCCTTCCCGGCTTGAGGCCTTGATATTTGATGCAGTCGTCCGGCAGCACGTCGACGTTGCGCAGTGTGACGCGCACCGTGCCTTTCTCTTCGATGGCCTCGGAGGCATTGGACAAAATGGCGGCCAGCAGCATCTGCATCTGGGTGCTGTCCACTTCGATGGGATCGGTGGACTCTTCCAATTCCGTCTCGAGCTCCACGTAGGGCGACAGGCTGTGGTTGACCAGGCTCAGGGTTTCGCGAACGAAATGGTGGGAGGCCACGGTCTGGGTCTGGAATTTGCCGCCGCGGGCATAGGCCAGCAATTGACTCGTCAATTGGACCATTTTATGGCCCGCCTGCTGGATGGGTTCCACGAACCGCATGATTTTGGCGTCGGCCAGACCGTCCATCTGGATCAGTTCCAGATTGCCGAGGATGACGGCCAGGGCATTGTTGAACTGGTGGGCGATCCCGCCAGCCAATGTCGCAATGGACTCCATTTTCTGGGCTTGTTGCAGGCGCGCCGCCAGCCGGCGTTGATCCTTTTCGGCCTCCCGATTCAGGGTGACGTCCACGATGAAGGCCAATGCGCCAGAATAGTTGCCGCGCGTGTCGCGTTGGGCGATGGCGCTGAGCAGGATGTCTTTGATCTCCCCCTGCCGGGTAACAAATTGATAGGGGCGATTTTTGATAGAACCGGACTTGTAAAATGCGGGGAAAGAGTTCTCTATGGCGTCGCGGCGGCTCTGGGAGGTGAAAAAATCAAAGGCGGATCGGCCGATGACCTCTTCCCGCTGGTATCCCATGGTTTCCAGCCACATGTTGCTCACGCTGGTGATGCGGTCCTCGCTGTCGAGGGAGTAGAGCATGACCGAAGCGTTTTGATAAAGATCCTTGTAGCGCTGTTCGCTCTCCTGGAGCGCCCTGGCCGTCTGCTTCTCGCGGGTCACATCCCTGGCGCAGCCCACCGTCCCGATCAACTGACCATTATCGTCCCAGAAGGGCGCCTTATGGACATCGAGCATCAGGTAATGATTGCGGATCAGGCCCTCTTCGAGAAAACGGCCGGCCGATTTGCGCAGCTTGGTGATTTCGTCCGAGTTGATGGCGCCGTCGCCAAAGGTGTGCTGGTGGCCGAGTTTCCGCTCCTTCTCGGCAAAATACGCTTCGGTGTTGCCGATGGCCTCATCGGGATGGCGGCATTGGAGCAGTTTGTCGCACAGGGCCTGGTTGGCGAACATGTAACGGTCGTCCAGGTCCTTGGCCCAGATCAGGTCCGGGACGTTGTCGGCCATCAGGCGCAACATTTTGTGGAGCCGGCGATGCTTGGCTTCGCTCTGGCGCAATGCCGCCTGGGCCTGTTTGCGATCCTCTTCGAGGGAGAGGAATTTCGCCAGGGTACTGATGATGTAGATGTCGATCTCATTGAACTGCCGAACCTGCGTGTCCACGATGCACAGGGCGCCGATGACGCTCTCCCGGCAATACACCGGATATCCCAGGTAGCTCTTCAGACCATATTGGCGGACATAGGGATCGCTTTCGTAAAAGGGGGTGCGGGTGAGGTCCTCGAGGATCACGGGCCGGTTGCCGCTCTGGATGGTCGCTTCGAAACAGATATGTCCGGCGGCTTTGTCCTTGGCCGGAAACCCCGGGGGCAGATTGTATCCGGACCAGCAGGCCAGCGAAGCTTCGTGATCGTCGATGCGGTTGTAGAGCGAACAGGCGCTGCCGAGCAATTGGTAGGCTTGCTGAACGATGATGTGAATATTCTGCTCGGGGTCAGGGCCCATCAGGCTGAACAACTCGCCCAGCTTTTTCAATTTTTGGGAGACTTGAGGATCATTGGGAGCATCGGCGGGAGCATCGGCCGTTGCGGGCGGCGATTTGGGGGATTTGGGATGCATACGGGTTGACCCTCCAGACAATGGACGCGAAATCTAGTTTAAATTTCATATCGCGATATAAAAAACAAGCAAAATTTTATTTCAAACCTTGTATCAAAACAAAGAGTTATGGGAGGTGTGGGGGTGACTCCCCGTTTTGTATCCATTGCCGCCAGGTGCGGCCCTGGCATATTGAGGGGACCGGCGTCCCCTTTACAGCCGTTTGGATTCATGGCACAAAGGCTATGGGCGGTTCTTATCCAACTGCCTGTATTTTTGTCCAAACGGTGTTGTGGCGGCCTTCCGGGGCCATGAATGTTCGATGCAGATTCGATGTAAAGAGGTGGCGATGAGACTCATCCGAATGGGAGCGCCCGGCCGTGAGCGCCCCGGATTGTCGATCGACGGCAAGGTGGTGGACCTGCGCGTGCTTTTTCCGGAAATCCCGGATATCGACGAGCAGTTTTTCAGGCAGGGGTGGCTGGAACGTCTGGCCGGACTCGACCTGTCGGCCCATGCCCGTGAATCCAAGGAACGCTGGGGGCCGCCCATCGCACGACCCTCCAAGATCATCTGCCTGGGGAAGAATTATGCCGAGCATGCCCGTGAAGGCGGTTTCGAGACGCCGGCCAGCCCGTTGATTTTTTCAAAGACGCCCAACACGCTCAATGGTCCGTTCGACCCGATCCTGCTGCCGCGCAGCTCCGGAAAGGTCGACTGGGAGGTGGAGTTGGCCCTCGTCATCGGAAAAGCGGGCAAGCGTATCGTGCGCGCGCAAGCCTTGTCCCACGTGGCCGGTGTGACGGTGATGAACGATGTGTCCGGGCGCGAGGCGCAATTCGCCGACTCCCAATGGTTTCGGGGAAAGGCGTTCGACACCTTCGCCCCCATGGGCCCGGCCCTGGTGACTCTCGACGAGATCGGCGATCCCCACGATCTGCGTCTGACCGCCACGGTGAACGGCCGGATCATGCAGGACGGCCACACCCGCGACCTGATTTTCGACCTTCCCGCCCTGATCGCCAACATCAGCGAAGACATCACTCTCGTGCCAGGGGACGTGATTTCCACCGGCACGCCGGCCGGCGTGGGGATTTTCCGCGATCCGCCCATCGTTCTGGACGAGGGCGATGAAGTCTCCTGCTGGATCGAGAAAATAGGGGCCATTACCAATCGCGTGGTGCGGTGACGGGGTGGCGCTGGATATCATCAATGATTCGTTGTATATCACATCCTTTTAAAACCCATGACAAAGGTTTTGGACGATGAATCGCAAATCGGGATTTGCCTGGCTCCTGGTGGGCCTGTTGCTGGTGTTCACCTCCGTGGCGGATGCGGCCATGGCGCCCGGCGACATCCCTCCGGGTCTTGAGGCTTGGGCGCCGTGGGTGCTGCATGGCCAATCCGAAGCGCTATGCCCCACCGATTACGATGACGGTACGGTGGCGCGTTGCCAGTGGCCATCGCGATTGCACCTCGAATTTTCGTCTGATCAAGGGACCTTCGAACAGCGGTGGCTCATGTTTGCCGAAGGGTGGGTCGTTTTGCCGGGCAATGCCGATTTGTGGCCCGACAGCGTCACGGTGGACGGGCAATCCGTGGCCGTGATTCATCGAAACGACGCACCCATGATCCGGTTGTCGCCCGGCGATCATCGGATCATGGGACGATTCATCTGGCAACAGCGTCCGGAGATGATCCAGGTGCCTCCCGAACTGGGGTTGCTGGAACTCAACATCGACGGGCGCCGGATCCGTACCACGACCATCGATGCCCAGGGACGGCTCTGGCTACAGGAGGGAGCGTCCGCCGGAGGCCGTGAAGAGCGCATCGCCTTGCGGCTGTTCCGTCTGCTGGACGATACCATTCCCATGCAGGTCACCACGCACCTGCGCCTCGACATATCGGGCAATTCGCGTGAAATCGAACTTCCCGGGGTATTGTTGGAAAACAGCATCCCCATGGACATCAAGAGCCTACTGCCGGCGCGGCTGGATGCCAATGGGCGGTTGACGGTGCAGGCCAGGGCCGGACGATGGGAGATTTCCATCGTTGCTCGCATGTCCGGCCCGCAATTCAAAATCAACGCCGGTCCCTGCCCCTATGGGGATGAGGTCTGGTCCTTTCAACCCCGGCACGCGTTGCGCATGGTGGAGGTTCTCGATGTGGCGCCGGTGGAGCCCGGTCAGACCGACATGCCGGATGCCTGGCGCGGTTATCCGGCCTATTTGTTGAAATCGGGCGGCGCCATGACCCTCAAGGAGATCCGCAGGGGCGATCCGGATCCGGCGCCGGATCAACTCGTCCTGCATCGGACCTGGTGGCTCGATTTCGATGGCGCCGGATTTACCCTTCGTGACGCGATCAGCGGCACCCTCAGCCGCCAGTGGTCGCTGGCCGTCAACGCGCCCATGGTCCTGGGACGGGTGGCCGTGGACGGAGAGGAGCGGGTGATCACGGAACAGGGCCCCGAAAAGAAGATGGGCGTCGAGTTGCGCCGGGGCCATCTGTCCATGGAAGCGGACAGCCGCCTGCCAGATCGCCCGGCGGCGATGTCCGCCGTGGGATGGGACCACGATTTCCAGACCGTCACGGGCGTTCTTCACCTGCCGCCGGGATGGCGTATTTTTTCGGCGTCGGGCGTCGACTGGCTCTCTGATACCTGGCTGAAACGCTGGTCGCTGCTCGATCTGTTCCTTCTGTTGATCATCGCCCTGGCGGTAGCCAAACTGCGGGCCTGGTACTGGGGGATAGCGGCCCTGGTGACCATGACGCTCATATGGCACGAAACCGGCGCCCCGCGTTGGGTCTGGCTCCATTTGTTGGCCGTGCTGGCCTTGTGGCCCCTGCTGCCGGCTGGTTGGTTCAGGCGTCTGGTGACGATGTGGGGCATCGGCGCCGTGGCGGTTTTGTTGATCACGGCCATCCCTTTCGTGGTGCAGGAGATCCGCTGGGGCCTGTACCCCCAACTGGCCCCTCATGCCGATCGGCCCATTCCGGCCCGAACGCAGCTGTCGAACCTGGCGCCCCCCGCTCCCATGGTCGAGCGCATGGACGAATCGGACATGAGTTCCAGGATGATGGCCAAGGCAGGACGGGCGCAGACCCCGTCCGCCGCGGTTTCCGTTCCCGTGAAGGAGGCTGATCTGATCGACCATGATCCCGATGCACTGATTCCCACCGGACCCGGCCTGCCGGACTGGCAGTGGCGATCGGTTCAACTGCGCTGGAGCGGCCCGGTATCCAAGGCGCAAGACATTCGGTTCTATCTGCTCTCACCGATCGTGAATTTTATCCTGGCCATGCTCAGGGTCGCTTTTCTGATCTTGTTGATGTGGATCCTGTTCGATTGGCGATCGTGGTGGCGGCCATGGTGGCAGCGGGTCCGCGACAGGTTCAATGCAACCGCGGCGGTGGTATGGGTTGTTTTGTGCCTCGGCATGCTTCGGCCGGAGGCGTATGCGGCCGATGCATCGATCTTTCCACCGCCGGCTCTTCTGGAGGAGCTCCGCCAGCGTCTCCTGGAGAAGCCCGATTGCCTGCCCCACTGTGCCGAGATTGCACGCATGGAGGTGGTCGCATCCGGAGACGACCTGCAGGTGATGTTGAAAATTCACTGTGCTGATCGCATGGCTGTCCCGTTACCGGTCAACCGAAGGTCGTGGCTGCCCGATCAGATCCTGCTGGATAACGCACCGATCAGCGGGTTGCGCGTCGACGACCAAGGCCAGATGTGGGCCCTGGTGCCTTCGGGCGTCCACACCCTGAATCTGACCGCCGATGTGGCAGCGGTATCGGTGATTCAGATGCCGCTGCCGCTCCGACCGCACAACGCCTCCTATGCGGCGTCAGGGTGGCGCCTGGACGGCATCGATCCCAATGGCCATACCGGATCCAGTATCCAATTGACCCGTTTGAAGAACGACCGGTCGCCATCGGCAGATCGTCCCGCCGGCAGCCTCCCGCCGTTTTTACAGGTCGAGCGGCTGCTGCGGTTGGGACTGACCTGGCAGGTAACGACCACGGTGACGCGGTTGACCCCCACCGGTGCGCCCATCGTGGTGACGCTGCCCTTGATGGCCGATGAATCGATCACCACTTCCGGCGTCCAGGTCGACCAGGGGCAGGCCCTGATCAACATGGCACCGTCCGAAAGGATGGTGACCTTCGACTCTGTCTTAACCATCGCGCCCATAATCGAATTGACAGCGCCAAAGGCCGTTCCGTGGACCGAAACATGGATCCTGGATGCGGGTGCTATCTGGCATTGCGAAACGGAGGGCATTGCGGCCGTCCACCATCAGGACGCCGCCGGTCAGTGGCGCCCGCGCTGGCAGCCCTGGCCCGGTGAAAAAATCACGATCCGGGTAAATCGTCCGGAGGCCGTACCCGGGCAGATCAAGACCATCGATGGCGCCGACCTGGTGTTGACGCCGGGGCAGCGTTTCGGCCAGGGCGAGCTGCGCATGCGGATACGGACCAGCCGCGGGGGGCAGCATACGATGGAGCTGCCGTCCAATGCCAATTTGCAGCAGGTGACGGTCGGCGGTAGAACGCTTCCCGTGCGCCAGGACGGACCCTATGTGACCGTGCCCCTGCAACCGGGGGCCCAGGCGGTGGCGGTCCGGTGGCAGCAGCTGTCATCCTTCGGCACTTTTTTCAAAGTTCCCGAGGTGAAATTGGGCCAACCGGCGGTCAATGCCCGGGTAACGGTGAACGTGCCGGCCCAACGCTGGATCCTGATGGTCGGCGGTCCCCGTTGGGGGCCGGCGGTGCTCTTCTGGAGTTATCTGATCGCCATCGTCCTTGCGGCCCTGGTTCTGGCGCGTTTGCCCCTGACGCCGCTGAGGAGCTGGCAATGGCTGCTGCTGGGGTTGGGATTGACCCAGGTCCCACCGGCCATGGCATTGATCATCGTGGGGTGGCTGCTGGCCCTGGGCCTGCGGGCGAAGTCTCCTCTGCCGCAGCACTGGCTGCCGTTCAACGCCATTCAAATCGGGCTGGTCGCATGGACATTGGCCGCCCTGGCGGCCCTCTTTGCAGCGGTCAAGGCCGGCCTGCTGGGCCAGCCGGAGATGCAGATCGCCGGCAACCAATCGAGCCACATGGTGCTCAAGTGGACCCAGGACCACATCGCGGGGAACATGCCGCAACCCTGGCTGATCAGCCTGCCGGTGTGGCTGTTCAACCTGCTGATGCTGGTCTGGTCCTTATGGTTGGCATGGGCTCTTTTGGGTTGGTTGAAGTGGGGATGGCACTGTTGGGTCAAGGACGGCGGCTGGCGCAAGGTATCCCTGCGGCGCAACGCAGGTGCATCGCCGCACTAGGTACACGCAGGCATAAATAAGCTGACCTATATGTCGCCCCATACAGCCAATGGAATGGATACTTAGCGTACTCGTACGCGTACTTCAGCGCAGCGGTACTCGTACTCGATCCATCCTGGAATCGTTGACACAAGCAGGGGGATCTTTCGAGTGCGAGTACGAATACGACTGCAAGCAAGTGGCCCATTATGTCAGCGTAATATAGTGCACTAGGCAGGAGGCAGGGCGTCGACATATGCTCCAGGAACTCACCATTCGCAATTTCGCCATTATCGAGGATCTCAGCATTCGTTTTTCCCCGGGGTTGACGATCCTCAGCGGTGAAACCGGAGCGGGAAAGTCGATCATCATCAATGCCGTGAATTTATTGCTGGGCAGCCGGGCATCGGCCGCCCTGATCCGCACCGGCGCAGAAAGCGCCGAACTCGAGGCGCTGTTCGACATTCCTGCCGGCAGCGAGATCGCCCGACGGATGGTCGATGCAGGGTATGACGCCGGCGATGGGCTGCTGGTGCGACGGATCATCTCCAATCAGGATCGTCATCGCATCTATATCAACGGCCGACTGGCCACCATGCAGCTGCTCGGCGACCTGACCGCCCGACTGGCCAGCATTGCGGGGCAGCACGCCCACCAGGGCTTGCTCAGGGAGGAGGAGCATCTTTCCATTCTCGACCAGTTCGGCGATTTGTTGCCGCTGCGCGGCCGTTACGCGGAGAGCCACGCCCGTATATTGCCCCTGATCCGCGAAGAGCAGGCGCTGCTCGAGCGCCAGCGTCGCCAGGACGAGCAATCCGAACTGCTGCGGTTTCAGCTGCAGGAGATCGAAGCGGCGGACCTGCAAGTCGATGAGGATGCAACCCTTGAAAAAGAGCGCCTGCGCCTCAAGAACGGAGAGGAGCTGTTTCAAACCGTGCAGCAGTGCATCGAAGCGCTTTACAGCGGCGACGGTGCCGTGTTTGAAATCCTCGGCCAGCTGGCCAAGGCACTTTCGCGAGTGGGGCGCATCGACGACCAATTGCAGGACCGTTCCGGCGAACTGGAAGAGGTGACCTACCGGGTGGAAGATCTGGCCGGTCGCCTGCGGGACTATCTGCGGCACATCGACCTGGATCCCGGCCGGCTGGAGACTGTCGAGGCGCGCCTGGATACGGTGAACAAGCTCAAACGCAAATACGGCGGGTCCCTGGAAGCGGTTCACGCCCACGCCGAAGATATCGCCTGCCAATTAAAAGAGATCGACACCCTGGACGAGCGGCTATCCGAAATCAGAGCCGAACTGCAGCGCAACCACCAGGCGCTTTGCGGTCTGGCTGAAACATTGTCCGACAAACGCCGCAAGGCGGCTGAGCTGTTGTCTCAAAAGGTGGAGCGGGAGCTGGCCGATCTGAAGATGGCCGGCACCCGGTTCGTAGTGGACATACAGCCGGTGGACCAGCTCAGGGAGACCGGTCCGTTCCTGGCCAACAAGGGCCTTGCGCTGACAGAAAGCGGTTCGGACCGGGTGGTCTTCACGATGGCTCCCAATGTCGGAGAGGCGATCAAACCGTTGGCCAGCATCGCTTCGGGCGGGGAGTTGTCCCGGGTGATGCTGGCCCTGAAAGCCATTCTGGCCCATAGCGATGCCTTGGAAACCGTGGTGTTCGACGAAGTCGATGCCGGCATCGGCGGCGGCGTCGCCGATGTGGTGGGAAAAAAGCTGGCCCATCTGGCCCGTCACCATCAGATTCTGTGCATCACCCATCTGCCGCAAATCGCAAGGTATGGCGATCATCATTTTAATATCGTGAAAAGCGTTTCCCGGGGCCGAACCCGGACAACCATCATGCCGCTGGCGCCCGAAGCGCGGGTCGAAGAACTGGCCCGCATGCTGGGCGGCGAAAAGATCACGGCCACCACCCTGGCCCACGCCCGTGAGATGCTCTCCACGGGCCGATAAACCATGCCCTTCCGAACACGGCATTCGCCGTCTATTGTGAACGAACCGAAATTGTAAATCCCGGATCTGCCCTGGCGGTCGCGCAGGGCCGCCGTTGTCGATCCGGATGAACGACTTGCGCCTTGTCATCGTGATGAGCCGCCGGTCTCATCTGCAATCTTTTCACCAAAGGGGTTGCCATGTTTTTCGACCGATTGTTGTACAGCCTGCCGCCGCTCTTCACCGCGGTGCTGCTGGGCGCAATGGCAGCACACATCGTTCTTGGCCGGCACAAAGGAAAGTCCCACCGCCTGTTTGCCGCGCTCTGTTTTTTTGGAAGCTTGCTCTACATCGACATGTTGATCAATTTCAATGCACCGTCTGCACGGGTGGCGTTGATGGCCAGCCGCATCGGCCACCTGTTTCACCCTTTTTTACTTCCATTGTTCATCCACTTCTTCCACCTGTATCTTGGGATGGATCGCCGGCGTCATGTGGTCCCATTCGCCTACGGCTACGCCGCCCTGGTGGCGGCCTGCGCGCCGTGGGGAGGATGGATCATCGCGGATACCCGTTTTTTCGCTTTCGGTTACTTCGGCCAGGGCGGGCCCTTGTTCATCCTGATGGGAATCGGCGCCGTTCTTGCCACCGGTTACAACGTCGTCATAATATATCGGGCCATTCGTCGCGAATCGCGCAGTATCTACAAAAACAAACTTCACTATCTATTCATCGGCTTCGGCCTGCTGGGGATACTGACCACGCTGAACTGCCTGACCCTCTTCGGTGTGCCGGTCTACCCACCCGGCGCTTTTGGGTTTATTCCATTGATCATATTTGCGGCTGGCTTTTTCCGCTACGATCTGCTCGATTCCGGTGTGTTCCTGCGCAAAGGTTTCGTATACCTGACCATGACGATGGTGTTGGCGGCCGTTTATCTTCTGATGGCTTATGTCTTGCCTTTGCCTGCCATGGAAATTCGATTCAGCGCGGCCCATCTTATGGCCCTTCTGTTTTTGATTCCCGCGGCCATGGCCTCCGGACCTCTGGCCGGATGGCTCCAACAAGGCATGGATCGCATGCGGCTCAAGGGTTCGTTCGATCATCGCATGACCTTGAACCACATCAGCCAGACCATTGCATCTATTCTCGACCGGCAAAAGATCACCCAACTGTTGCAGGGAACCATCATCGACGCCATGCAGGTGACGCATTGCACGCTCTTTCTCGCCGATCCAGCCGTCAATGGCTATCGTGCGATTGCCGCGGCAGGAGACGGCACAGACCAGTGGCAGGATGCGTTTCTGGCCGAAGAATCCTGTCTCGTGTCGGCCCTGCAAGGCCGGTCCCTTCCCATTTTAAAGCAAAAACTGCTGGGAGCGGCCCGTGCAGGCAAAACCGTCGGGGTGCTGTCGCAGATGCGTTGGCTACGTGGAGAGGCCGTTTTCCCTATGTGTTTCAGGGAGCGTTTGAAAGGTTTTCTGGTGCTGGGCGAAAAGCGCAGCGGCCGGATAATTTCCGCCGAGGACCTGGACCTGCTGTTGCCCTTGTGCCATCAAAGCGCTCTTGCCATTCAAAATGCCCAGGCCTACCAGGCGCTTCGCGAGCTGAATCAGACATTGGAAGCGCAGGTGGCCGCGCGCACCGAAGCTCTGGAAACCGCCCTTGCGGAAAAAGAGCGTTCCCAGGAACAACTGATCCGCTCCGAAAGCCTGGCCGCTCTGGGTCAACTCGTGGCCGGCGTGGCCCACGAGCTGAACAATCCACTCACCAGTGTGACCAGCCTGCTCCAATCGATTGCCGAGGAGTTGTCCCAGTGGGATCGGAACCGACCGCTCGACCCCGAACTGCTGGACGATCTGCATTTCGCCGACAAGGAACTGGCTCGCGCCAAATCCATCGTCGCCAGCCTCCTGGGCCTGTCACGCCAGACGCAGACCTACGAGGAAGCGGTGGACATGACGTCGGTGGTCCAGGATGCCCTGCGAGTATTGCACAATCAATACAAGCACCGGCAGCTGCACATCGAAACCGATCTCGACCCGCAACTGCCCAAGCTGCAAGGCAATTTTGCCCATCTGGGACAAGTGGCCCTGAACATCATTCAAAATGCGATCCAGGCGTTGGCGGGTCGTGGCGGCCAAGTCTGCTTGCACACCTGGCACGATGCGGCCGGCGGGCATGTGGTCTTCCAGTGCCGGGACAACGGATCGGGCATCGAGGCCGCTATCCGCCAGGATGTGTTTAAGCCATTTTTTACCACCAAACCCGTTGGTCGGGGCACCGGGTTGGGGCTGTACATCTGTCACCAGATCGTTCGACGCCATGGGGGCACCATCGCATTGGCGGCTGCCGACCCCCGCGGCACCGAGGTGACGGTTCGCTTGCCGGTTGGTTGAAGGACGGAATACGTCAGCGCCGTATCGCGCATTTGGAAATGCCATCGACCACGGCTTGACAAGCCCCGGTTATTGATAATAGAAAGAAAAGTTCTAATTATCCCGATGATAAAAGGAGCAGAAATGCCGATATACGAATTCAAGTGCCTGAAGTGTGAAACGTTCATGGAAGTGCTGGTCATGGGGACGGGAGAGGAAAAGGTGCCCATGCGTTGTAAGAAGTGTGGCTCGGTGGAACTGGAGCGTGTCATCAGCGCGACCAATTTCAGCATGGGTGCAGCGGGGAGCGGCGCCAATTCCGGCCCGTCCACCACTTCGCGTACCTGTTCCAGCGGATCGTGTACCACTTGGAACTTGCCTGGACACAGCAAATAGTTCAGTTTGGAGCGATGCGGATCTCACATGCTACCCTGAAGAGGTCGTTCGGTAATGACGTCACTGGCCATCCATAAACGGGAAAAGGAACAATTCATCAAGCTGTTCAAGGGCGATCGTATCGATCGCTTCGAGGATCGTTTGGCTGTTTTGGAAGTTTTTTTAAACATCGAGAAGCATGTTACGGCCCAGGAGTTGACGCAGGCCGTGCATGCGGCGGGCCATCACCTGGAAGAGGCGTTTGTTCAGGAAACCATCGAAATGATGTGCCACTACGGCTTTGCCCAGGCCAGCCGGTTCGACAACGGGCAGGTGCGATACGAGCACCGTCATCTCGGGCAGCACCACGATCACCTGGTTTGCACCAAGTGCCGAAAAATCATCGAGTTCGAAAACGATGCCATCGAAAAGCTGCAGGAGCAGATCGCCTCGACCTATGGCTTCCATATGTTGCAGCACAAAATGGAGCTATACGGGATCTGTCGGGAATGCCTGGCGCACCGGGAGGATCTTCTTTCCCTCGACGCCGCCCGACCCGGTGAGCGGTTGAAGGTGGTGGCCTTCAGAGGCGGCGGTCGTTTGAAAATGCGGTTGTTGACCATGGGGTTGCGTATCGGAGACGAGATCGAGGTGATCACCAACATCAACCGAGGGCAAGTCGTGATTGCCTCAGACTTCAATCGACTGGTCCTTGGGCAGGGGTTGGCGAGCAAAATCATGGTGTCCGCCTTGACCTGTGAAGAGAGGCCAGGCAGCTTGAAGGTCCAGTCCTGAGCAATACGTGATGGGGTATAACGACAGGATTTAAAATGAGATTAGCGCACATCACAAAAGTCATGTTGATCGGCGTGTGGATCGCCCTGGCGGCAGGGCAGGCTGCAGCGGCCGAGCGCATGGCCGCCAAGGAAGATATCGTCAACATCCGATCCGGTCCAGGGACTAACCATGACACCTTATGGCAGATCGAAAAATATCATCCGGTATTGATTGTTGAAAAAAAAGGCGAATGGTACCGATTCAAGGACTTCGAAGGGGACCAGGGGTGGATCCATGCCGCCCTGCTCGATCAGACACCCACGGTGATCGTTCGCGTATCCCGTTGCAATGTGCGTTCGGGTCCGGGGACAGACCATGATATCGCCTTTACCGTGGATCGCGGAATCCCCTTCAAAGTGTTGCAAAAGCAGGACCGCTGGTTCGAAATCCAACACGCGGATGGAGACAAAGGATGGGTACTGGAGACGCTGGTATGGTGAACATGACCCAGATTTACGACCGCTTGAATCCGCAAAGACGGAAGGTGACCGGTGTCGGTTCGGCCCTGGTGGACATTTTGGCCCGCGAGGATGATACGTTTCTACAGCGGGTGGGCGCCATCAAGGGGGGCATGACCTATGTGGACAGGGAGTTTATCGATCGGACCGTCCAACAGGCGACCAACCCGCCGCAAATCGTTCCCGGCGGATCGGCGTGCAATACGGTGGTGGGTATCGGCCGCCTGGGCGGGCACGCTCAATTCGTGGGAAAGTGCGGCAACGGCCCCATGGGCCGGTTGTTCCGTGACGATTTGACCAGACAAGGCGTCCACTCTTTTTTGTTGAATTCCGATTCCCCCACCGGCCGGGTGCTTTCCATCGTCTCACCGGATGCTCAAAGGTCCATGTTTACCTATCTGGGGGCTTCCGCCGAAGCGCGGCCCGAGGAGATGACCCCGGCCTGTTTCGAGGAGGCGGCCATCGTGCATATCGAAGGCTATCTGCTCTTCAATCGGGACTTGATCCGGGCCGCGTTGAAAGCGGCCCGCGATGCCGGAGCGCTGATTTCTCTCGATCTGGCCAGCTTCAACGTGGTCGAAGAGGCCAGGGATATTCTGCCTGAGTTGATCGCGGAGTATGTGGACATCTTACTGGCCAATGAGGATGAGTCCCATGCCTACACCGGAACCCGGGACGAATCGAAGGCGATATCCATCCTGGCGTCCCAAGTACCGCTGGCCGTATTGAAACTCGGCGCCCGGGGGAGCCTGATCGGCACGAACGGCGATGTTCTGGCTGTCAGCGCTTTGGGAAACGGCGAAGCCCAGGATACGACGGGTGCCGGTGATTTGTGGGCATCCGGTTTTCTGTACGGTCTGGTGAACCGGATGCCGCTCGATCGCTGTGGACGGTTGGCATCGCTTTGTGGCTATGAGGTGTGCCAGGTCGTAGGGGCAAATATTCCGGAAACGCGCTGGACGGCGATCCGAAAACAGATGGAGGGCTAATGGCCGGGAAAAAGATCACGCGCAAGGAACTTGTCAAAAAACCCGATGAATTTTTGACGCTGACCGGCAAGGTCGTGCAGTGGGCCAGGGCCAATGCCAAGCCCCTGGCTTACGGCATCGGCGCCTTTTTCGTTTTTCTCATCCTCGTGGCCGGATATCGATTGTATTCCGAAAACCGAGAGCGAGCCGCTGCGGCCCTGCTGAGCCGGGGCATGACCGCCTATGCGGAGGCCGTCAAGGCGGGCAATTCACCGGCCGAGGCCCTTGCCGCGGCCGAGCCTGAATTGCAGCGGCTGGTGGATGGTTACGGCCGTTATGACGCCGGTCGCCTGGCAGGTGTTTTTTTGGCCCACATCAGTTTGTCTGCAAACATGCCGGATCAAGCCATCGCGCTTTACAGCGAGGCTCTCGATCGGCTCGAGGGACATTCGAGTCTGGGCAACACGATCCTTAACGGGTTGGCCATGGCTTACCTGCAAAAGGGAGACGCGTCCGCTGCGATCGAGGCCTTTGAAAAGGTCCTGGCCAGCGGCAGCACCGTACTCAAAGACAACGCCCTCTTCCAGTTGGGACAGTTGTATCGGACCAGCGGGGACGGGGCGAAAAGCAGGCAAACCTTCGAACGGCTGGCGGCCGATTTTCCGAATTCCATTTATGTCGATATCGCCCGTGAAACCGCCGCAGCAACTGAAAAAATTGCGGGATAAGCCGTTTTTTACGGCGTCGTCCGGCGATGACTTTTTGCATGGCCATCACTCTTCGGGCTGGATGAACTCCGCCACATCGATCCCGTATTTCTTCAGCTTCTGATTCAGACCGCTTTTGCCGATGCCCAGAAGAGACGCCGCATGGGACTGGACATATCCGGCCTGTTGAAGCGCCTGCAGGATCATCTGCTTTTCCACATGGGCCAGCGTTTCGTAAAGGGTGGCTTTGGGGGAGAGGCCCTCAAGATTGAGTTTGTTGTTCTGGGTTACATTATTCCTGAAGTCCAGGGGCAAGTCATCGACGGTGATCGTCTCCCCGGCGCACATGACCATGGCGCGCTCGATGACATTTTCGAGTTCCCGCACATTGCCCGGCCAGCCATATTGGTAAAAGAGGCGTTCGACCTCCTTTTCCAGCCGTGTGACCGGTTTTTCATCTGGTCGTTCTTCCGCATATTTGGCTATAAAATGGGCCGTCAGCGGGCGGATGTCCTCCAGCCGGTCGCGCAGGGGCGGCAGGACGATATGGACGACATTGAGGCGGTAAAAAAGGTCCTCCCGGAAACGTCCCTTGGCGATTTCGTCTCTCAGGGATTTGTTGGTCGCGGCAATGAGCCGGATATTGACCGAAATGGGACGAATGCCGCCCACCCTCTCAAAGACCTTCTCCTGTAGCACGCGCAGTAACTTGACCTGCAGCGAAGAAGAAAGTTCCCCGATTTCATCCAAGAACAGGGTGCCCTGGTCGGCCAGCTCGAAACGTCCCTTTTTCATGGAGACCGCGCCGGTGAAGGCCCCCTTTTCATGGCCGAAGAGCTCGCTTTCCAGCAGACTCTCGGCCAGCGCCGAGCAGTTGACCGCCACAAAGGGCTGATTGCGGCGCGGGCTGTTGAAGTGGATCGATTTGGCCACCAACTCCTTGCCGGTGCCGCTTGGCCCTTCGATGAGTACCGTGGCCGTGGCCGGCGCCACCTTGCGAATGGTTTCGAAGATATCCTGCATGGCCTTGCTCTTGCCGATCAGGTTGCCGAAGCTGTAAAGGTTCTCCACGGCGCTGCGCAACTGCCGATTTTCCTTGACCACCCGATACATGGCAATGGCTTTGTTGACATAGAGAATCAGCTGTTCGTTGTCAAAAGGCTTGAGGATGTAGCTGTAGGCCCCTTTCTGCATGGCTTCCACCGCTTTTTCGACGGTTCCGTAAGCGGTCATCATGATGACCGGCAGCTCCGCATCGATGGTTTTAATCTTCTGGAGCAGCTCGATGCCGTCCATCTTGGGCATTTTCATGTCGGTAAGGACGAGGTCCACATCGGAGTGTTCCAGAACCGCCAGGGCCTCGTGGCCGCTATTGGCCGTCAGCGTTTCAAAACCCTCCTCCTGCAATACCGCGCTGAGTACCAGCGGATAGTTTTTTTCATCATCGACGATGAGAATCGTGTCCATATCGCTATCCCTCTTCTATAGGCAGCCGGATCGTCACACGCGCGCCGCCCTCCGGACGGTTTTCGATGCGCACCGCCCCCTGGTGGGCCTCGATGATGTTTTTGACGATGCCCAATCCCAGTCCGGTTCCCTTATCCTTGGTGGTGAAAAAGGGGTCCCAGATTTTTTCCATGTCCGTATCCGAGATCCCTGCGCCCTGGTCTTCGACGGCGATCCAGAGGCTGTTGTTCGCCGATTTGGCTTTCACCGTGATGTCGCCGCCGTCGGGCATGGACTGCATGGCATTGATGAAAACATTTAAAAAGGCCTGATGGAGCATGTCCGCATCGGCCATGATGATCGGCAGTTCACCTTCGAAATTGGCATGGATATGGAAGCCGTCGGCTTGTGCCTGGGTTTCCAGAAGGCGAATATTTTTATCAATCACATCTTCGATGCGGCAGGCAAAGCGATTGGGGTTTTTGGGTTTGGCAAAGTTCAAAAAGTCGGTGATGATATGGTTCAGGCGCGTCGATTCTTCGATGATGATGTTGGGGATCTGGATCATCGGATCGGTGGCGGGTATTTTTTTTCGCAGCAATTCCGCAGAACTACTGATGATTCCGAGCGGATTGCGGATCTCGTGGGACACCCCGGCCACCATTTCACCCAGCGACGAGAGATGCTTGGCGCGGCTGAGCTGTTCTTTGAGCTTGAGTTGCTCCTGGGCTCTTTTCTGGATGATCCCCTCGCCGCGTTTGACCACGAAGATCATGACCAGAAAGAGGATGATCATCACAACGCTGATGGTGATCATGGTCATGATCTGGTAGCGAAATATCTCTTTATAATCGTTGGAAAGATCCTGGACGATCTCCACCACCCCCAGCACCTCGCCCGCCACCGGGCTGAGGGGTTTTTCCATGCGCAAGGCGGCGAAAGTGATGATTTTAATCTCTTCGGGCAGCCCGAAAAACAGCTCCCAGAAGCTGCCTTTTTGAATCAGCCTGGAGGTCGGCCGCCCTTCCAGGGCGTTCTGGTGGCTCGTGCCGCCGAGATTTTCGAGTCCGATCAACTCCTTGGAAAAGCTGTAAGCGATGACATCGCGGACGCCGTAGATGTTGACCATATCCACCTTGAAACTGTGCAGGGTGCTGCGCACCACGCTGTCCATGCGCTCGTACTGGTCCTTGTGTCGCAATTCGATCTTCCCGAACTTGATGCCCACCGGCAGAATGAATTGCATGAAGACCTGGTGGTTGAGATTTTCAATGAGTAAAAGGGCATAGGCTTCGCTCTTGGAGAATTGCATGGTGCGAATCCAATGCGTGTTGAGGATGGAAAGAATGATTGTGCCGAAGAAAATCAGGACCAGGCTCGAAAGCGAAAAATATTTCACCAGTCGAAAAGGCTTGGCGCGTTCGGACGAGGGGGGCGGTGATGCCGCCGGCAGCTTCAGTTCATTTAAAAAGGGTCGCATATACCTCTATGGCTGGCACACGGTCTTGCGAGCAGGACGGTGCCGGTCGCGATAGCGATGGACGACGCGTCCCCTTTGTTGACGCTCGGCCCACGTGACCGTCCAATTGTTGACCTTCATGGCGACACGGTATTGTTATACGATTCTATACGCCTGTGACATCTATTTATATATAACTTAGGGATCTTTGGGGCATCACATGCGATTTGTTCACGTTATTCATGCTTTTCTTCAAAATGGCCTAAAGTTTGCAAATTCGTGGTCGATGACTTGGATATGCGCTGCCGCGAAATGAATCGAACCGAAACGAAGCGCGCGTGACCCCAGCACCGGAAAAGCCAATGGCCATAAAAACAAATCTTAGCGCATCATATCCAATGGCACAATATATTGTTGTGTCAAAAAGTGTCACACAATATGGCCTAAATAAACAAAATTATATATAAATTATGCATAATTTCACTTGACACCCAAATTTGCTTCAATGAGGATAAAGCTAACATCAGAGTATCGTTAAAGGAGATGGTTTTGGTCGATGGCCAATACGCAAATTCTAAAATACGGATAGGCAAAAAATTGAACATGGCTAAGAATTCATTAAAAAAAATTCGCGAATCTCTTTTGATGAGCAAATCCGAATTAGCCAGAGAAGCAAATGTGTCACCGATCACCATTACGCGAATCGAGCAGGGAAAACCTTGTCGGATGGAAACCAAGCGTAAGATATTACTGGCCCTTGGATACGGTTTGTCGGACGCGAAAAAAATCTTTGGCGAGTGAGAGTAGACTATGTTTGGTACCAAGAATCGATTGGTGGGACTCGATATCGGCTCCAAGGCCATTAAGGCTGCCGAGATAATCGAAGGCAAAAAAGGCTACACCCTGTCCAAATTCGGGATGATCGACATCGCACCGGGTTTGATCGAAGACGGCGCCATCAAGGACCCGGAGGCGGTGGCGGAAGTGTTGCGTAACCTTTTCAAATCCTATGGCATCAAAAACCATAGCGTGGCCATCTCCATTGGCGGCTATTCGGTGATCGTTAAGAAGATCAGCGTGCAAACCGCCAGCGAGGAGCAGCTTCAGGACACCATCCACTTCGAGGCCGAGCAATATATTCCCTTCGATATCAACGACGTCAATCTCGACTTCCAAATTCTGGGCGAAAGCGAAAACAATCCCAACCAGATGAATGTGCTTCTGGTGGCCGCCAAGAAAGAGATGGTCAACGACTATGTCCATCTGGCCGAACTGGCCGGACTGGAGCCGCGCGTCATCGATGTGGACGCTTTCGCCTTGCAGAATGTCTTTGAAATCAACTACGAGCCCCAGTCCGATGAGAATATCGCCTTGATCGACATCGGGGCCAGCAAAACTTCTCTGAACATTCTCAAGGGGGGCATTTCGGTCTTCATGCGCGATGTGTCCCTTGGTTGCGGGCAGATCAATCAGAAAATCGCCAACTTGATCGATTGCTCCAGCGAAGAGTCCGAGGCGATCAAATTCGGTGAAGGCAGCGACAAAATTTCGGCCGAGGACCTTTCGGATATCATCTCGTCGGTGGTCACAGATTGGTGCACGGAGATCAGACGGGCCCTGGACTTTTTCTACTCCACCTACCCCGACGATCATATCAAGAAAATCGTTCTCAGCGGCGGCGGCGGCAATATCCAGGAACTGCGTCAACTGCTGGCGGTGGAGACGTCGGCCGAGGTGAGTACCATCAACCCGTTCCAGCATTTTTATGTCGACAGTGAAAAATTCGATACCGAGTATCTTGAAAAAATCGCCCCCCAGGCATCCATTTGCATGGGGCTGGCCACCCGCAAAATGGATGACAAATGATACGCATCAATTTACTTCCATATCGTGCAGCCCGGAAAAAAGAGAACATTCGCTACCAGGTGAATGTGTTCCTTATGTCGGTGGTTTTTGTGGGCCTGCTGATCTTTTGGGCCAACTCCTATCTCAACGGAAAGGTGGATGACCTCAATAGCGAGATCGCCAGCACCCGCGAACAGGTGGCCAAATATCAGCAGATCAACAAAGAGATCGAAGAGATCAAGAAGAATCTGGCCGTCCTGGACAAGAAGATCCAGGTGATCGAATCGCTGGAAAGGGACCGCAAGGCGCCCGTTGAAAACCTGGATGCGCTCTATCAGGTCGTGGTGGAGAAACGCATGTGGTACACCCAGGTCGAGGAGCAAGGCGGTGGCTTCAAGGTGAGCGGCATCGCCGTGGACAACCAGACCGTGGCCGACTACATGACGCGCGTCGAAAAGTCGGAGCGATTTCAGGCGGTGCGTCTGGCGGCGATCAAGCATCAGACGATCAAGGCCGGAAAAGAGCTGAGCCTCAAGCAGTTCGATGTCAACTTTCAGGTAAAGCCACCCGAACAAGCGACCGGTGAGGTTAAACAGAAATGAAAAAAGGCAACACGTCAAGCAGCGCACTGACGTCCCTGTTTGAAAAGATTGAAGGGTTGAGCAAACCCCAGCGCATCGGCATTTATGCGGGTGTCCTGGTGGTGATCATCGGGTTGTCGATCTGGCTGCTTCTCTATCCCAAGTACGACAAAATCGGCACCTTGGAAAAACAGCTCGCTTCGGTTCAACAGGAGCTGGCCAAGGCCAAAAAGAATGCGGCCGAGCTCAACGACTGGCGCAACAAGATGAAGCATAAAGAGGCCCAGTACAAACAGGTGATGCGGGCCCTGCCGGAAAACGAGGAGATTCCCTCGCTTATCACCGGTATTTCCCAGGCAGGTAAGGATGCCGGATTGGAATTTCTGCTCTTTCAACCCAAACCGGAGAGCCGCAAGGATTTTTATGCCGAGATTCCCGTGGATATCAGCGTGACCGGTACCTATCACCAAATGGTGGTATTCATGGATAAGGTCGCCAACCTGCCGCGCATTGTCAATGTCCGGAATATCAAGATGGCACCCCAATCTAAAAAAGACGGGGGCAACACCTTGACCACGGTCTGCCAGGCCGTGACATACAAATTTGTCGAACAAGCCCCTGTGCAACCCAAAAAGGGCGGAACCAAGAAGAAAAAGAGATAGGTGACGGCGAATATGAAGAGGCAACTGATGGTACTGCTGTTCAGGTGGGGAGCGATCTTGATGCTGATCAGCCTGCTCGGATGCGGCGAGAAGGCGCCTCCAGCCCCCCAGCCCAAAGCCACGAGCAAGAAGATTTCGGTGAAGCCGACACCGGTTCCGGCCCCGGTCTCATCCGGTCCGCAGACCGACGTGTCTCCCCAGGCGCAACCTTCGGCTCCCGATGTCGCGCCGGTTGCGGCCCCCTCTGCCGAAACTTCCGAGTTGATCCAGGCGGCTATGCAAATCGCAGGCAGTTACAATCCCGATGGGCGTTTCGATCCTTTCGAACCGCTTTTCAAGGAACAGCCCGATCTTCAGGAAACACCCAAGGCGACGGGCAAGCGAGAAAAGCGTACACCCCAAACGCCTCTGGAGCGCGTGGCACTCAGCCAGCTCAAGGTGACGGCCATCATCCGATCACCCAGCGGAAACCGCGCCCTAGTGGAAGACGCCACCGGCAAGGGCTATGTGGTCAAAAAGGGCACCTATGTCGGATTGAATGCGGGGCAGGTGGTCGATATCGACAAGGACCGCATCGTGATCGAGGAAGAGGTCGAGAACGTGATGGGAGAGCTAAGGATCGAAAATTCGGAGTTGAAACTTCAGAAACCTGCTGGAGAGTTTTAATATGACAACGAAAATTGCAAGAATCGCGGCCCTGATTGTATTCACCCTCGGCATGGCGGTCATGTTCTTCGGATGCGCGTCCCAGCCTGGCCCCGAGGCGGCTGCGGCACCCGAGGCATCGGCGCCTTTGACGGCCATATCATCGATTGCAGCCGTTGAGACAGATGAGGGCGTCCAGGTGACCATTACGGCCGACCGGCCCCTGACCTTTTCTTCCCTGAAGCAACCCGATCCCTTGGCCGTGGTGCTCTATTTTCCCGAGACCACCGCCGGGCAGGCCCAGATCAACCGGCCCAATTCGATCGATATGATCCCATTGATTTCGGCGCGCCAGGGCAATGGTCAGCGTACGGCGCGGGTCGAAATCCAGCTGGCCGGAGACGCCAGTTACACAGCGGTCCAGGAAGGCAATACGGTTCAGGTGCGCTTTGCCCGGTCGGCCGAAGCCGCCGGAGCCAAGGCCGATGCTGCACCGGCTGTGGCGACCGCCGCTGCTTCGGCAGAGCCCCTCTCCCAAGAGACGGCAGCCCGCACATCGTCCGCCCAACCGATCGTCAAGAGCAGCAGTAAAGCGCCTGCTTCCGGGGCCTGGGTCAACAAGATCGATTTTCTCAGCGAGGCCGAGGGAAAGTCCACCCTGGTGGTCGGCACCACTCATGCCGTGGACTACCGCCTCGAAAAGGTCGGCCCGCGGCAGCTCCAGATCCGGCTGCTCAACACGCGCATTCCCTCCTATCGGCAGCGGCCCCTGATCACCACCCGTTTTACCAGCGCCGTGGACCGGATTATGCCCACACAATCGTCCCAAGCGAAAAACGAATCCATCGTCTCCATCGAGCTGCGCGAAGCGGTACCCTACGTGGCAGAGCAGGCCGACAACCTGTTGATGGTCCATTTCGAATCGTCCAGCGTGCCGCCCAAGCCGCTCGAACAGGCCAATCTGCCGGATTGGAAGCGTGTGCTCAGCGATGCTGAAACCCAGCCGTTGCCCAGCAGCGAGGGCGCACTGGCCCCCATACCGGCGCCAGTCACCGCCGGCGCCCCAAACCGTGCCGCCATGCCAGATGCAACACCTGAAATGATGAGCGTGGCAGACAAGGCGCAAGCCGATGACGCCGAGCTTCAATCCATGCTCGGCTATCAACGCAAGGTGTTCACCGGGGAAAAAATCGCCCTGGACTTTTACGAAACCGATATCAAAAATGTCTTCCGCATCCTGCGGGAGGTGAGCGGCAAGAACTTTGCCATCGACAAGGATGTCACGGGTAAGGTGACCATGACCCTGGACAAACCGGTGCCCTGGGATCAGGTGCTCGACCTGGTGCTCCGCATGAACCAGTTGGGCATGGCCAAGGAGGGAGACATCGTTCGTATTGCTACCCTGGAAACGCTCAAGGCCGAGGAAGACCTGCGAAAAGCCAAGTTAGAAGCCTACCGTAAGGCGCGCGAGGAGGTCAAGGCGCTGGAGCCGCTGATCACCAAGTACATCCCGGTTAGCTATTCGAATGCCGCCGGCGAGATTCAACCGCATATCAAGAATATTTTGACTAAGGATCGCGGCAGCGTCAGCGTGGACGCGAAAAACAACCAGATCATCATCACCGATACGGCGGAAATCGTGCGGCAGGCCCAGGAGATTGTGCGCCGCATCGACAAGGTGACCGCCCAGGTGGTGATCGAAGCGCGTGTGGTCGAAGTGAGCGATACCTTTTCGAGGGAGCTGGGCATTACCTGGGATCTCGCATTTGGTCCGGACAGCCTTGGGAGTTGGGAATTCGGTACCGATGCAAGCATGAATTTCCCATCCGAGGGTAATAATGATATCGGCATCAGTTTCTCTCGCCTGACCGGCGTGCCGTTTGTCATCAATGCGCGTCTCAATGCCCTTGAAACCATGGGAGAAGGACGAATTCTCTCGTCACCTAAAATCCTGACTCTGGATAACAAGAAGGCCAAGATCAAACAGGGCGTCGAGTATCCCTACCTGGAACGCGACTCTTCCGGTGGGTCCTCTGTAAAATTCAAGAATATCGACTTGCTGCTCGAAGTGACGCCGCATGTCACTCCTGACAATCGCATTTCGATGAGCATCTATATCACCAAAAACGATGTGGCTGGCATCACCGCGGGTGTCCCCTCGGTTTCCACCAACGAAGCCGAGACCGAGCTACTGGTCAATGACGGTGATACCATTGTGATCGGTGGAATCATAAAGTCTTCGGAAAACAAGGGGCAAAACAGTTTCCCAGGCTTGGGTAGAATCCCCTTGCTGGGATGGCTTTTCAAGAATACAACCCGGAGTACACAAAGTAACGAACTGTTAATTTTCATGACCCCGAGGATCGTAACGTTGGAGCAAGCGACGGCGTTGAATCCGTAAGGAAGGCTGTTAAAGTATAAGCACTCTGAATCGATAGGCTGAGAGAGTGCTGAAAAGAATAGGCCTACAAGGCCCGAAATGAAGAGGGAGATACGCCACCATTTATAATTGTTGGTGTATTCCTCAGAAAATTGCAGGGACAAAAAACGTTTCCACGCTATCAGCATGGGAACGTTTTTTGTCCCTGCCTTGGATTCTATACAGAGCTTATTTCATTTTTGATTGTGCCCTAAACCCTGTTAGGGACAATTATCGCCCGATTCCCAACCGTTGTTTTGCCTTCAGAGTCAATTCACTTTCTGGCGATGATAAAGAAATCACCGTCTCATACGAGGCACGAGCCTGCTCGATCTGACCGGTCAGAAGATAAGCTTCCCCCAGATGAAAATGAATCTCTGGGACATTGGGTGCCAGCTGGACGGCCTGTTCCAGGTAACGCAGGGCCAGGCGCCCCTGGTTCATGGCCAGGTAGGTACGGCCGGTGCCAAATAGGGCGTTGACCAGGTCGGGTTGCAGCTTGAGCGCTTCCTTGTAGTACTGTAACGATGTCGGGTAGTCGCCTTTCCGGTAGTAGGCCAGTCCCAAATTGGAGAGCGGAAACTGGGGCGTGGCGTAGAGGGCGTCTTTGGTGATTTCCTTGAAGGTTTCGATGGCCCGGTCCCACTCCTCAACAGTCAGGTAAGCAACCCCCAGGTTGTTACGGGCCGGGGTGTAACTCGGCTTCAGGGCCACGGCCTTCTGAAAGTGGCTGATGGCATCTGGCATGCGCTTTTTGGCCATGTAGCACAATCCCATGCTGTTGTGCACGAAAGGGTCTTCGGGGTTCAGCGATTCGGCCTTGGTGAGTTCGCGCAGAGCCGATGTGTAATCGCCCTGTCGCATATAGGCTTCGCCGATCTCTCGTGTGGCGGAGGCCAGGGCTTCATCGTGTTGGGTTTGCTGTCCGCCACAGGACCATAACAGGCCGGTGAGCAACAAGGTCGATAGGATCAGGCTAAATTGCTTCATTGTCGGCCTGCTGGGTTTAAAGGGCTGCCGAGTTTTGCGAGAAGTGGAACGTATGAACGTATGAACGTATGAAAGTGAAGGTATTCTGTCGATGTTTATCATGATGACTCCGTATGGCGTGTCGAAGATTGCGAAACGGCTTGGGCTACCATGTGATCACTGCGATGCCCTCGGCGCTGATCAGGTCGGTCACGGCTGAATGCAGGTCCGCGGCCGAGAGCAGGGCGCGGTTGGCCTGGGCGTCCGTATATAGAATACCCTGAACCGTGACCAAGGTGTTGTACTCGGACGAGCGCCGAGCGGCCGGCAGGGTCGGGTTTTCAGTGTAGGAAAACCCCAGACCATCCAATATCTTGCGGACCATGGCCGTGAAGGTGTCGTCGGCGCTGATTTGAACCACCTGCATGCCCGATGCGCCGATGGCTTTGACCGCGTCCCCGTAAAGATCGCCGAAATCCACCAGGATCTCTTTTCCGCCGGGTGCCGTAACCAGATTGGCATAGGCCTGGATCTGGATGCCGGCATAGGGGAAGGTGACGGCCACATCGGGCGCGTAGGTAAATCCGAGCGCCCGGCAGAGACGCTGGGCAAAATCCTTCTGGCCGGTCGGGGCGATGGCGAGAATGTTTTTCACGAGGTGCCGTTGACCAACGGCAGCCGGGTCGGCCGTGACAGCCTGGCCACCGGGGAACACCTCTTTGAGTTCGATGCCGTTCTGGGCGAGGTAGCGGCGAATGGATTCCGGGGTCTGCTCTTCCGGTCCGGCGATGGGCGTGATGCAGAGCCATCGCTGATCGGCCAGCGTTTTGACCCACTTGGCGTGAACCGTCACCTGCACCCCCGCGGCGGTGAAGCCAACCTCGCTCCGGGTCTGATCCTCTGCCCCGCCAATGGCGTCGAAGATGGCGGCGACAATCTCTTCCACCGACGCCTGCTCATCGTAGGTGACCACTTTGCCTTCCGGCCAGTTGGGTTTGAGGGTTTCCGGGTCGATGCCCATAATGCGGCCGTCTCGCGTGAAGAGCATCTTTTGCTCGGGAAGCGTCAGCATGGGGTGTTGGGAAAGGTCGACTTCAAAGTCGTCGCCAGTAGGCCGTGGGATGAAATAAGTGCCCTTCTCGTTGAGTTGACCGCCGACCGTGGCGGCCGCTTGGGCCAGGGCGCCGGGTGGCGCTTCGGGATCGGACGTCGGCAACCCGCTGGTGGGCAATGGCCGGCCCGCTGCTCCTGCGGCCCCGGCAGTGCCCATGTCGATGGTCTCGCGCAGGTTGCCTTCCGCGTCGTACATGGCGGCGTACCACTCTTTTTCGCGGATGGCCGGGTCGGGCATGTAGACATTCTGCCCCGCATAAATCCTATCGAGGTTTTCGATTTGTGGATTGGCGGCCTGGAACAGCTTGACGCCCTCCTGGTAGGCGCGGCTGCCAAAGCGGCCGTAGTATTTGGCAATCAACTGGGAAACCGTGTCACCACGCTGCACGGTGTAAGGCATGGCGTTTTGCAGCACGGCCTCGGTCACCTTGGCCAGGGTGACGAAAGGGATGGTGACCACGCCGCTGGCCTGGCCGGACAAGGTGCCGTGCTCGAGTTTGCGCAACGGGATATCGACGGCCTGGCCCGGCCGGAGAAGATTGATGTCGGTGACATGGGGGTTGAGACGCTGAAAAATGCCTAAAAAATCCCGAAAATCTGCGTGGGCGATCTCTCCTTTTTGACGGAAGATTTTGAGAATCCAGTCGTTTTTCTGGACCACGTACGGTTCACACAGGATATCCCATCCGCGGTCGTAGCGCACGATGTAGTTTTTGTAGATCATGCTGCTGGCGTCGGCCGGGCGGCCTGCCCCGCTCAGCGGCAACAACAAGGCCAGTGGCAACAACAAAACCAGCGGCAACAGCCGCCGAACCAGCCGGTGATCTCCGAGAGCGATATCCGTAGTGGATTTGGTTTTAAGCGTCATCATCCTTTGCGCGCATGTTTGGGGCTCAGGTTTAAATCATCGGCGATGGCCTCTGTCACTGCTTTGACGAAAAGGTCGAATGCCGGCCCGGCGAGCGGTTTGCCCGGGGCAGGGAATTGATCCAGGTGGTCGGGGTGAAGGTAGACCGGTGCATTGATCAGCCTGGGATCGGGGGTCACCTCGAATTCCGGGGGCATGGCATTTTCGAAGTACATATCCTGAAAGCCGCTGAATTTCAGGGCATGTGCCGTGGAATCGACCACGGCCACCGTGGAACGGTCCACCAGACCGCGATCCACGGCCTGTTTGAGCCCGGCCAGACTTTCACCACCGTGGGTACAGGCGATGTGGCCGTTTTTGTTGGCCCGCAGGTGCCAATCCATGATCTCCTGCTCACTGACCTGGATGAAATGAATGCGTTGGCGACCGGCCATCTCGTTGTAGCTGTCGACCAGTCGGATGACGCGCGGCATGGAGACCGGGTTGCCGATCATGGCCGCCTGGGCGACCGATGGCCGAACGGTCTGGGCCTTGAAACACCGCTTATCGACGTCGGGTTCCCGGTAGTATTGATAGACCGGGTCGGCGTGGGCCGACTGCACACCGACGATCAGGGGCAGGTCGGAAATCAGGCCGATCTGATAGAATTTGATGAAACCGCTCATCACGGCGGTGATGTTGCCGGCGTTGCCGATGGGTACCACGACGACCTTGTCGGCCATGTCGTATTCGAAGGCCTGGGCGATTTCGTAAGAGTAAGATTCCTGGCCGAGTATCCGCCAGGCATTTTTCGAGTTGAGCAGGGCCACTTCGTACTGTTCGGACAGGGCTTCGACCACCTTCATGCAGTCGTCGAACACCCCCGGAATTTCGTAGACCCGTGCGCCGCTGCCCAGGGGCTGGGAGAGCTGCTGGGGGGTCACCTTTTTGTGCGGCAGCAACACCGCAGATTTGATATGGGGGCGCAAATAGGCGGCATACAGTGCCGCCGCCGCCGAGGTGTCGCCGGTAGAGGCGCATACCGCCAGGATATCCGTTGCCTGGCCGCTTTGAATCAGAAAGTTGATGTAGCTCAGGGCGCTGGCCATGCCGCGATCCTTGAAGGAGCCGCTGGGGTTCTGGCCGTCGTTTTTATAGAAGAAGCGCATCCCCACGCACGCCTGGAGGTGAGCGTTGGCCTCTACCACGGGCGTATGCCCTTCACCGAGGTAGACGACCGCGTCCAAAGGGATCACCGGTCCGATGAATTCGTGGTAGCGGTAAATTCCTTTGAGGGCCGGCAGGGTGAGCATGGCGCGGTAGTCGAACAGCTGACGCCATCGCTCCGGTGGTATGGTCTTGAGACGATGGAACTGGTCGTCGTAGAGCAGCAGGACGCGCCCGCATTCGGGGCAGGTATAGAGCAGCTGGTCGATTCCGAATTCGCTATTGCACCCCAGACAGCGATAAATCAAACGTCCCGACGGCTTGGGAATCAGGAGGTCGCGGATCTGCTCGGGAAACTGTTCCGGCATCATGGCGCGATCTTCTCCTTTCCCCCCATGTAGGGCCGCAGGGCTTCGGGAATCACCACCGATCCATCAGCCTGCTGATAGTTTTCGAGAACGGCGGCCACCGTGCGTCCCACGGCCAGGCCGGACCCGTTGAGGGTGTGAACCAGCTGGGTCCCTTTCTGGCCTTTACGTTTGAAACGGATATTGGCCCGCCGTGCCTGAAACGCCTCGAAATTGCTGCAAGAAGAGATCTCGCGGTACATGTTCTGAGCCGGCATCCACACCTCTATATCATAGGTTTTGGCCGCAGAGAAGCCCAGGTCCCCAGTGCACAGCGTCACCACCCGGTAGGGCAGGCCCAGGCGTTGCAGGATCGTTTCGGCGTTCTGCAGCAGGCGCTCCAGCTCCTCATAGGAGTGCTCCGGTTCGACGAATTTGACGAGCTCCACCTTGTTGAATTGGTGCTGCCGGATCAGTCCGCGTGTATCCTTGCCATACGAACCCGCTTCGGAACGGAAGCAGGGGGTGTAGGCCGTGTAATAGACGGGCAGCTGTTCCTCGGTCAGGATCTCACCCTGGTGAATATTGGTCACCGGCACTTCGGCGGTGGGAATGAGGAAGTAGTCCCAGTTTTCCAGTTTGAACAGGTCTTGTTCGAACTTGGGCAATTGGCCGGTGTGGGTCATGGACTGGCGGTTGACGATGAACGGCGGCAGCACTTCGGTATAACCGTGTTCATTGGTGTGGATATCCAGCATGAAGTTGATCAGGGCGCGTTCCAGGTGAGCCCCGGCACCCAGATAGAGGGGGAATCGCGCCCCGGCGATTCTGGCGGCACGGGCGAAATCCAGGATCCCCATCTGTTCGCCGATGTCCCAGTGCCCCTTGGCCTGGAAGTCGAACTCGGGCGGTCTACCCACGGTTTTGATGACCGGATTGTCCTTTTCGTCACGACCCACCGGGACCGATGGGTCGGGGATATTGGGGATGCCGAGTAGAATGTCGCCAAGGATCTGCTCTTGGGCGGTGAGTTCTGTTTCCAGCTGTTTGATGCGGTCTCCCACCGATCGCATGTCAGCCATCTGCGCATCGGCCGCCTGGCCGTTTTTTTTCAATCGGGCGATCTGCTCGGAGGCCACATTTCGCTGGTGACGCAACTGCTCGATCTCGTTCAACACGGCGGATCGTTGCGCATCGGCGCGGTTGAATGCCTCCCAATCAGCGGTACCGCCTCGATTTTCGACCGCTTTTTGAACAGTTGGCAAATTTTGTCGCACGAACTTGATTTCTAACATGGGAGCCCCTATATTAGGCGAAATTTTTTTGCTGATAACCGGATCTTATGCGGAAAAAGATGGCCTCGGTCTTGCCAGCCAACGAGGAAGACGAGGCCAAACGTGAACAATGGCTCAGAATATACTGTAGGCATATGATTTAGTCAATGATCATTATGAGTTGACCTTGTCCGAGGTTGCCGCAAACGGTCTTTTTTTCACACCCAGTTTACCGGAGAACGCAATGGAGGAAATTCGAGAGAAGAAGCAGGACATCCGCAACGAAGTGGCACGCAAGATCTCCGCTTTGTCTGCCGATGAGGTGACCCAGCGCACCCGCGCAATAGAGAACCGGTTGTTTGAATTCGCTAATTTTTTAGAGTCCCGTATCGTTCTGTTGTACACCCCTGCCCCGAACGAAGTAGATACGCTGGAAATCATTCGAAGAAGCTACCTGTACGGCAAGATCATCGTGTTGCCCGCATTCGATCCCAATTCGCGCAGCATGCGCCTGTTCAAGGTCGACGATTTGAACCGGGACCTGGCTCAAGGCACACGGGGCAATCTGGAGCCCAACCCCAAAAGATGCAAGTCGGTGCCCATCGATTGCCTGGATATCGCCATCATTCCCGGCGTGGCCATGGACGAAAAGGGAGGTCGCGTCGGACAGGGCAATGGCTATTACGACCGGTTGATTCCGGACCTGCCCATTACCACCCGCAAGGTGGGGTTGGTCTATGAACTGCAGATTGTCTCGTCGGTTCCTCTGGAAAGCCACGATAAGCATGTGGATATCGTCATTACCGAAGATCGGGTAATTTACAAGATCTAACCGGGAGGATCTATTCGGGTAAAAACCAAGGAGATTGAACAGTTGCGGGGTCCTGGGGCCTCAATATGCGCTTGACCGTGTGCCGATGCTCTGATAGACGGTGGCCGGGAGTGGAAACGCCGATGAAGTTTGATCGTTTACGCAACGACATGGTCGAGAAGCAGATCGAGGCCCGGGGTATCACGGACCCCAACGTGTTGGCGGCCATGCGCAAAGTGCCGCGACATCTCTTCGTCAGTGAAGCCCTGATGGATCAGGCCTATAGCGATTTTCCCCTGCCCATCGGCGAGCAGCAGACCATCTCCCAGCCCTACATCGTGGCCGAAATGACCCAGGCCCTCCAGCTGACCAAGGACGATCGCGTTCTTGAGATCGGCACCGGATCGGGATACCAGGCGGCGATTCTGGCCCAGATCGCCTTTCGGGTCTACACCATCGAACGCATTCACAGCCTCTATGTCAAGGCGCGCAAGCTTTTCGACCAACTCGGATACCATAACATTGTCACCCGTTATTCCGACGGTACATCGGGATGGCGGGACGAGAGTCCTTTCGATGCGATCATCGTGACGGCCGGGGCGCCTGAAATCCCCGCCGTCCTGGTCAACCAGTTGGCGGTTGGCGGCCGAATGGTGATTCCCGTGGGCAACCAGTACAGCCAGGATCTGGTCCGGCTGGTTCGCGATGAGAGAGGAATCCACCAAGTCAATCTCGGCGGCTGCCGTTTTGTCAAGTTGATTGGGGAGCACGGCTGGAGAGAGCCATAGATGTTGCGACGGCTGTACGACTGGGTGCTTCATTGGGCCGAGACACCTTACAGCACATGGGCCCTTTTTTTTCTCTCCCTGGCCGAGGCCTCGTTTTTCCCAATCCCCCCGGATGTGCTTCTTATCGCTCTGGCCGTGGCCAAGCCCGCCAAGGCATTCCGCTATGCATGGGTGTGCGCGTTGGGATCGCTCATTGGCGGCTGTATCGGATACGCCATCGGCTATGGCTTCATGACCGGCATCGGCCAGCGCATCGTGGAGCTTTACGGCTTTGCCGACAAGGTCGACTATATCGGTGATCTATACCGGCGTTACAACGCGTGGGCCGTGGGCATTGCCGGGTTCACACCGATTCCCTACAAAGTGTTTACCATCGCGGCCGGGATGTTCCGGATCGACTTCGCCGTTTTTGTGCTGGCCTCGCTGGTTTCCCGTTCGGCGCGTTTTTTTCTGGTCGCCGGCTTGATTTACAAATTCGGTCCCGGCATCCAGAGGGTGATCGATCGCTATTTCGACCTCATGGCGGTCACCTTCGTGGTGTTGCTGGTCCTCGGTTTTGTCGGGATCAAATACATCTTTTAGCCCGCAAACCCCTCAGAGATCCTTGACCAGGCGATTGGCCGGTGCCTTCCGGATGTCATGTTCCAGTTTGTCCAACACGTCCATCATGCGTTCAACCCCATGCCCGACTGGCGCCCTCCGCTCCTCCGGGGCTGCGTCGCCCATGGGCAACAGGACATCGGCCACCGTTATGCCATGAATATCCCGGGCCGGTTGATAGCCGATCTCTTCCGCCGTTTCCATTTCGACCGCGGAAACGATGTTGCTTTGGACCAATTGATCGATCAATAGCGCGACCAGTCCGGAGGGCCACGCGAGACGCTCCGCAATTTCCCGGATGGGAAGAGGCGGGCCGCCGTTTTCAAAATTGGAAACGATCAACCGCAGTACCGTCAGGGTATGCGATTTTCGCGTGCGTAAATTCATTTCCTGGAAATCGACCTGCATGGCATACGCATCCACATGCTGATGGGCATAGGCGAATTGCGCACCCATGAGCACGATCATCCAACTGAAATACATCCAGATGAGGAAAAAGGGCAGCGCGGCGAAGCTGCCGTAAATGGCGTTATAGTTGGACAGAAACACCTGGAGGTGGATATAGGCCCATTGGGTGATTTGAAACAGCGTACCGGCGAAGATACCGGCCAGCAGGGCCGAGGAAAACCGAACGCGCGTGTTGGGCAGAACGATATAAATGAGAATGAACAGGAGCCAGGTCAATGCGAAGGGCAGCCATCTGAGCATCAGAAAGATCACCGGGCTGGCCATTTTGAGCAGGGCCAACCGGCCGGTGATGGCCTCGACCTGGGCCATGATGAAGAGGTTGATGCTGCTCGAAAGGATGACCAGCAGCGGGCCGATGACCAGGATGGCCAGATAGTCGGTAAATTTGCGGACGAACGAGCGGGATTGGACCTTCCAGATGTCGTTGAGCGTGTCCTCGATGTGGTTGAGGACCTTGACGGCCGACCAGAACAGCACCACCACCCCGATACCGGCGATCAATCCGCCCTGTGTATTGGCCAACAGCGAGCGGGCAAACGTGATAATTTTGTCCACGACCACTTCCTGGCCGGCCAAATGCTGATAAAACATCTTTTCCAGGCGTTGTTCCAGGCCAAACCCCTTGGCGATGCCAAAGGCCATGGCGGCCACCGGAACGACGGCCAGCAGGCTGTAGAACGTCAGGGCCGACGCCCGCAAGGCGCAGTCGTCGCGTACGTAGCCTTGAACGGTCAACAGCAGGACCCGCATGGGTTTGAGCAAGAGGGCCCTGACCGTGGGGAGATCGCTCTTGTCCAGACGCCAGATTTCGGTTTCGAGGAACCGGATGATGCGGGTTTTGGCCTTTTTCATTGCGATATCGATGTTCGCCTGGCCGGCGGAGAACCGCACGGCGCAGGCGAGAAAGGCGGTGCACAGAACAACACCGAGGATCTTTACGCCCATGGTGGGCGCGCCGAGAAGCTAGAACTGGGCCTCTTCGGTGGATCCTTTCAGGGCCGAAACCGAAGATAGGCCTTCGGTGATGCTGTTGAGCACACGGTCGAAATAGCCGGTGCCCACGAATTTCTGGTGGGTGGTGGCCATGTAGCCGTCCTCTTTGCCATGGGCGAACTCCGCCTGCTGAAAACGGGCGTATGCGGCCATGCCTTCGGTTTTGTAGCTGTGGGCCAGGTCGAACATGCCCAGGTTCAGGGTATGGAAGCCGGCCAGGGTCACGAACTGGAATTTGTAGCCCATTTCGGCCAATTCATTTTGAAAATTGGCGATAACCTTGTCGTCCAGGTGCGCCTTCCAGTTGAAAGAGGGCGAGCAGTTGTAGGCCAGGAGCTTGCCGGGAAATTTGGCATGAATGCCTTCGGCGAAGCGCCGGGCCTCAATGATGTCGGGTTTCTGGGTCTCGCACCAGATGATGTCGGCATAGGGGGCGTAGGCCAGACCGCGGGCAATGGCCAGGTCGATGCCGGCGTTGATATAGTAAAACCCCTCGGAGGATCGCGGTTGATCGAGCAGAAACGGCTTGTCCCGTTCGTCGATGTCGCTGGTCAGCAGACGGGCGGCCTCGGCGTCGGTGCGGGCGATGAGCACGGTGGGCACGCCGCAGATGTCCGCTGCCAGACGAGCGGCGATCAGCTTGGTGATGAACTCCTGGGCCGGCACAAGTACCTTGCCGCCCATGTGACCGCATTTTTTGGCCGAAGCCAGTTGATCTTCGAAGTGAACTCCGGCGGCGCCGGCCTCGATCATGTCACGCATCAGTTCGAACGCATTGAGCGGCCCGCCGAAGCCGGCCTCCGCATCGGCCACGATGGGGGCGTACCAATAGGGACCGTTTTTGCGGCCGTCGAGCACCTGGATCTGATCGGCGCGCCGAAGGGCGTTGTTGATTTTGCGCACCACGGACGGCACGCTGTTGGCCGGGTAGAGGCTTTGGTCGGGATACATCTGGCCGGCCAGATTGTTGTCGGCCGCCACCTGCCAACCGCTCAGGTAGATGGCCTTCAAACCGGCCTCGACCTGCTGAACCGCCTGGTTCCCGGTCAGGGCGCCCAGGGCCGGGATATACTTTTCCGTGTGCAGCAGTTGCCAGAGTCGCTGAGCACCGGCGTCGGCCAGGGTGTTTTCGATCTTCAGGGTGCCGCGCAATTTCAATACGTCTTCGGCGCTATAGGGCCGGACGATGCCCGTCCAACGGGGATCGTTTTCCCATACATATTCCAGTGCGGAAATCTCGTCGGGAAATATTTCATGGCAAGAGAGCCGATCGCAAAGGGCCTGGGCTTTTTCAGCGATGGTTTGCATAAACGAACTCCTTTCCTCTATTCGAGACGTTCATAGGCTTTCAAGGTTAAAAACTCTTCAAAGGACGGGTTTGCGATAATCTCTTCAAACAGGCCCCTTGCCTGTTCATAGGGGATCTCCTTGAATTGGCGTTCGCCGACCTCTTTGCGGATGTTGGCGAGTTCTTCTTGCATGAGTTGGCGCACCAGGGCCAGGGTCACCTTGCGGCCATCGTCCAGAATACCCTCGGGGTGATGAATCCATTGCCATACCTGGGCGCGTGCGATCTCGGCGGTGGCGGCATCTTCCATGAGGTTGTACAGCGGCACGCAGCCATTGCCGTGGAGCCAGTGGGCCATATACTGAATCCCCACCGAGATGTTGTTTCGTAAACCGTTTTCCGTGATCTGGCCTTTGGGCACCTTGAGCAGATCCTGAGCAGTAACGGTGACATCATCGCGTAGCCGATCGACCTGATTGGCCGTGGGCATGGCTTTGTCGAACTCTTCTCTGGCGATGGCCACCAGGCCGGGATGGGCCACCCAGGTGCCGTCATGGCCATCGCTGGCTTCGCGCACCTTGTCTTCGCGCACCTTGGCCAATGCGATCGCGTTGGCCTCGGGATCGTCCTTGATGGGGATCTGGGCCGCCATGCCGCCCATGGCGTGGGCGCCGCGGCGGTGGCAGGTCTGGATCACCCGCAGGGCGTACGAGCGCATACAGTGACGGGTCATGGTGATGAGCGACCGGTCCGGGAAGATGTAACCCGGGACATTGCGAAACCGTTTGATGAAGCTGAAGATATAGTCCCAGCGGCCGCAATTGAGCGCCACGATGTGGTCGCGCAGTTCGTAGAGAATTTCTTCGGTCTCGAAGGCGGCCAGGATGGTCTCGATGAGCACCGTGACTTTGATGGTGCCCGGTGCGATCCCCAGCACCTGCTGGGCCTGTACAAAAATATCGTTCCACAGGCGGGCTTCCAGGTGGCTTTCGAGTTTGGGCAGGTAGAAATAGGGGCCTGTGCCGCGAGCCAGGAGTTTTTTTGCGTTGTGGTAGAAGTAGAGTCCGAAGTCGAATATCGAACCGGAAATGGCCTGGCCGTCCACGCGCACATGTTTTTCTTCCAGGTGCCATCCCCTGGGCCGCACCAGCAATACGGCGGTTTTGGGATTCAGCGCGTAGTGCTTTCCTTCGGGGCTGGTCAGTGAAATGGTGCCTTCCACCGCATCGCGCAGATTGATCTGCCCCTCTATGGTGCCCTGCCAGGTAGGCGCATGGGAATCTTCGAAGTCGGCCATGTAGGCCGATGCGCCTGAATTGAGGGCGTTGATGATCATTTTGCGGTCGACCGGCCCGGTGATTTCCACCCTGCGGTCCTGGAGATCGGCGGGTACTGAACCGATTTTCCAGTCGCTCTCCCGAATTTTCCTGGTCTCGTGCAGAAAGTCGGGCAGTTGTCCGACGTCGATCCTGCGTTGGCGCTCCTGGCGTTCGGCCAGCAGCTCGATGCGCCGGCCGTTGAAACGGCGGTGCAGGTCGGCGACGAAGCGCAAGGCATCTTGGGTCAATATGTCGTCGAATTGGGGCTGCATGGGCCCCGCTATTTCGATGCCGTCAAATGAGCTGGGTACGGTCATGGTAGGCCTCCGGAAGGTCCTGTCGGGTTAAGGCCGCCGGGTGGCGGCCTGAGTCCAGATGGTGCATTCAAAGGCGGAACGATGGCTAACGATCGCCGTGAAGGTCAGTCGATTGGCATGCGGTGGGCATGCGGTGGGCGGAAAAGCCCCACGGATTGCAGTGGCATTCAGATAGTTACCAACCCGGCGATGGAACTATAATAAGCGATGGCTTCTGGATGTCAACCAGGCTGTTTTTCACCCGGGGATCCTAACTGAATGCTCCTTATGGGATCCGGTCCGGTTGGGACAGGTGGCCGGGCCGCAACCGTTGCGCTTGATTGTAGGGCAGGATCGGGGTCAGCGCACCGGAGCGGATCTGCTCCTGGCTCTCGATCCAGAATTCGGGGGTCAATAGATCGGCGTGGTGTTTCATGAAGATGTCCCGCAGATCCGCGGGCATGGCCAGGAAACGGGCGAATTCCTCGGGAAACACGTCGTTTTCCGCCACCATGTACCACGGTTCGGCAGCCATTTCGTCTTCGTACGCCCGGGCCTGGGGCAGCCAACGGAAATGGCAGTCGGTCAGCGGGCACAATTCGTCGTAGTCGTAAAAAATGACCCGTCCCAACTGGGTGACCCCGAAATTTTTAAGCAGCATATCCCCTGGAAACACATTGATGTGCGCCAGGTCCTTGATCGCCCGGCCATAATCGATGACGGCCGCCTTGGCATCGGCGGCATCGGCTTGTTTGAGATAGACGTCCAGGGGAATGAGACGTCTTTCCACGTAGACATGGTGCAGGACGACCCGGTTGCCGTCGACGGTGGCGGTGCGCCGGGCACCGGTTTCAATTTCATTCAACAAATCCGGGGTAAAGCAGCAATCCTCGATTTCCAGGTTTTCGAAGGTCTGCACATCGATCAGGCGTCCGGCCCGGTCGTGCCTGAAAACATAGTCGTACTTTTCCATCACCTGCTGCGGGGTGGCGTGCTTGGGAGAGGCGAAGCGGTCTCGGATCAGTTTGTAGATCAGGTTGTCCTGGGGCATGTTGAAGGCGATCATGACCATGCCCCGCTGTCCGGGGGAAAATTGGAAGCGATCCAGGCCGCAGACCTCCCGGTGGGCGATCAGGTCCCGGTACAGTTCGGTCTTGCCGTGCTTGTTGTATCCCAGTCCGATATAGAGTTCGGCGATGCGCTTGGTGGGCATCAGTTCTTTTAAAAAGCGCACCAACTCGCCGGGACATGCGGTTTGAACATGAAAATAGGTGTGACTGAAGCTGAACAGGACCCGAACTTCTTCGGTTCTGAGCAACAGGGCATCCACGTAAAGCCCGTCGGGACCGTTGCCTAACGCGAAAACCAGCGGCATCTGAACATTCGCCATACGCATGCGGCCGATCAGGTAGGCCCCCATCTCCCGGTAAAACGGGGAGGCAACCATGTCGATGCGCAGGGTCGTTCGCCAATGACCTCCGCCAATGGACTTGAGGCGAAGATTGATGCGTTCGGCGCACAGGCGGGCATCGGTCGCAACATCCGCAAAAGGCGTGCACAGTCTGAAACGGTCGATCAGGCCCTTGATGGTCTCATCGGTCACCTTGGAAACCTCCAGAGAGAACATCAGGGGGGCATGATCGGGCGGGGTGTCGGGCGAGGGTTGAGGGGCAATGAATTCAAGATCCGGATCGATGCCGACCGTTTGCAGGATCCGGCGGTTGACCGAGTTGTAGAAGGTGCAGGCCAGTTCGGCGTCATGACGATGATGCGCCCGTTCCTGGAAGTATTGCTTTATCTTCCGCCATACGGCAGGATTCTGGACCTGCGGGCCTGACAAATCGATGAGTTTTCGAGACGTGTCTACCACCACCTTGGTGTACAAATCGAGTCGCCGAGCCGTATCCTGGCGCATGCCGAGCCAGTCGCGCCGCTCGAAACGGACCGCGGCGCGTTGGGAGATATACGAAAATGCACGTGTGTACTTCCCATAACCATTCCACACCAGATCGGATGCTTGGGCGACCTGCGCTTGTCTGTCGGGATGCATTCGAATTGACCTGCCTTTTCTGGCTAGCCGATGGCCGCCGGTCTGCAGAGCAACTCTGCATCGGTGGCGATTCTTCCGCAACCGTCGCACACATATTTCATAGCGGATAATTTGGATTTGCACACATGGATCGGATCAGTATCCGGTGCGCCGCAAAAACGGCACCGCTGCCTGTCGTTGCAGGGGTTGCACAAATGTCCGGGCACCTTGGCGACGGCGCCGCAACGTTTGCATGTATAGCTCATGGCACACTCCTTTCGCCCATGCCGTATCAGGTCATTTGGAATATGCGACGCGTGTTGGTTCACACGTACCCTCCGGTCATGGAGCCCTGGTAGTTTGATTTAATTTAATTTTATATTATAGGTGTCTAAAAAGTGATCGCAAGGGGGGCCGGCGCTTTGGCGTCGGGCTCCGGTAAACCATAAAAGGATACGAATCATGAGTTCTAAAGAGAAGATGCAACCCTTGGAAAAGCTCGAAGCCTTCGAATCCTATGCGGACTTCCTGCGCTATGTGGAGGCGCGATTCGATTTGCGACCAGGTGAACCGGAGGCTTTATACAGCGTCCTGGTCAAGCTTCAGAACGTCGGTGCGGATCCGCTCAAGGCCATGGAGGATTGCATTTACAAGATGGCCAAGCACGATTGCCACGATATGCTGCGTTTTATGATGCACGTGGAGAACATGGATCTTGCAAAGTTGAAGGAGGATCCATGAGACGAGAGACCCCTCTGGAAACGGCTTCGGACGATCCAAATTTACCTTGACACCCGGCTGCTTTTCATTGTTTTTAGGGTTGCGCGAAAAAAATCGCCATGAACATCATCGGCCCGAAATAACGCCCTTACCGACGACCAAGGAGGCTGTTTAATGAAAGCGAAAAGCGTCATCCTGCCCGCAAACGAGATTCCCCGCCAATGGTACAATATCCTCGCCGACATCAAGATGAATCCACCTCTGGGACCGGATGGCAAACCCATTCAGCCCGACGCCCTGGCACCGGTGTTCCCCATGAATCTCATCGAGCAGGAGGTCAGCACCGAGCGTTGGATCGACATACCCGAACCGGTGCTCGATGTGCTCTCCATCTGGCGGCCGGGCGCCCTGACCCGCGCCGACCGTTTCGAGAAGGCGCTCGGAACGCCGGCCCGGATCTATTTCAAATATGAAGGCGCCAGCCCTCCGGGCAGCCACAAGCCCAACACGGCGGTTCCCCAGGCCTATTATAATAAGGTGTTCGGCATCGAACGCATGACCACCGAGACGGGTGCCGGCCAATGGGGCAGCGCGTTGGCTTTTGCCTGCTCTCAATTCGGACTGGCCTGCAAGGTCTTCATGGTGCGCATCAGCTTCGATCAAAAACCCTACCGCAAGGCCATGATGGAGACCTGGGGCGGAGAGTGCGTGGCCAGCCCCAGCAACGAAACCAAAGCCGGCCAGGAGGCCTTGGCCAAGGACCCCAATACGCCGGGCAGCCTGGGCATTGCCATCAGCGAGGCCATCGAGCAGGCGGTCGGCGATTCCACCGGCAAGACCCGCTACTCGTTGGGCAGCGTGCTCAACCATGTCATGCTTCACCAGACCATCATCGGCCTGGAGGCCAAAAAACAGCTCGCCATGATCGGCGAGTACCCGGACATCATTATCGGATGCGCCGGCGGCGGCAGCAACTTTGCCGGACTGGCCTTTCCCTTTGTCCTGGACAAGATCAACGGCAAGCAGATCGAGATCCTCCCGGTCGAGCCCATGGCCTGCCCCACCCTGACCAAAGCACCGTTCGTATACGATCATGGCGACACGGCCCGTTATACCCCGCTTCTGCCCATGTACAGCCTGGGGCACGCCTTCGTACCGGCCCCCATCCATGCCGGAGGGTTACGCTATCATGGCATGGCGCCGACCGTCAGCCAGTTGGTCGATGAAGGTATCCTTACCCCCAAATCGGTGGTTCAAAGCGACTGCTTCAAAGCTGGCATCCTCTGGGCGCGCACCGAAGGGGTCATCCCGGCCCCCGAAACCACCAACGCCCTGGCCCAGGTGGTGATCGAGGCCAACAAGGCCAAGGAGGAGGGCAAGGAGAAGGTGATCGTTTTCAACTTCAGCGGCCATGGCCTGCTCGATCTGACCGGATATGAAAAATTTCTGCACGGGGACCTGAAGGATTTTGCCCTCAGCGAAGACGACCTGGGGAAATCCATGTCTGTCTTTGCCGGTTACCCCAAACCGCAGCATATCAAGAGTTTTTAACCTTCGAGAATCGCGAGGCGGCGGCCGGAGCGTAAGGGCGCGCGCCCTGATGCCGGCCGCCGCTGTGAAAGTGCCGTCCCATGCTCTACGACGAAAAAGAGAGGCGCTGCCCGCGATTGGGCAGCGTGGTGTCCTTCCGATTTTGTCGCACCAGCGAAAACGGCCGGCCCTGCTTCAAGGTGCTCGACTGCTGGTGGGAATCTTTCGATGTAACGGCCTATTTCAAGGCCTGCTTGAGCCCCGAGGCGTTCGATCGTCTCGCCCATCCGGCCCCGCCCAACAAAGTCGCCAGCCTCCTGGATGTGATTCGCCAGGCCCAGGCGCGCGTGGAGGAAAAATAGCCGATGGGGTCACCTTAAAGCTCGAGCCGAAAGCCCGCGGGATGGTGAAAGTCGGGTTTGTCCCCTCCATGGACCAGGGCCCAGTAGGATTTTTCCCCCGTCGATGCTACGAGAACGGCGCTGAGGGCCAGCCGGATCGGTCGGCCGTCGAGATTCATTTTCGTCAAGTCTATAGCCATGGTGAGCCGCATGGCCTCTTGCAGCGGCAGCATTTCCATTGGCAACCCGTCAAATTCCGCTTCCGGACGCATCCCCTGCCGGTAGTCGTCGAAATGATAGACGTTCCAATGCCCTGCCGGTGACAAGTTGAATTCCCAGTAGGCGGATGCGATCTGCGCACCGATAAAGCATTCGAAGCAGGTGTCCTCCCACAGCCCGTGCCTGCGCTCGGGATGGGCGACAACGGACGGCAGGCGCAGTCGGTGGATGGGGCCTGTCAGCTCGAAGGCGAGGCTCAGCCTGTCGCCAACGCGTTCGACCATGCCGGTCACGGCAAATGTCGCGGTATCCTGATTCGGCCGAAAGGGTTGCAGCATAACGCGCGATTGTGGCATCGACACTCCTTTGGTTTTTTGGATTTCATGAATATGGTTTATTTTGTCCCACCCGGGCCGGGTCTAATGAATAGCATTCAGTTAGAATCTCACGGTCCGCAGGAGTGCTTGACCCTGCGGCATGAATCCCATATATAGACACGATTTATCAAAATCGAGGATCGACGCCAAGCCGCGATGGATCCGAACAGGGGGATCAAGATGGGAAAAACGTATCAGATAGCCGTCATCCCGGGAGATGGCACCGGTCCGGAAGTGGTGGATGAAGGCCGCAAGGCCTTGAAGGCCGCCGCGGCCAAATTCGACTTTAAACTGGAACTGACCGATTTCGATTATGGCGGGGAGCGTTACCTGCGTACCGGCGAGATACTGCCGGACAACGCCGCCGATGAGCTGCGCCGCTTTGACGCGATCTATCTGGGGGCCATCGGCCATCCGGGCGTCAAACCGGGCATTTTGGAGAAGGGCATTCTGCTGCGGTTGCGCTTCGAGCTGGATCAATACATCAACCTACGGCCGGTGCGCCTCTATCCGGGAGTGGAAACACCGTTGAAGGGCAAAGGCCCCGAGCACATCGACTATGCGGTGGTGCGTGAAAATTCGGGCGGTATCTACACCGGCACGGGCGGCATTTCGATGAAGGGCACCCCCCACGAGGTGGCCGTGCAGAGCATGGTCTACAACCGTTTTCAAGTGGAACGCTGCCTGCGTTATGCCTTCGACTATACCCGCAAGTTCGGCAAGAAGGCGCGCGGCAAAGGCGACACCAACACCCTGGCCCTGGTGGGCAAGACCAACGTGCTGACGTTTGTGTTCGATCTGTGGGAAAGGGCGTTCCATGAAATTGGAGAGCGGGATTACCCGGACGTCAAACGCGAATATTATCACGTGGATGCGACCTGCATGTATATGGTCAAGAGCCCCGAGTGGTTCGACGTGCTGGTCACCTCCAACATGTTCGGGGATATCATCACCGACCTGGGCGCCGAGACCCAGGGCGGCATGGGCATCGCCGCCGGCGGCAACATCAATCCAGAGGGCGTGAGCATGTTCGAACCCATCGGCGGATCGGCCCCCAAGTACACGGGCAAGAATATCATCAACCCCCTGGCGGCCATCTGTTCCGGCGCCATGATGCTGGAAACCCTCGGCGAGATCGATGCGGCCCGGGCCATCGAGGAGGCGGTCAAGGATGTGACGGCCAACAAGATCAAAAGCCTGGCGGCGGGGAAGATGGGCTTCAGCACCAGCGAAGTGGGAGACATGGTGGCCGAGCGGGTATAGATCGGCGGCGGGGTGAGATGATCGTAAAAAAGGCGGTCCCGCGACCGCCTTTTTTGTTATAGGGGTAATGCCTTTCCAGAGTTTACGGGGGGGCGTCGAGCCCGTTAGGGGCCGGGGTCGCGAGGTGTGATGATGGATGCCGCGCCGTTTTTGACATTGGACCATGTGACCGTGCGGTTGCGGGATCGCTGGCTTCTCCCGGATACCCACTGGCAAATTCGACGTGGTGAGAATTGGGTGGTCTGGGGGCCCAACGGCGCAGGCAAGACGACCCTGGCTAGGGTACTCACCGGTGAGGTGGCGGTGGTCAAGGGGTGGGTCCGGCGCCATTACGAGCAGGACCCGGCCTTGTGCGAGCGGCGTCGAGCAGTGGCCCTGGTCTCTTCCGAGCAGTACCATCGGATGTACTGGCAGGAGCGACTGTTGGATGAATTTCGCCATTTCAGCGGACGGTTGGACCAAGCCACCACGGCCGCCGATGTGTTGGGGGACGTAACGGAACGATACGGGCAAACGCCATCTTCGGCCTTCCGGGGAGCACAGATAGAGGAGGTCCTGGATCTGACGGCGATCCTGAGCAAACCGATTCAGGCGCTCTCTTCCGGTGAGATGCGCAAGCTGCTCATCGCCTGCGCCCTGGCCGCCGAACCTTGCCTGCTGATTCTCGGCGATCAGTTGCAGGCCTATGCCAACGATATTCACCTGTTCGGGCGCCGCAAGGGTTCGGGAGAGTCGATCTGGGAGATCAAGGAACGCATCGGCTATGTCGCTGACGAGTTACAGGCCCGCTATCAGCGCAGGATCACCGCTTTCGATGTCATCTGCTCGGGTTTTTTCGACTCGGTCGGTCTTTATCGTTATTGCAGCGACACCCAGCGCGAGGCCGGCAGCCACTGGGTGCGCGTCCTGCATCTGGAGGAGCTGGCCAACCGACCCATGGCGCAACTCTCATTCGGTCAGCAGCGGCTGATTCTCATCGCCCGGGCCATGGTCAAGACGCCCCGCCTGTTGATCCTGGACGAACCGTGCAACGGCCTGGATGAGAGCAACCGGCGCCGGGTCCTCGACATGGTGGAGGAGATCGCCGCTTCCGGACATACCAACCTGATCTATGTCAGCCATCGGATCAGCCACCGGCCGGACGAGATGCCGGCCTGCATCACCCATTGCGTTCAATTGGACTCCGGGTGCGTCATTCACGCGGGTCCTGTCGAAGAGTGCCGATAGAGGTCAACGCCGATATGGGGCCAAATGGCCATTGGTGGATGGGCCCTGCTAACATCTGCTCCGCATCCGCGCGTTGATCTCCAGGTTCTCCAGGGCCAGTCGGAAGGCATCCCCCAGCCCGGGATGTTTTTGGATATAGGTCTCGCTGAAGCGTCGCACCTCTGCCTCCTGGCCCAGCCCGCCATAGGGGATGATGGCCGTGATGACCCGTTCGTACAGCAGGGGATGAAAATCTTCGAGGGCATCGAGGTTTTCCAGATACCACGGCCATAACTGGCCTTGAAGGGTCGGGTTGGCGGCCATTGCCACGATAGGCATGAAGCGGTTGCGTGGCGGCACGCTGGAAAGGGTATGCGCCAGGGCCTTGCGGGCCACCTGCCAGTCCTTAAAGGCGCCGAATGCGGCCAGGATGTTCATGCGCTCATGTTCGCTGGGCGATTGTTCGAAACGGCGGATCAGCCAGCCCAGGGCCTGTTCGCCCCGTGTCCAGGCGCCGATCTGCATCACCGCTTTGGCGATATCCGGATGGATGGGATGGCCGGCCGTCAGGGCGTCGAACTGTTCGCATGCGAAATCGATGGCGCTATCCAGCCCCCAGACAGCCGCCTGCCATAGCAGTTGGTCGCGGAGAATGGCCGTGGTGTGCGGTTCGTCCTCGGCCGGCCGCAGGCCGCAATGGCTCAGGGCCCGGTCGGCCAAGGCCTTGCCTGCGGCTGTGACCGCCGGCCGCCGGGCCTCGGAAGCGATCAGCAGGGCCTGAAAAAGGTTGCCCGCCATGCTGGTCAGCGGCAGAAAGGCGGTTTCGTTTCCGTAGTGGCCCAATGCATCGAGCCAGGCACCCAACTCGACCCGGGCCTGCCGGACCAGGGCATACAGATCGTTCTGCAGCCCCCAGCGATCCTCGACATCCATGACCTGGCCGGCCACGAGTTCGCCCAGAGCCGCCCAATCCTCCTTGTCCTCGTAGTGCACACGGTAGAATCCAGACTGACGGCTGTTGAGTTTATACGCCCGGCAATCCGGCGGCAGGGTTAACGTGGCCTGCTCCGTATCCATCAACAGGGAGAGCGCTTTGGGTTGGTGGTCGCCGGTCCACACCGTGACAGTCAGGGGAATATGCCACACCTGATCGCCGGGCATTTCCAGATAGGTGAAACGTTGCTGCCGCAAAGCCAGTTCGTTGCCGCTGCGGGAAACCGTGACCAGGGGATGGCCTGGCTGGCCGATCCAGTTTTGCATCATGGCCGTGATGGGTTGGGCCGATACCTTTTCAAACGCCTGCCACAGATGGTAACTTTCGGCGCAATCGTACTGATGGTCGCCGAGATAGGAGCGGACGCCCTGCTGATAGGTCTCGGTGCCGATGTACCCTTCGATCATGCGTAATATACTGGCGCCTTTATTGTAAATGATCGGCGCGGTGCTGGAGTTGATAACCACGTGCTCGCCGCCGGGGATTTCGATGGCAAAGGTTTCCTTCAAGCCGTCGCGGGTCAGGGCGGTGGCGGTTTCGGTGGTCAGGAACTGCTCCCAAATGCCCCAATCGGGATGGTAGTGGGCCACCACGCCATAGCCGAAATAGGTGGCAAAGCTTTCGTTGAGCCACAGATATTTCCAGTCGGCCGGCGTGACCAGATTGCCGAACCATTGATGGGCGATTTCATGGGCGATCACCTCGCAGATGCGTTCGATGCCGGCCTTGGAGGTGTGTTCGGGGAAGTTGAGCAGCAGATTTTCCCGAAAGGTGATGGCCCCCCAGTTTTCCATGGCCCCAAAGGCAAAATCGGGCACGGCGATCAAGTCCATCTTGGGCAGCGGATAGTCGATGCCGTAGTAGCGTTCGCAATATTGCAGCGCCTTGCGGCCGAAGTCCAGGCCGAGGCCGGTGGTGTGGGCCATGCCCGGCAGGTGCGCCAGGCGCACCCGTGCGTCTTTCCTGTCCCGCTGCAGTTCGAAATCCCCCAGACCGAAAAAGACGAGATAGGTGGACATCACCGGCGTGGGCTGAAACGTGACCCGCTTGCGCCCGTTATCCAGCTGTTCTTCCTTCATGGGCAGGGTGTTGGCCAATACCGTCAGGTGGTCCGGTACGGTCATGGTGAGCTCGAAAACCGCCTTCTGGCGTGGGTGATCCATGCAGGGAAACGCCTGCCGCGCCGAGCTTTCCTGGAACTGGGTCACGGCCAGAAGGTGGGTGCGGCCGTCATAGGTGGCCTGGCTGCGGTAAAACCCGGCCATGCGGTCGTTGATGATGCCCTGGTATTGGATGTGGAGCTCGAAGCGGCCGGTTTGGGGTTCGGGCAGGCGAACGGTCAGAGTCTCACTGGCAGGGTCCAGCGCAAATGGAAGGTCGACCCGGCGCTCGCCTTTGTCCATTTGACACGTCCAAATGGCCAGCTCCAGCGCATTCAAGATCACATGATCGACGGGCGCATCCGTTTCAAACGTGACGGCGACCTGCCCGTCGAACCGAAATTGGCTTAAATCCGGCGTGATGTGGATGGCATAACGCACCGGTCGTAAGTAGGACATGGGCGACCTCCTTTATTCTAACCTCTCCCCATCGCAAAGCCGAAAGGGCGAGGTTCTCCTTGCAAACCAAAGCCTGCTGGCGTATGGTAAACACTCCTTATCCGAAACAATGCCAATTTCCAAACGCGTTTTCGTAGCCTATGGACAAAACCGTCAAAATTCTCATCATCCTCTTTGCCGCCCTGGGCCTCGGCCTGCTCGGATATTACCTGGTGAACCAGTGGCACACCCGCGCCATCGAGGCGGCCGTGGAACAAGAAAAGGACGCCTGCCTGAAAAAGATCGCCAAGCTCGAGGCAGATATCCGCAAACTGGCCGAGGAGGCCGATCTTCAGTCGCAAGGGTTGGCCGGCAAATCCGATTTGACGCCCGTGTTCGGTCCGGACAAACCCATGACGGCGGGCGTGGACGACGCCGTGAACTGCCAGAAGGTCACGGCCCAGACAGTGGCCTTTTTTCAATATCTGGACAGCAAGGCCTATCTGATTTGGCCTGGTATCAATATGCGGGCCGAAGCGCTCTTCGACGATGTCTTCAAACGGTTGGCCGCCAACCCACCGACCAACGTGGGCGAGATGGACAACCTGTACGCTCTGATGCGGAATGTGACCCACTTTTACCGGGTGCTGGGCCGCGATCGCATCAACCTGATCAAGGAGATTCTCACCAGCGAATCGGCGGTGGTGGAACCGGCCATGGCCGTTTTGTTTACCTGGATGACCGTCTGCGACCGCATCCATCCCAAGACCCGGGAGCCCGAGCGGCTCAATACCCTTTACCAATACGCCTCTTTTTTTCTCAACACGTTGGGCGGGCGCAGCTATCTGCTGCGTCGAGACAGCAAATTGCGCATGTTGGTCAACTACTATGCCTTGCGTATTCTGGACATGGCCAACGATGCCAGCCTCAACGCTTACGGGCTCGATATCCGGCCGCATCTCGACTATGTTTTTTACGACATCAACAACCAGAAGGGCCTGATGTACCGTCAGCGCTATCTTTCCCGTCTCGCCGCACTCAAAGACAAGTACCAATAAGCATCGTCTGCTGTTTTTACGCTACTCTTCCAGTCCGGCCAGCTTTTCGGATAATTGTGCGTCCAGCGTCTCTTTTTGCTTGTAAAGGGTGTCGAGCGAAGCGAATTGGGTTTCGATCGCAGCCGTGCATTTGTGGATGTCCCGGGAGAGTTGGGCGATACGGTCGCCATTCTGCGCCTGGGCGGCCGTGACCATCTCTTCGTTGAGCTTCGCCAGGCGCTTTTCTTCGGTTTCTATGGCGGCCTCGGTGGTTTGAATGTCGCTTTCCAACCCCTTGCGCGTCTTGGCGTCCGCGCTCATGATGGTCGAACGCATGCGCCGCATCTCTTTTTTGGTCATCCTGGGCTGGTCCGGCGCACGGGCAATCTCTGATTCCACCGTTTTACCGGCCGGGTTGGGGTCGTCTCCCCAGCCGCCCTTTTCCAGAAAGTCCTGATAGCTGCCTTCGAACAGGGTGACCTGGTTTTCATGAAAGACGATCAGGCGCTGGGCAAGGGCGTGCAGAAACATCTCGTTATGGGTCACCATGATCACGGCGCCGTCGAAGTTGTCGATGGCGGCCATCAGGGCGTCGCACGACTCCATATCCAGGTGGTTGCTCGGTTCGTCCAGCAGCAGGAGGTTCAACGGCGTGGCCAGCAGCTTGCCCAGCATGACCCGGGCCTTTTCACCGCCGGAAAGCACCTCGATTTTTTTCAGGGCCGCGTCGCCCTCGAACAACATGGCGCCGCATATGTTACGCGCCTGCTGCCGGTTGAGATCCCCATGGCAGAGCAGGATCTCCTCTTCGACCGTGTGGCGGTCGTTGAGGGTCTGGATATTGGTCTGCTCGTAAAAGCCCGTGACCACGCCGGGGTGGAACACGATCTCACCTTTCACGGGTTTCAGGTTGCCGGCTAGCAGTTGCAGCAGGGTCGTCTTGCCCTGGCCGTTGGGCCCCACCACGCAGAGGCGGTCACCGGCGTGCAGCACGAAATCCAGATCGCTGAACAGCCTGGGGCGGTTGGCATAGCCAAAGGTCAATCCCCGCACCCCCAGGACCTGCTTGCCGCGAAAGGGCAGGCAGCGGAAGGAAAAGTCCAGGTCCCGCATCTGGGTCAATTTCTGCTTCTTTTCGAGCTTCTCCAGGGCCTTGATTCGCGACTGGACCAGGCCGGCCAGGCGCGCCTTGGCGCGGAAGCGGGTGATGAACTGTTCGATCTCCTTGGCGCGCCGTTCGTCGTTCTGGCGCGTCTTTTCATAGATCTCCTCGTCCTGGGCGATCTGGGCATAATATTTTTCTGTGCTGCCGGCGATCTTGCGCAATTTCTGGCGATGGATGCCCACGGTGTGCGTGACGATGCGGTCCATGAAGCTGCGGTCATGGGTGATGAGCATCAATTCATGGGGCCAGTTGATCAGGAAGCGTTCGATCCATCGGATGGAGGTGATATCCAGGTAGTTGGTCGGTTCGTCCAGGAGCAGCAGGTCGGGTTCGGACACCAGGACCTTGGCCAGATTGAGCCGGACCTGAAATCCGCCCGAAAACTCCTTGGGATGCCGCTGCATATCGGCACTGGAAAACCCCAGGCCCGCCAGAATCTTCTCCACCAGCCAGTGGTGGTCCATCCGGTCTTCCGGCAGCCCCAGCATGCCCTCCTTCAGAACCGTCGCCTCGGTGAACCCCAACTGCTGTTGGACATGGCCGATGCGGTATCCCTTGGGGGATGTCACGGTGCCGCCGTCATACTCCTCCTCGCCGATGAGAATGCGGAAAAGCGTGGTTTTCCCGTGTCCGTTGCGTCCCACCAGGCCCACGCGTTCACGCTTGTTGATCTTGAAGCCGGCCTGGTCGAAAAGCACTTGGCCGCCGAAGGTTTTGGTCAGGTTTTCTACTGCAATCATGGAGGTCGTTTCTATCGTGAATTCATTTTGGCCTGATCCGCAACCCTTTCGAAGACCAAGCACCCGACCCTTTTAGCCTACGTTACAATGGAAATAAAGGCCATTTCCGTGCGATGGGCGATTCTAACTGAATCCTATTCATTAGATCCGGTCCGGGTGGGACAGGTGGCCGATGCCATACGCCAGGCGGTCAAGTGCCGCTAACATGCAACCGACGGGCGAGGGCTTCGGGGACGTGAACGATCAGTTCGGCGATCTGGGTGGCGGGGGTGGGGTCGGCCAGGGATCCGGCCAGACGGTTGGCCTGGGCAGCGAGAAGGGCGGCCCGGGTGGGTGCGTATCCGGCGGCGCATAAAACGGTCAGCAATCCGGTCAACGTGTCGCCGGTGCCGCCGATGGCCTCCATGGCCTCGAAACTGGGATGATCCACGGTGGCTGCGATGCGACCTTGTTCGACGATATGGTCGGTGGCGCCCTTCACTAGAAGATGGCGGGCGGCATTGCCATGGGCATGGGCGCGTTGGATCAGCGTCGGAAGATCGTTGTCCCCATGCAGGATGAAACCTCGGGTATAAAACGGATGGGGGGCGGTTTCATCGGCCAGGAAGGCCAACTCGCCCGCATCCGGGGTGAAGAAATCGTAGGCCGGCGCCTGGCCGCTCATCTTGGCGGCATACATGAAACCGGCGTCCGCGATCAACAGCGGGCGTTGCCGCATGCTTTCGATGGCGAACAGCACCCGGTTGTGCCAGTCCACATCGGGTTGCAGATAGTGGAAGGTCAACACCGAAAAATCCCACAGCGGCAGCTCGTTTTCCAGGAACTGATACAGGCGCCGGCTGCCCGCTCCCTTGCCGATATCTCCGACCAGAATGCCGTAAATGGGCGGTGCGCCGATGCGTTCGCCGGCTTTCAACGCGGCGCCCAGCAGCGCGGGCGTGCCGCGATTGACGGTTACCTGCCGGCCGTCGATGCGCAGGCTGTCTCCGTCCCATTGCACCGGGCCACAGGTCAGGGGAAAATCCGGGTCCGGTACCGTGCCGATGATGCCGATCATTTTCGTTGCAACTCCTCGTAGGCCAACTGAAGGGCATAGCCGCACAGGGTGTGGCCCAGATCGCGTGGCCGGGGTGCCTCGGCCAACGTTTTGCCCACCATCTTTTCGGCCAGATAGGGCACGTCCGGGCAGCCGCCGCCCGAAATGTTGACGATGGTTCGGGTCTGCTTGAAAATGGTGATCTTCATGTTGGCGGCCCGCACCATCAAGTATTCACCGAAATCCTTGGTGTGAAACAGGTCGACCGGGGTGAGCAGGGGCGCGGTGACCGGCACCACGCTCAACGGCGCCAGCTCGGCCAGGTGCAGCTCCCGGACGATGTTGAGTCCTTCGATGAGCGGGAACTCGATCACCAGGTCGCAGCCGGTGCGGATCTCCGGGGGCGGCCCCATGACCCGCACCGGCCAGGCGGCCTGTTTTAATATCTTTTCCGCTTGGATCACCTCGCTGGTGTTTTCGAAAACCAGGATGCCGCGATCGGACGATGATGCCCTCAGGGATTCCGCCGGGGCCCCGGGCCCCGGTAATTTTCGTTTCAACCAGCCGATCATGACGATTTATCCCTTGGTGATGGCGATGCGGTATCCTTCGCCCTCCGGCGTGACCTCACCAATCCGGCAGCCCTGGCTTTGTGCGGCCCGTGTCACGTTTTCCCTGGATGTATCGGTATCCACCAGGACCACGATCTCTTTATCGTTGCCGTTTTTGATTTCGTTCAGGGTCATGATGACCGGTTGGGGGCAGGAAAGCCCACGGGCATCGACAGTTGTAGGCATGGCAAACCTCCTTATGCACTTTTCTTGCGCATGGTAAAACCAATGAACAGACACGCCAGCATACCAATGACCACCGCGGCGATGCCATGGGGCCCGACCCCTTGGGGAGAGCTGGCCAACCCGAAATTGTGCGCGATGCCGGCGCCCACGATCATGCCCATCACGAATACGGCCGCATCGCCATCCCCTTCGCCGGCCAGAAACAGCTGGCGCCCGGGGCATCCGCCGGCCAGCGCAAAGGCCAGACCGGCCAGTGCCATGCCGGCGAAATTCCAGACGTGCAGGGTGTGGGCTACGGGTTGACCGGTAAAGCCGGCATTGAATTGTCCCAGGACCAGATTGGTCACGAAGGCCACCCCCACGAGGGTGACGAAGCCGGAGAGCAGGTGGGTCTGGCCGAACAGCACGGTGTCGCGAATGGCCCCCATGGTGCAGAAGCGGCTGCGTTGGGCCAGGAAGCCGATGGCCAACCCGGCCACCAGCGCCAGCAGCAACGGCGCGTGCATGGCGCCGGGGCCTTTGACGCTGTAGAACAACACCCCGCTGCTGGGCTGGTCCTTGATTTGGGGAAAGACCAGCATCAGGGCCAGGAATCCGACCATGATCAGCGGCAGCATCCAGCCCACGGCGGCGTGGGTCGCCTGGGTGCGACCCAGGTTGTAGCCGTTTTTCAGAAAAAGGGTGCCGATCCAGATACCGAAGGTCAAACCCAGTACCCCCAGAATCGCATTGCCGTCCCCACCGGCCAGGCGCAGCACGGCCCGCCACGGACAACCGAGGAACACCAGGGCGCCGATCATGGCAAAGACGCCCAATACGAATCGCACGATGGGCGCCGAACCGACCCGGGGCCGGTACTCTTTGAACAGGTAGGCGGCGATCAGCGATCCGATCACGAAGCCGATGATCTCCGGCCGCATATACTGCACCACCGCTGCGCGGTGCAGGCCCAGGGCACCGGCAATATCGCGTTCGAAACAGGCCACGCAGATGCCCATGTTGCCCGGGTTGCCCAGTTTCTGAAGCAACGGGGCCAGAATGCCGATCACGGCGCCGACCCCGATGATTCCCCATCGCGTCGCAAAAATGTTTCTCCCCTGCATCAATTCAACCTCCTTTGTTGTAGTTCCACTCATGTTCAATTTCCGATACGTTTGGTTTTCTGCTCTCACTTTGGCAAGGTCGATTCCAGGGCCAGCAGGGCCGCACCCAGGGCACCGGCAAATTGGGCCTGGCCATGGTAAAGGACGGTTCGGCCCAGTTTCTGCGCCAGCAGGGTGCGCAGACACGGGTTTTGGGCGACCCCACCGGTGAAGACGATATCCCCCTCAGGGGCCACCCGCTGGATCATGGTCGCCACCCGGCGCATGACACTGGCGTGAAGACCCAGCGCTATTTGACGGCGGTTTTGACCCTTGGCGATCAGTGAAGTGACCTCCGATTCGGCGAAAACCGTGCACATGCTCGATATGGTGACTTCTTTTTCCGCCAGGAGCGCTTCATCACCGAAAGCATCGATGTCAAAACCCAGGGTGCGCGCCATGATCTCCAGGAATTTACCGGTGCCGGCGGCGCAGCGGTCGTTCATCTCAAATTTTTTCACCTTGCCGTTATCGAACAGGGCGATAGCCTTGCTGTCCTGGCCGCCGATATCGAGCACGCTGCGGGCCTCGGGGTGAAGGGCTCGTGCCCCCCGGGCGTGCGCCTTGATCTCGGTCACTGTGGGGGCTTCGAGGGCGATTTCCAGAAGATTGCGACCGTAACCGGTGGCCATGATGCGGTCGCATTCGATGCCATTGAGTAGACGTCGGGCATCGCTCAAGGGGTCAAAACCGGTATCGGTCTTCAGGCGGTGAGTGACCCCTCCGGTCGGATCCACCACCACCAGTTCAATCGTTCGGGAGCCGATGTCGATGCCGGCAAAACGCTTGTGCATCAATGCGCTATCCTTTGATTTGTTCGACGAACGCTTCCACACGCGTCTTGAGCTGCCCGGCATCTTCCATGCTGTAATCGGTGTCGATGCGCAGACAGGGGATATTTTTTTCCTCGAGGGCCTTTTCCACGGGCATGGCTTCCATCAGGTAAGGCTGGCAGAACTGCAAGCCGTAATGGATGACGCCGTCGGCCTTGTAGGCGGTGGCCATCTCTTCGATATGGGCCAGGCGATCGGGGTTGGGGGTGAAGATGGCGCAATCCACCTGGTAGTAACGATCCACGATGGCCGCCATCATCTCTTCGACGGTTTGACCCGATGCATCGGTGAGATTGCGGGTGCCCCGTTCGCCCACGCACGACTCCTCGCCCACGATGACGGCGCCCGACGTCTCCACGATAAAGGGCAGTTTCCAGTTGGGGACGGCCTGGGGACAACCGGAAACCAGGATGCGGGGCGTGCCGGCCGGGAAGGCGCCCTTTTTTTCGGCGATGCGGCTTTCCAACTCGTCGCAGATCTTGTTTACCGATTCGGTGAAACGCGCCGGATTGTCGTAGAAGAAGACCTGGTTGGCCAACAGGGCGTCCAGACCGGATATGGGAGCCGGGTCGGCCTTTCGCAGGGCTGCCAATCGGTGTAAGGCGGCCCGTTTGGCATTGACGGTGCCGATGGCCGCTTTCAGTGATTCGGCCGTGATCTTCACGCCGGTGACCGCTTCCATGGCCGTCTTGAAACGGAAGTATTCACTTTGGAGCAAGGCCCGACCGTGTTCCGATTTGACCTGGGGCAGGTCCATCACATAGAGGTTGTCCACCAGTTGGCCCAGCGATTCATAGGCTTTCTTTTTGCCGTCGCAGGTGNNTGTCCGCGCTCTCCAGGTAGGGGCACACCTTGCCCAGCTTGAACCCGAACGAAGACTTGATCAGGGCGCAGGTGTTGCGCGGCAGCAATTTTTCCACCTCCTCCACGGCGAAATCGGCACCCGAACAGAGACCCACCAGGGTGGCGTTGGCCGCCAGTACCAGCTCTTCGGGGACGAACACGCAGTAGGAGCCGACGATTTTGCGTCCGGCGGCCTTTTCATCCATCAACTCCTTGATGCGCAGACCGTGCACTTCGCTCATGACGAAATCGAAATAGGCCATGCCCTCGAGGCGGTTTTTTTGCGACAGATAGATCTCCTGGTAGGCATTACCCAGGACACCCAGCAACGCATCGTGGGATTCCAGATCAAGGCCCAGCTCGGTCCACATGGAACGGTAATTGTCGCTCATGATGATAATTTCCTTTCTGAGTATTCTCATCCAAACGCATGGGAATGAGAAATGTGAATTCCTTCAACACTCGAACCGGATCATATGATCCTCATTCAATTTGCCTACGGCATCCGACCGGCACCTCTGGCAATGGCGCATTTGCGGCACATATCGGCCGGCCTGCATTTGAAGCCGCTTCATTTGCGATGTGGATGGCGGGGCGGTATTTACCATGGGTGTTGCGGGCAGGGGAATGAGCGGGAGCAGGTTCATCAGATCCACTCCCAACCGATGCAAGCGTTTGGCCAGAAAGAGGATATGATGCATGTTCATACCGGGAACTACCACACTGTTGATTTTGACCGTGAAATGCTTCTCCTTCAATAAGGCAACCGCTTCCATTTGTCGGTCGATCAGCAACTGTGCCGCTTCAACGCCATGCAGCATTTTTCCCCCGAACTGGACCCTTTGGTATAGAAGTGCCCCGATGCCTGGATCGATGGCATTAATCGTGACGGTGACAAAACGAACGTCAAGCGCCTGAAGGTCGCCGATGACCTCCTTGATCATCAAACCATTGGTAGAGACGCACAAGGCGATATCGGAATGGGCACGGCGGATCAGCTCGAAAGTACGGAGGGTGAGTTCCGGATCATCAAATGCATCTCCCGGTCCCGCGATGCCGGCCACGGTGATGTACGGCATGGCTGCCAGGGCTATCTCCAGGCGAGTCAGCGCTTCGTCCGGAGTTATTGTCCTGCTGCAGACACCGGGCCGGTTTTCATTGGGGCACGCATGATCGCGCCGGCAATAGACACATTGAATATTGCACGAAGGTGCCACGGGCAGGTGAATGCGGCCATACCGGGAATGGTCTTTTGAAAAGAAGCAGGGATGATGAGCCATTGAGGATCGAGAATTCAGGAAATGCATTTAGCGTCCTTTTGGCAGTCGACCGATCTTGATGGCATCCTGGGGGCAGGCCGAAAGGCAGTCGCAGCAGTTGGTACAGTTGGCTTCCGCTGGTCGCGTACCCATTGGACAGACGTTGATGCACTTGTTGCAATCATTGCAGCGATCGGTTTTGAAGACCCCGAAAAGGGCAATGGGTTTTATCCATTCCAGAACCCCACCCGTTGGGCAGACGAAACGACACCAGGCATTGGCCATCAGGAGGCCGAAGGCAAAGAAACCCAGAACGACAAAAGTGCGAGCGAGCCAGATGAGGTTGGCGTGCTCGAAGGTCAAGCGGATGGATTCGAAAAATCCGCCGACTCGAATCGGCACTACTTCCCGGGGCTGACCTCCCGGCAGCCAGACATAGAGAGCGGCGGCAGATGCGGTCAGCAGCAGATAGGGAAACAGGCGGGTAAGGGTGTTTCGGATGCGCAGTTTGAATGGCGCGAAATGCCCCAGCAACTGATTGACCAGGCCTCCCGGGCAGGCCCATCCGCAGAACGCCCTTCCAAAAATCACCACGGAAAGAGGCAGTAGCAACCAAAAGCCCCAAAAGACGGTGAAGAGCCGGCCGTGGCAGGTGATGACCGGGCAGTTCTGGCAGCTAACGTAAGGCACGATGAAAGGGCAGCGGAAAATGCCGTAAAAGGACCATTGGCCGATGACGGCCGTGATGGCCGCTTGGCACAAGCGGCGCCACCAGATGAGACCAATCCCTGCAAAAGACTTTTTTTCACCGGCACTTTTCGGTACGGTGGGGATCGTCCTGGCTGTTTCAAGCATCTTTCACTCCCAGGGTCTCAACCAGTTGACGGCCTTCGTCAGATATGGCGGGGATGAATCCGGCCTGTTCAAAAAAGGATTGACCCTCCTCTGAGAGGATAAAATCGACATAACGATCTGCCAGGGCACGATCCCGGGCGTCTTTCATGACGCCGATGGTGAAAGTGAGCGGCGGCGGGGGAAAGTATTGGGCCGGAATGGGAATGACCTCCGACCGGTCCCGGAAAAGCGGCATACGGGTAAGCCGGAATTCTACCACCGACACATCCCCCTTGCCGTCGATTAGCTCTTCCATGGTACGTTGCACGCAGCTTCCCCGGATCACGGTGTTATTCATCGCTGGTTCCAGCACCCCGGCCTTTTTCAATAGACCGATGGCTGCCTGTCCTCCTGGAGGAGAGGCGTCCGGCGCGAGAATCACCCTGACGCCTGGGCGGGCCAGGTCTTTGATATCCGAAATGCCGGCTGGATTACCCTTGGGCGTGACCATGACATAGCGAGTAAAGCACAGCGGCTTGAAATACATCATCTTTTCCATGCCCGTTTCTCTCGCGTTGACAGTCATTTCAAAATCGATCTTATTGCATGGGAAAAGTCTATTATTCAAATCGCTACTTTTAATATTAAATTAAAATGCAATAGGCTTTTTCTATCTGATCGCCCACAGCTAGAGTTCGGATCTTGAGGCCTGTAATCGGGGCCATTCGGCTCAAGCGGTTCCCCTTTTTAACGCTTCATCCGCGGGCTCGAGGCCTACCGCGCAAACCTTCAATTCAGGAATATGGCAAACCGGGTCCAGCGCCGCGTGGGTCAGCCTGTTGGCGGCTGCCGCGGCAAAGTGGAACGGAATAAAAACCACGCCTGGCAGGATGTCGTTGGAAACGGCGGCCTTGGCCACGATAACGCCGCGGCGGGAGCGTATGCGGATTCGCTGGCCGTTGGAGATGTCCATTCGGCGGGCATCCTGAATTGAGATTTCCACCCTGCACTCGGGAGCCTGTGCGGGTGATTCGGTTTGCACGTCCATGCCGGGGGCGGCCGGCGTGGTACAGGCGGTGAGCAGGGTGCGTGCACCCTCTACTTCGACCACGCAAATTCGACAGGCACCGGTGGGGGTGGCCCCCTTTAGCCAGCACAGGGTGGGGATGTCGATGTCGTGGCGGCGGGCCACTTCCAATAGCGTTTCACCATTTTCGAAGGCGAGTTGACGGCCGTTGATGAAGAGGGTTTGTGGAGGATTCGTCATGAACAGCATCCATCAGACGAACCGCACCCCCCGCAACCGCAGGCCAATTTTAGCGAGGACGAAACTTTGAAGCCGCTCCCGGCAAAATCGATTTCAATGGGCTGGGCCTGGTCCAGGAACGCCGTGTCCACCAGATATTGAATACCGGCGAATTCGAAGGTGGTATCGTTCGGCTTGGCGTCATCCAGGGCCAGAACAATTTGCTGTCCGCTGCAACTGCTGGTTAAAAATACCCGGACGGGTTTAAGCGCGTTTTCTTCAAAGTAGCGTGCAATTTGCTCCTGGGCTTTTTCAGTAACATTCAACATGAATAATTCTCCTTTATTCTACGATGGCGATTGGCCTACCAGACCGCAAAAGAGTCGTCTTAGATCTTGGTCGCTGGCGGTGGCCAAAGGGTCGAAATCTTCTTCATCTGGAACGGTAATGCTGTCGGCCGTGCTGATTTTCTGGTCCCCCAAAGGATCTCTGGGCAGTTCGTTGCAGCGTGCCTGGATCTGCTCGACGGTCAGTTCGCGGTTGTTCTCGATCCAGCGGTGGCAGTCATCATGGCTTCCCAGGCAAAGCAGAAAAAGATGGCGTCGGTGTTTGAAAGCAACCAGGCGGTAGCCGCTGCCCAGGTCGTACTTCATGATGCCCTTGATCCGCAGTTCCCCATGTTTGGTCACCGTGCCGACGAGTTCCGGAATGAGGCGGCCCCGCTGCATGCGTTGGATGATTTCTTCGGCTTTGGCGGCGGCCAGAACCGCTTTTCTGCCCGAACGCCGGAGCGATTCCAGGCTTTTTTTAATCTTGGGATCGAGATGGACATGCTGAATCATGATATTCACCTGCTGCTTTCCGCCATTGAACCGATTGGATCCAGAAACGGCTTTTTGATCATTCGTGTGGCCGGCCCAAGAGCCAGGACGGCATCAGTCACTTTTTGAGCCGTGGCGGCAAATTTGGTCGATTCGGCCGATGAGATCCAGGAAAAATGCAGCCTGCCCGGCTCCAAGCCGGTGTATTCCAGGAGATTTTTCAGTAAAGTAAATTTCCGGCGAGCGTAGTAATTGCCTTCAATATAATGGCAGTCGCCCGGGTGGCAGCCAGACACCCATATGCCGTCAGCGCCGTTTCGCAGGGCGGCCAGAATGAACTTGGGACTGATACGGCCGCTGCACGGAACCCGGATGACGCGGATGTTGGGGGGATATTGCAGGCGGCTCACGCCGGCCAGGTCGGCGGCCCCATAGGTGCACCAGTTGCAAAAAAAGGCGACAATTTTCGGTTGCCATTCTACTGTCATGGCATCACTTCTCCTATGCTTCCATGTTTTTAGAGTGTAGTGGTTATAAAGCAATTGGATCTCTGCGCCGGACGGGCGACGGACCGAGCCGGCGAATGGTTTCGGTCATATCCGTCGCGATTTCTGCAAAGCGCGGCCCCATGGCCGAGCTGAGATTGAACATTTGGACTCGCTCGGGTTCTATGCCTGCCTCGGCCAGCAGCTTCCGCACCGCGGCAACCCTTTTCCGGGCCTTCAGGTTGCCTTCTAGAAAATGGCATTCGCCTTCCAGACAGCCAGCCACGTATACGCCGTCGGCTCCATTTTCGATGGCCTTGAGCAGATGGCTCATATCCACCCGGCCGGTACATGGGACCTGAATGATCTTGACATTGGCCGGGTAGGTCAGGCGCATGCTCCCGGCCAGATCACCGGCCGCATATGCACAGTATTTGCAGCAAAAGGCCAGAATCTGGGGCTCGAAGAGGTTGTCGGCGGTCATGTATGCCTCCTTGCCTGTGGGTTTTGCACCATGGAATCGGCAGCGTCCTTTTGCTTCTCTGCGCTCCGGACGTCATGTCGAATCTATTCAACCCATAAACGGATTGGGCGTTCCCGGCTCGCCCGGCAGCCAGACCTCCTTCAGGTCATCGCCTAAATACTCCCGCTCATTGTCAGCCAGGACACCCAGGGCGAGGGCCACAATGCTCCACATGTGGACGGTGTGATAGCTTCCCCCGAAATGTTCGGCCAGGTCATGGATCTGGGCATGGCAGTTGTGGCAGGGCGTCACGCAGTAGTCGGCGCCCGTAGCGATGATTTGGTCAAACTTGATTTTGCCGTATTGATGGCGCGCTTCCGTATAGCCGGATTGCAGATAACCGCCGCCGCCACCGCAGCAGTAGTTGTTCGACCTGTTGGGGACCATGTCGACGAAGTTCTCCTCGCCTACACACGCCTTGAGCACGAAGCGCATTTTCTCGGCCTGTTCGTCCCCATAGCTTTTGCGGATCTGGTTGCAAGGGTCCTGGACAGTGAATTTGAGTTTCAGGTCTTTGTTCCAATCGGAGCTGACCTTCAATTTTCCCGATGTGATCCATTCGTAGTAGTAGGCCACCAAGGGTGCGATTTCTAATTCGGTATGGATATTGAACTTCTTGTTGGCGGCCCAGACCGCATAGGTGGAATGACCGCACTCTGTATTCAAGTAGACTTTGCATCCCAGCTCTTTGGCCTGTCTGAGGGTGCGGGAGGATGTCTTTTCCCAATTCTCGTCATCTGCCAGGAACATGCAGTAATTTTCACCGCCCCATGCTTCACAGCTGTAGGTCCAGTCCGCGCCGGCCAGGTGAAGAATTTTCCACAGGGGCACCATCTCGTCCGGTTCGGTGACCGGCTCGCGGGAGTTCTGGCTGAGGAAAAAGTGGGCACCCTCCTTTTCCAGCGGCGCTTCGAGCGTTTCCCAGCCCGGTTGCGTGCCGCGAACCTCGTCGAGCACATCCTCGACCACAAAGCGGAAATCCTCGGGGGGTGTGCCCATGGCGCTGCAGCTTTCGTTACGCAAGGCCATGTCGCAGGAGGCCAGGATGCCCTTGGGGCGTTCCTCCCGGGGCCACAATTTGCGGGCCTCATAAACCAGACCCGGGATGTTGATGGCCATGGGGCAGACATGCATGCAGCGGTTGCACATGGAGCACATCCAGACCCAGGGATGTTTGGTGATCTCCTCGTCCATGCCGAGGGTGACCATGCGCAGGAATTTGCGCGGGTCCATGCCTTCCAGGCCGGTGGCCGGGCAGCCCGAAGCGCAGGCGCCGCAGGTGAGGCACAGGTTGAGATTTTCACCTCTGGGGATGAGGTGTCGGACCTTGTCGAGAAATCGTTCCTTGTTGGGGCCTTTCAACACGATGGGTTGGGACATGACCGGAACTCCTTTCCGCGCATGCGGCGCGATGGGTTTTCAGGAATCGCCGCCGGCTCGGCCCGGACCCGGGTCAAGACATCTTCACAAGGCATATCCAAGTACCTGGCAGGTACCCGTCGAGGTTGTGATGTGTGCTGTGCCGAATCTACTGTTCGGCGGAGAGGCACCGACGGTCGGTTTCTATGCCTGCGCACGCCAGCCCGGGCTGCGAGCAGCGGTTTGCTCAGGTGAAACCAGTGTGTCGGTGCAGGTGGGGCATGTGGCTCTTTCCAAATTAATGGCAATCAAATTCCTGCGCCATGTCCTTCCTGTTTTTGGATAGGCATCAGGCAGGCGTAACCACTAAAAGGGCTGACACAAAAAGTCAAAGCGATATAATCAATGCCAAGCGTCATACTGAATTAATATTTTCAATTCATACCATCTGCTTTTATAATCCGCCTCGCCGGGTTACCGACACTTGCCGCGATATTTACCGAAAAGGTATGGCGAGCCACATCGGCATCGTCGTGGTGTCCTCCGCGGGGTTGAAGACTCCATATGGCGAGGCATGCCTCGAGGCCAGCATGAACTCGAAAGGAAAAAATGGCTATCGCACTATATGTTGTGATATGGGTCCGCACTGCATTCCATATATTGGAGATCCAGATTTGACGGGCCTTTGAATCCGATTTTAGCCATTCGGTCATGTTGAAATTTATTGACAAGAGGGTGGCAGGGTGCTATTCATCTTATCTTGTTTTAAATATAAACTGTTGATTTTATAACTTAATTTTTTCTCTTCAAATGATATGTGATGCTGCGGGTCCGCAGCTTTTTAGACTTGCCTTTTACATAAGTCCGTGAAGGATAATCATCGGACAACCAAAACGAAGGGGGGTGCAAGGAAAAGAGCTTAAGGTTCCACATGTTTTGAGGCGTGGATTGGTTGGATTTTTAAAAACCAAATTTAGGAGGTATATTAAATGCCAAGTTTCGTAATTCAGGAAAAATGTGACGGATGCAAGGGTGGCGACAAGACCGCTTGCATGTACATTTGCCCCAACGATCTGATGGTTCTGGATCCCAACGCCATGAAGGCTTATAACCAAGAGCCGGATCAGTGCTGGGAGTGCTTCTCCTGTGTTAAAATCTGCCCCACCCAGGCAATCGAAGTGCGCGGCTATGCCGATTTCGTACCCCTGGGAAGCTCCATCATGCCCATGATGGGTACCGAAGACGTCATGTGGACCTGCAAGTTCCGCAACGGACTCATCAAACGGTTCAAGTTCCCCATTCGCACCACTCCGGAAGGTGCTGCCAATGCTTATGAAAGCCTGAAGGGCAAAGATCTCGACAGCCAGCTGCTTTCCACCGAGGAAGCCGACGGCCGCGCGCTGCCAACTCCCAAGGCGACCGTGTAGGGCGGAGATTTGAATCCATTAATTCATACACTTCGATATAATTTTTAGGAGGTATAGATATGGCATTACCGAATAAGCCTTTGGGTGAACTCAAAGCTGTGCGGGACCCTGAAGTTGTTGAAAAAGAAGTTGATATCCTTATCGTGGGCGGTGGCATGGCTGCTTGCGGTACCGCGTTTGAAATCAATAAATGGATCCAGCCGGGCCAGACCGTGCTGCTGTGCGACAAGGCCGCCATGGAGCGTTCCGGCGCTGTGGCCCAGGGCCTGTCCGCCATCAACACCTTTATCGGCGAGAACAGCCCGGACGACTACGTCCGCATGGTGCGCAACGACCTGATGGGCCTGGTGCGCGAAGACCTGATCTTCGACCTGGGCTGCCATGTCGATGACTCGGTCTACCTGTTCGAAGAGTGGGGCCTGCCGATCTGGAAGAAATCGGCCGAGGGCAAAAACCTCGACGGTAAAAAAGGTCAGGCCATGGGTACCTTGAAGAGCGGCGCCCAACCGGTCCGCACCGGTAAATGGCAGATCATGATCAACGGTGAATCGTATAAGCGCGTCGTGGCCGAGGCCGCCAAGAAAGCCTTGGGCGCCGACAACATCATCGAGCGCTGCTTCATCGTCGAGCTGCTCCTGGATGCCAACAAACCCAACACCATCGCCGGTGCCGTGGGTTTCTCGGTACGTGAGAACAAAGTCTACATCATCAAATGCAAAACCATGATGGTCGCCTGCGGCGGCGCGGTGAATATCTACCAGCCGCGTTCGGTTGGCGAGGGCAAGGGCCGTGCCTGGTACCCGGTGTGGAACGCCGGTTCCACCTACACCATGTGCATGAAGGTCGGTGCCGAACTCTCCATGATGGAAAACCGTTTCACCCCGGCCCGCTTCAAAGACGGTTACGGCCCGGTGGGTGCCTGGTTCCTGCTGTTCAAGGCCAAGACCCTCAACGGCCTGGGCGAGAATTTCGCCGCCAGCGATGCCGCTAAACAAGAGCTGCAGAACTATGCGCCTTACGGCACCGCCGCCATCACCCCGACCTGCCTGCGCAACCACCTGATGCTGTTCGAGATGAAAGCCGGCCGCGGCCCGATCATCATGGACACCGTCACCGCACTGGCGAACCTGGGCAAGACCATGGACAAGAAAGAGCTCAAGCACCTGGAGTCCGAAGCTTGGGAAGACTTCCTGGATATGACCTGTGGCCAGGCCAACCTGTGGTGTGCTCAGGACTGCGAGCCGGAGAAGAAGAATTCCGAAGTTATGCCCACCGAGCCGTACCTGCTGGGTTCCCACTCCGGTTGCTGCGGTCTGTGGACCTCCGGTCCGGACCTGGATTGGGTGCCGGATGCTTACAAAATTAAAGCCGACAACGGCAAGGTGTACAACCGTATGACCACGGTCAACGGCCTGTTTACCTCCGGCGACGGCGTGGGTTGCTCCGGCCACAAGTTCTCCTCCGGTTCCCATGCCGAGGGTCGTATCGCGGCCAAGCAGATGGTGCGCTATGCCAAGGATCATGCCGACTTCAAACCGACCCTGAAGCAGAGCAAGCAAGAGCTGGTCGATCTGGTTTACAAACCGGTTCGCACCTTCCTCGATCACTGCAACTACACCACCGCCATCGACATCAACCCCAACTACATCAAACCCAATGGGATGATGTACCGGTTGATGAAGGCGACCCATGAGTACGGTGCCGGCACGGCCACCTACTACATGACCAGCAGCAAGAGTTTGGAAATCGTCATGGATCTGCTCAAGACCATGCGCGAGGACTGTGCAAAAATGGCGGCCGGCGATCTGCACGAACTGATGCGCGCCTGGGAGATCGAACACCGCATCTGGACGGTGGAGGCTCACCTGCGTCACATCCAGTTCCGTAAAGAGACCCGCTACCCGGGCTTCTACTATCAGGCCGACTACCCCGGACAGGATGATGCCAACTGGTTCTGTTTCGTCAACTCCAAGTTCGATCCGGAGAAGAAGGAATGGAATGTGATGAAGAAAGACTACATCAAGATCATTCCTGACTAATGGGCGGGTATCGGTTATGCGATAAGCGCTGACAAAACTACCTCCAGGCGCCTTAGCGCGCCTGGAGGTTTTTGTTAGCTGGGCCCATAACAAGCCTGCCGTGAGACCGGCGCAGGCGATATCCTTTTTGATCGTCGCTAACCCTTCGTCGAGATTGCACAAGCGCCGAAGGACCGCCGCTGAATGGCGAAGCTGAGCCCTGGAGAGAATCGATGACGTGCTCCAAGGCTCAGCTATGTGGTTCAGGATCCAAGGGTATCGCCTGCGGCCGCCGGGAGCGGCTGCAAAGAGAACATCTTATGTCATGAAGCGACGCTTCGAGTATTCCATCTCGAAAAGTGATTTTGCTTCTGCCAATTCTAGAACGCACGGAGGGATAGCATGACAAGTGAAAACAAAGCCCCTGCGAGTGGAAGCATCGTTGTGGTCGGTGGCGGTATCAGCGGCCTGACGACGGCCCTTGAAGCCGCGGAAGTGGGGTATGACGTCTACCTGCTGGAGAAGAATCCCTACTTGGGGGGGCGGGTGGCCCAGTTGAACCAGTATTTCCCCAAGCTGTGTCCGCCGACCTGCGGCCTGGAGATCAACTTCCGCCGTATCAAGGACAACCCCCGCATCAAGGTGTTCACCTTGGCCGAGGTGGAGAAGGTGGCGGGCACACCCGGCAACTACGATGTGACCATCAAGCTCAATCCACGCTATGTCAACGAGAAGTGCACCTGTTGCGGTGCCTGCGCGGATGCCTGTGAAACGGAGATCAGCGACGATTATAACTTCGGCATGACGACCCGGAAAGGCGCCTATCTGCCGTTTGAAATGGCTTTTCCGTCCCGCTATGTATTGTCGCCGCAGATTATCGGGACGGAAGACGCCCAGAAGGCCAAGGCGGCCTGTAAATACGATGCCATCGATTTGGAGATGCAGGCCAAATCCATGACCATCCAGGCCGGCGCCATCGTATGGGCCACCGGTTGGGAACCCTACGACGCCACCAAGATCGACAACCTCGGGTTCGGGCAGTACGACAACATCATCACCAACATGATGATGGAGCGCCTGGCGGCCCCCAATGGCCCCACCAAGGGGAAAATTCTACGGCCCTCGGACAGTAAGGAGCCCCAAAGCGTGGCGTTTGTACAATGCGCCGGTTCGCGGGACGAAAATCATCTGCCCTACTGTTCCTACATCTGTTGCATGGCCTCCCTGAAGCAGGCCACCTATATCCGTGAGCGCTGTCCGGACGCCGCTATCTACATCTTCTACATCGATCTGCGCGCACCGGGTGATCGCTACGAAAAATTCTATAAAAAGATCAAGGAAGACAAGAAGGTCTTTTTCGTCAAGGGCAAGGTCGCTGAAGTCATGGAAGATTCAGCCACCAAGCAGGTCACCGTCGTGGCCGAAAATGCCGTTACCGGCGAAAAGACAAGACAAACCGTGGATCTGGTGGTCCTTGCCACCGGCATGCAGCCCACGGCCGCCAAGGTGAAATTGCCGGCGGATCTCAAGTACAATGCCGATGGGTTCATTCTTAACGACTATGAAAAGGGTGGCATGTTCGCTGCGGGATGTGCCAACAAACCGGCCGATGTCGTGTCATCCAACCAGAATGCGACCGGTATGGCCTTGAAGGCCATCCAAACCCTGGCAAGGAAGTAGGAGGCTATCCATGGATAAGAAATATGGTGTGTATATTTGTGAAGGCTGCGGCATCGCTGAGTCTCTCGAGGTGGATGCCCTGAAAAGCGTGGCTGCGGATGAAGGGCGGACGGCCAAGACCCATCCCATCCTCTGCAGCCCCGAAGGGGTGGATTTCCTCAAAAAGGAGATCGCGGACGGCGTCAACACACTGGTGCTGTGCGCCTGTTCCCGCCGAGTCAATTACGATACTTTCCGGTTCGACGGTTGCATTGTCGACCGCGTCAACCTGCGTGAAGGCGTGGTTTGGTGCCATCCCCGCGACAAGTTCCCCAAACTGACCGAAGAAGAGAAGACCGGTGGGGATGCCTTTGATCGTGTTCAGATGATGGCCGAGGACTATCTGCGCATGGGTATGGCCCGGGTACAGAAGGTGGCCTTGCCCGAACCCTTCAAGCTGGAGACGACTTCCGAAAAGATCCTGGTCATCGGCGGCGGTGTCACCGGCATGAGTGCGGCTCTGGATGCCGCCAAGGCCGGATATGATGTGACCATCGTGGAAAAAGAGGATCGGCTGGGCGGCGCGGCCCTCAACTGGCGCAGCCAGCTACCGGTCGGCGATCCCTATGACAAGCTGATTCCGCCGGTGATCGAAGAGAAGATCAAGGCCGTTCAGGCCGATCCCAGGATCACCGTCAGGACCTCCACCATGGTGGCCCGGCTGGCCGGCCAACCCGGAGAATTCACGGTCACGTTCAAAAAGCCCGGCGAAAAGATTCAATTCGATGTGCCCTATCCCCTGCCACCCGAAATGCTTGTGGATGAGAGTGGAAAGGAGTTGGACGCCGAGACGTTGCACAAGAAGTATCTGGAATACAACGAGGGGCGGGCAGACATTCTGACCCTCGATCCCGACGGCGAGTTGTTCGGTGCCGTGGTGCTGGCGGCCGGCTGGCGGCCTGCCAAGCTCGAAGGGGATGCCTATGCCCACTTGGGCTATGGCGCGATCCCCGATGTGGTCACCAACGCGGAATTCGAAGCCATTGCCAAAAAGGGCAAGATCGCGCGGCCTTCGGACGGTAAACCGGCCAAGTCCGTGGTCTTCATCCAGAGCCCGGGCAAGGACGAAGATGACAGCGACTTCAGCTACGCGGGCGCCGTTACCAGCCTGGTGAGCCTGAAACAGGCCAAGTATGTGCGCGAGGATTACGAAGACGGCAAATCCTTTGTTTTTTACCAGCACATGCGCACGCCGGGCCTCAACGAGAATTTCTACAAAAGCATTCAGCAGGACCCGGGTATCTTTCTGACCAAGGGCAATGTGCTCAGCGTCGCCAAGGGCGGCGGTGGCCTGATGATCGAAGCCACCAATACCCTGCTTGGCGAAAAGCTCAAGGTCAAGGCCGACATGGTGGTGCTGGCGGCCGGCATGGTGCCGGTCACCAAGGACGATCCCGTGGTCAACATGGCCTATCGTCAGGGGCCGGCTTTCCGCGACATCGATCTGTTCAACGGCTACTGCGATTCCAACTTCATCTGTTTCCCCTATGAAACTCAGCGTACCGGTATCTATGCGGCTGGCGCGGTGCGTCGCAGCATGACCACCGAAGAGGCCATGGAAGATGCATCCGGTGCGGCCCTCAAGGCCATTCAGTGTATCACGTCCGTTAACCGGGGCGTTTCGGTTCATCCGCGTTCAGGCGATATGACCTTCCCGGATTTCTTCTTTCAGCGCTGTACCCAGTGCAAGCGCTGCACTCAGGAGTGCCCCTTCGGCGCCCTGGACGACGATGCCAAGGGAACTCCCAAGCCCAATCCCACACGCTGCCGTCGTTGCGGCACCTGCATGGGCGCTTGTCCCGAACGCATTATCGGTTTTGCCGACTACAACATCGACAGCATCGGCTCCATGGTCAAGGCGATCAATGTGCCTTCGGAGGATGACTACTCCGAACCGCCCATGCGGGTTCTGGGCCTGGTGTGTGAAAACGACGCCTACCCGACCCTGGACATCGCCGCCCTGAACAAGCTCTCCTATTCGGCCGACGTTCGACTGATTCCGGTGCGTTGCCTCGGCTCGGTCAACGTGATCTGGATCAAGGATGCGCTTTCCCAGGGGATGGACGGTGTCTTCCTGCTCGGCTGCAAGCACGGTGACGACTATCAATGTCATTTCGTCAAGGGCAGCGAGCTGGCCAGCATCCGCATGAAGAAGATCGGCGAGGCGTTAACCAGTCTGGCTCTGGAGGTGGAGCGTGTGGCCCAGTTCGAGGTCGCCATCGACGACTACGACAAGGTGCCGCAGATCATCAACGATTTCGTGGAATCCATCGAGGCATTGGGACCCAACCCGTTCAAAGGCTTCTAACGTGTCGGCCGGCGAAATGGAAACCCACAGCGAATCGATTGCTGTTTCAATTCAGGAGGTAAATGTATGTCTGACTCATATTTAGTCGAACCGGATGTCGGCTTTATCAAGGAGGTGATCAAGCTCGGTGGCGGGGATGTTAAAAAGTGCTACCAGTGCGCCACCTGTTCGGTCGTCTGTCCCATCTCCCCGGATACCAAGCCCTTTCCACGCAAGGAGATGATCGCCACGTCGTGGGGTCTGAAAGACCGCCTTATCGGCAATGGCGATATCTGGCTGTGCCATAACTGCGGCGATTGTTCGACCTACTGCCCGCGCGGTGCCAAGCCGGGTGACGTGCTGGCCGCAGTGCGTGCCTACGCGGTGACCGAATACGCCGTTCCCAAGAAATTGGGGAAAATGGTCAACGATCCAAAATCGTTGCCGATCCTGCTGGCCATTCCAGCCGTGCTGATTTTGGTCGTCGGCTTTCTTTGCAATGTTTTGTTCGGTGTCAAATGGCTCAATTTCGCCCCTGGCGGAGACGCCATCGTGCATGGTAATTTCTTCAGCACCTGGCTGGTGGACATTATTTTCATCCCCACCTTTCTCTTCGCCGTCGGTGTTTTCGCCCTTGGTTTGAAACGGTTCCTGGCCGATATCCATGCCAATGCCATGATGGAAGGCAAGACCAATAAAGACAATAAAGAAAAGATCGATCCAGCAGGATTCATCCAGGCTCTGATCCGGGTGCTGTCGACCATTCTGCAGCACAAAAAGTTCAACGAGTGCGGTGAGAACAAAGAGCGGGCCACTCCCCACATGATGGTGCTGTTCAGTTTTATTGCCCTGTTCATTGTTACCAGCATCTTTTTCGTGGCCTTGTACGTTTTTGGTCAGCACGGACCTTACTCACAGCTCAATCCGGTCAAATGGCTGGCCAACCTGGGTGGCATCGCCCTGATCATCGGCTCGAGCCTGATGATCATGCAACGGCTGTCTAAAAAGGATCAGGTCAGCAGTTATAAAGATTGGTCGCTGCTGGGGCTGGTGTTCGGACTCGGCGTCACCGGCATGCTGGCCCAGTTGACGCGTCTGGGCGGCTTGGGAGGTGTCTCCTATTTCGTCTACTTCATCCACCTGATGTTCGTGTGGTGCCTGTTCGCTTATACCCCCTACTCCAAGCTGGCCCACCTGGTCTACCGAACGGTGGCCATGGCCTACCAGGAGTATTCAGGGCGCAAATAGCAGGTTTTTTCGATGCGCCAATTCAAAGGGGGCCGCGTCCCGCATGGGGCCGGCCCCCTCTGTGCTTTTCGGCACGGTCGACCTCCTCAGGCGGCTTTTTGGACACCGCAATGCGGGAGTGATGGAAAGACGCGTTATGCCTCCCAAATCGAATTTAGCAGCCAAGGTAAAAATGCGCGACGCCCACGCGCTCGATTTTTATCGATTGCTCGATGATGTGCCGCTGGGAGTGCTGGTGATGGACCGCCATCGCCGGGTGGTGTTTTGCAATCGTTTTTTAGAAACGCTGATCGGCATGCCGGCCTTGACGACCGAAGGGCTGCACTGTCGCAACGTGGTACGCAGCCGCGCCTGCATCACCGGTTGCCCGGCCGAGCATCATGCCGAACTCTCGGAAACAGCTTGCATCCAAAGCGATTTGATCAATCGCGACCGCAAACGCATTCCCGTGCGGATGACCCTCTCATCGCTCTACGATATCAATGGGAAACCGGTCGGCTTCATCGAAACCATCGAAGATCTTCGGCACTTGAAGGCCCATGATGAGGAGGCGGCGCAAGCCTATAGCTTCAGCCACATCGTTGGTCAGAGCGTTCAGATGCAGAAATTGTTCGGTATGCTGCCCGTGGTCGCCCAGAGCGACGCCTCGGTGCTGATTACCGGTGAGACCGGTACGGGGAAAGATATGCTTGCCGAAGCGCTGCATCAGGAGTCTGCCCGGGCCAAGGGGCCGTTTGTCAAAATCAATTGCGGTGCACTGCCGGAAACATTGCTGGAATCCGAGCTTTTCGGACATACCAAAGGCGCTTTTACCGGCGCGGTGGAAAACAAGCAGGGGCGGTTTTATCTGGCCCACAACGGCACCCTCTATCTGACCGAAATCGGGGATTTGCCCCTCCCTCTGCAGGTCAAGTTGCTCACCTTTTTAGACGACAAAATCGTCTATCCGCTCGGCAGTACAAAGGGTTACGCTGCCAATGTGCGGGTGATTGCCGCGACCCACCGTGACCTCGAGCAAATGGTGCGCGAAGGGAGGTTTCGCCAGGACCTCTTCTTCCGCCTCAACGTCATGCGGCTCAATATTCCCCCGTTGCGCGACAGGGACGGGGATGTGCGTCTGCTGGTCGATTACTTCCTGAACTATTTCAATCAGAAGCTGCACCGAAATATGTCGGGCTTTTCAGCCAAGGCCATGCAAATTCTTCTCTCTTATGCCTATCCTGGAAATGTTCGCGAGTTGCGCAACATCGTGGAATATGCAGTCAGCGTATGCCGCGAAAAGAAAATCCTCGCGGCCCATCTTCCCACCTACCTGTCTGAAAGGCGACCCATGGCCGTGGAGCCATCTACGCCGTCCGAACCTGCCGTTCAACGGGCCGGCCCTGCGCCAGTCCGTCGGGAGGGCGTTTCGTCCTGGATCGAGATGGAAAAGCAGCTCATACTCGATACCCTGGTCCACACGCGCGGCAATCGTGTGCTCGCGGCAAAGCAACTGGGCTGGGCGCGTAGTACCTTGTGGCGCAAAATGAAACAATACGGAATCGACGCATCATGACGACCAAGGTGATGATACCCTTGCACAAGGATGAGGTGGCGCCTCGCTTCGATTTGTCCACCGAGGTGTTGATGGCCTGGTGTTCGGACGAGGGAAACGTCGAACAGGAAAAGCTGTTGATTCTGCCGGGCCCATCGGCGGAGCGGATTTGCCACATGGCCATGACCGAGCATGTGCAGGCCATTATCTGCGGCGGTATTGACCAGGAGGTGTTTGACTATTTGACCTGGAAAAACGTCGACGTCATCGACGATGTCATCGGCCGCGCGACCACGGTTTTACGGCGGTACCTTTCGGGTCGGTTGCATCGCGGTGACATTGTTCCATAACAAAATCTTGCGCATACCGCTATGCTGTTTTT
>DHGT01000124.1:0-17148 GCA_002402905.1 Desulfatitalea sp. UBA4791 | reverse complement strand
GACTTATCGGGCATAGAATTATCTTAGCGCTTATGGGGATAAAACCCGCCCCAACGCCGCCGGTATATGGCAACGGTTTGGATTACTGCCCAAATCTCGTAGGGGCCGGCTTTACGCCCGCCCGCAACATTCGCTTCAGTTAAGACATTGAGTTGGCGGTTTCAAGAGATGTTTCGAATTGATTCAAAAATGATTCAAAAAGTTTCATAATAAAACCATACATGTTTCATTGCGGCGATCGGAATGGTATTTGTTTGAATATCAGGTACTTTTCGATTGGCATGCGCTTTGCTGAAAACCGTGTTGGGTTTTAACAGGGATCAACTCCACTGCGCAGCGATTGAAAAATGGATCCACACATCCTGATCATTGCAACCGAGACCAGCCTGAGAGTCAACCTGTCGCAACATTTGCGGGAGGAAGGTTTCCATGTATTGGAAACCGATGGCGCACAAGCGTTGATGTCTTTGCTGGACAAGGAAGATGTCGATTTGATCCTTCTTGATCTGCAGGGGCTGAAGCGAAACGGCATCGCCATGATGCGTCTCATTCGACAGCGTTTTCCCCAAATCAAAATCATCACGATCAACTCAGGCGATCAGCTCGATTTGTCTATCGAAAGCATGCGTCTGGGGGCCTTTGATGATTTTCTCATTCCGTTTCATTTGGAGGGTCTGATGGCCCGTATTAGAAGTTTGGGAGATGGGCGAAGTACCGAGGATAAAACCGAGAAGTCGCGATAGACAGTTGGGTGTCTAACGACATAAATATGGTTTCTAGGAGGTGTTGCGTGAAGAAGTATAAAGTCAAGGACTTGATGGTGCCGCGGGAGGATTATGCGGTGATTTCTGAAGATGCTAATATTTTCGAAGCGGTGCAGGCCCTCGAAAAGGCCCAGCAGGATTTCGACCAGGCCCGTTACCGCCACCGGGCGATCCTCGTGGAGGATAAAACGGGGCGGATCGTCGGAAAGCTTGGGCAAATCGACGTCTTACGCGCGTTGGAACCCAAATACGAGGAGATGAAAGCCGATACCCCAGGCATCGCCAAATACGGCTTCAGTCGAAAGTTTCTGCTCTCCATGCTCGAGACCTACAAGCTGTTCGACAAACCGCTGGATGATATCTGCCGGAAAGCGGGACTGGAAAAGGTTTCGAAATACATGCACCGCCCCACCGAAGGCGAGTATATCGGCGAAGACGATTCGCTGGACAAGGCCATTCATCTGTTTGTGGTCGGTTCTCACCAGTCCCTCCTCGTAACGAGGGGCGATCATATCGTGGGGCTGTTGCGCCTGACCGATGTGTTTGCGGCAGTCTTTCACACCATGAAGGCATGCAGTCTATAGAAACCCGCTTTCATCTCAACGCGCGGTTCCATGACGTGGGATGCATCGATTGATAGGAGGATAAATGGCGAATGAATCTTTGGCAATCGGCACACCTGGGGTCGATTGGAAAAAATTGGGTTTTCTCTTTCTCGGCTTGTTTCTTTTTGCCGTGGTCTACTGGTCACCCGCCTGGCCGGATGCCGTCGACCCCATGGGCAAGCATTTTGTATTGACGCGGGAAGCCAAGGCGGCTTTGGCTGTTTTTCTATTGGCCGGCACCTGGTGGGTGTTCGAGGTGGTGCCCATCGGCGTGACCAGCCTGGCCATCGGGGTGCTGCAGGCCCTGTTCCTCATCCGGCCGGCCAAGATCGCGTTTACCGATTTCACGGTGCCATCGGTCTTCTTCATCTTTGCCTCGCTGATGATCGGCCTGGTCTTCACCAAGACAGGGCTGACCAAACGGTTGGCTTATAAGATGCTCATGATCGTGGGGGAGCGGACCAGCATGATCATGCTGGGCTGTTTCGTGGTGACGGCGGCCCTGACCCATATCATGGCCCACACGGCCGTGGCAGCCACGATCTATCCCCTGCTCGTTTCCATCTATGCCATGTACGGCGAGGGCGATGCGCGCACCAAGTTCGGCAAGGGGCTCTTCATGGGCATGGCCTATGTGGCAGGCGCGGGCAGTATTATTACATTGCTCGGCGCGGCACGCGGCGCCGTTGCAGTGGGGTTTTTCAAAGAGATCATGAACCAGGACATCTCCTTTTTCCAGCTCACCTATTACATGTTTCCCATCGGCTGGTTGATGACCTTTGCGCTCTGGGGCTTTTTCATGATCTTTATGAAGCCTGAAAAGGATCGCATTCCAGGGTTGCGGGATCGTGCCCGGCGGCTCAATGATGAATTGGGGGGGTTGACACGCAAGGAGATCCTGGCGACCATTATTGTGGGCGGGTGTATTTTGATGATGAGCTTACAAAATTTTGTGCCAGCCCTCAAAACCATCGACAAGACCGGTATCATCCTGGTTTCCACGATTCTTTTTTTCATCACCGGCTTGCTGACAGTCGAAGATCTCGAAGATGTGCCCTGGAACATCATTCTTTTGTTCGGCGGTGCCATGAGCATCGGTAATTGCCTTTGGGAAACCGGCGCGGCCAACTGGCTGGCGGTCAACTGGTTGCTCATGTTTCAGGACGCCCACTGGTTCGTCTTCATCATGAGCATCACCTTTTTCGTACTGGTCATGACCAACTTCATCATGAACGTGGCGGCCATCGCCATTTCGCTGCCCGTGGCCCTGGTCATTGCGCCTTACCTGGGGGTGGCCGGTGAAGTGATTCTGTTCGCTTCGCTGGTGGCGGCCGGCATGCCTTTCCTGCTGCTGGTGGGCGCGGCGCCCAACGCCATCGCCTATGACTCCAAGCAATTCACGCCCGGGGAGTTCTTCCTATACGGCATCCCGGCGAGTGTTCTCTTGATGATCGTCACCGGTTTTGCGGTCTTCATTCTCTGGCCGCTGATGGGGATGCCGGTGACCTTGAACTGACCACAACACGGCATGGAAATTAAAAGGGCGCGCCATTGCGGCGCGCCCTTTGTTTTGAAAAAATAAAAACGCAGAGCTGTAGATCTGAGCTTGCCGTCAGCGATTAATCGCCGGTGGCAGCCTTGTGGGTCTTGATCTTGACCTTTTCGGTCAGGCCTTCATAGTACTTGCGCAGGATGGCAACGACCTCGTCCCGGCCAAAGTGATCGGGCATCTCGCCGCCTTCGCTGAGGATCTTGCGCAGCATGGTGCCGGAGAGCAGTACGCGATCTTCTTTGCCATGCGGGCAGGTGCGCAGGGAAGCCATGCCGTCGCACTTGTAGCAGTAGAAGGTCCAGTCGATCTTCAACGGGGTGCACAAGAGCGCCTTGCCCTCTTCTTTCGGCGCGGGGATTTTGTCGAAGATGGTCTGGGCTTCGAACATGCCGTAGAAGTCGCCTACGCCGGCATGGTCGCGGCCGATGATCATTCTGGAGCAGCCGTAGTTCTGGCGGAAGGTGGCATGCAGCAAGCCTTCGCGCGGACCGGCATAGCGCATATCCAGCGGATAGCCGCCCTGTACGACGTTTTTCTCCACGAAGTAGTTCTTCACCAGGGCATCGATGCATTTCACGCGTACTTCGGCGGGAATGTCACCGGGTTTCAGGTTGCCCACCAGGGAGTGAATGTAGACGCCGTCGCACACTTCCACGGCGATCTTGCACAGGTACTCATGGGAACGGTGCATGGGGTTGCGCAGCTGCAGGGCGGCAATTTCACTCCAGCCCTTTTCCTCGAAGATTTTGCGGGATTCGGCCGGGCGATGATAGACGCCGGCATATTTCTTGGGGTATTCGCCTTCGCTGAGCACCTTCACGGGGCCGGCCAGGTTGAACGCCTTCTGCTTCATGACCATCTGCACGCCGGGATGATCATCTCTGGCGATCTTCCAGAACTCTTCGGCGGTCGGGGTGCCTTCACCCATGAAAATCTTCTCGCACTCCCACTCTTTGTTGGCATCGGTCAACTCGTATTTTTCGGTGACCTTCATGGTGGCCATGATCTCTTTGCCCTCGGGATCGTACAGGGCGATCTCTTCGCCGACTTTAATGGCACTGGCATCTTCCTTGGAGACGTCCAAGGTCACCGGGACCGGCCAGAAGGTGCCGTCGGCGAGCAGGAAGTTCTCGCAGACACCCTTCCAGTCCGCCTTGGTCATGAAGCCGGTCAGGGGGCTGAAGCCACCGATACCGATCATGATCAGGTCGCCTTTGACGCGCGGGGAGATCTCGACCTTTTTGAGACCCTCGGCTTTTTTCAGTTCAGCAGCCCTCTCTGCGCCTTCGAGCAGGCAAATGGTCAGGCCTTTTCCACCATGGGGGGGAATGAGTTTCGACATACAATGCTCTCCTTTCGATTTTTGTTTACATATCAGTAGGCTATACTGCCTTGTGGGCGTGCGTGCCTTCGATGGCTCCAAGGGCGTATACCTATAGAGGAACCGCCGTTTTGTCAAGGGTAATCGCCCGACATCCCTATCTGAAGGTGCCATGCTGCAATTTGACATTGCGTTCAGCAAAAGTGTGGTGTTATGAGGTAACGCAATTTGATGGTGGCAGCGGCAGGCAGGAAGGAGAAGGGACGATGCGCACTGCGGACAAGCTGAAGGACAGTGTGGACATAATCGAAAAAATCAAAACCTTGCCGGCCCTCGAGTCTTTTGACGAAAAGGACCTTAAAGAGCTGTTGCGTATCAGCAAGATCGTCCGCTACGAACCTGGGGAAACCATCGTCGACGAAGGGGCCTACGACAAGTGGCTCTATTATTTGATTTCCGGCAGGGTCCGTATCGTCAAAAAAGATACGGAGCTGGCGATTCTCCAACGGACGGGCGATGTTTTCGGCGAGGTGGGCAATATGGGCAGCGGTGAGTTGTCCGTGTCGGTGTTTGCCCTGGACGAAGCCACCTGTCTCAAGATCGATATCTCCAGCGTCGACGGTTTGCCCAATGAAAACCGCTTCGTGTTTCGTTATGCCATCTTTCGTGGCTTTGCCGAGGTGCTGGCCAAGCGGTTGCGCATCACCACCTCCAAGTATCTCGAGGCCAAGGCGGAGATCGAGCGCCTGAAATCCCTGATTAAAAAATCATAACCCGCCATCTGTTCGGTTGACACATGCAGCCCGCCGGGTGCCATCACCGGCCGGGCTTTTTGCTTCGTCAAACCGCGCGACATGCCGTGTCCTCAGGCGTACTTGTCTTAGGCCCCAAGGACCGCGGGATGAGCGCAGCGCAGACATCGGGCTGCTTACGGCCGCGCCGTCACGGTTGAATGAGAATCGTGGGATACATGCCCTGCAAATCGCCTTCCGGGTAGGGTTGTATGGTGTTGAAGGAGATATTCTGATTTTTTTGGGCATGGCCCCTGTTTTTCTGGCCATCGAAAAAGGCGCCGTTGGCCTCCAGAATATGATGGATGCGTTCCTGGAATGCGCGGACAAACGTCGCTCCGTTGCCCTCGAAGTAGAGGTCGCCCCTGGAGAGCTTGTTTTCGACTTTAGATAGATCCGTCATGCGGATACTGTTTTTCTCCAGATCGGCCGGGTTTTGGATCAATCCCCAGGCCAGATGGCCGGGTGGCAAGTTCAGCGGTTCGTCGCTGTCCATGATCGTGTGGGGCATGATGATGCACTCCTTGCCGATGGTGATGCGACTCTCGGGCCGGCCGTGAAGGAAGCTGTTGAAGCCCACGAATACAGTGGTGTCCAGATCCGCTTCGATGATTTTGGCCCCATGGGCGGTGATGTCGTTGCCCGCCAGGCGGCTGTTGATGATATAGCAGTTTTCCTGGGCGTTGGCGCCCTTGCCGAGCCAGGAGTTTTCAAGATAGGCGCGTTGGGCCACCAGGACGTTTTCGTCGATATGAATTTTGGGTTTCACCACGGCGAAACGATCCAGCGACGTGTTTTGGGGCACCTTAATGGAGGAGGGAAGATTGACGACATCGAAAAGCAGTTGGAAATCCTTTTTCCGGTTTTCGACAAAATCCATGAGCGCGCCCCGGGGTGCTTTCCCTGCCTCGAAAGAAATATAGGGTGACAGCGCCTCGCGGGGGTATCGGTAAAGAAAATTGAACACACCGGGCACGCGAACCCACACGGTGCCGGGATCGATCTTGAGGTGATTGACTTCGCCGGCCTGAATGTACGAAAAGGCGCCGATGACGCAATCGTTCATGGTCGTCAGGTCGACGGTGGCAAACGGTCCCAGGAAACTGCCGTCGGTGGGGGAGCCGTGGATGTTGGCATAGTGGGTGCTGATGGTGTTGGTGATGAAGAACAGCTCGAGCGTCTCCGGATCGTGGGAGTAGTTGTGAACCAGGGTTTTAATCAGAAAACTGTCTTCGATTTCGATGGCTTCGTCTTTGGAAATGGGGATGTCAAATCCCTGGTAGTGCACCATCGCACCCTGCTTCTTGAGTTCGTCGCCGCGGATGTCACTCTTGTAAAGGATCGAGTTGCCCGTCCGGCACCTGCCCAGAAAATAGCTGCCCGCCAGGTTGGAGTGCCTGAAGACGAAGTTCAGGGGATGGTGCGGCGTGACGCCGTAAAAGGCATAGAATTTGACCATTTTTTCAAAACTGACGAGGCCCTTGATGTAGGGTGTGACATCGAATTCCAGCTCACGCAGGTTGATATTGACCCGTTGGGCGATTCTGTCGAAAAGTTTTTCCAGTTCGTTCATCGTCCATCCTCGATTAAGGGTTGAGTTCACACTCTTTCATCGTGTGGAACACGGCCGCAAAGACATCGGTCATTCGCAGAATCCCGACGATATCCTTGCCGCGGGTGACGAGCAGGGCAAGATGGTTGCCAAGTACCAGTTGGTGGATGGCCATGTCCAAAGAGGTCTCTTCGTCCACGCACTCCCCTTCCGTGGTGGCCTGCATGAAATCTTCGACCTTCAACTGGGCGGCCTTGGTGCACAACGCCTTCAGGGGCTCACTCTCCATGCGCCGCTCTTTTTTCAGTGCGCGGACGAATTGATGGCTGAAGCCGAAGCGATTCAGTTCGTCGATGTCCTTGAGATCTTTGCCTCTGGGTTCCAGGGCCCACAGCACATCCATCTGGGTGAGCTTGCCGATGACCCGTTTGTCATGGTCGAGGATCAGGATCGCACGGTGCCGGTACTTGGTGCGGTCGAACTCCTCCTGGGCCTTTTCCAGGGCCTGGATTGCATCGAAGAGGGTCGAGCCCACGGGGACCGTTGCATATTCGGACAGGGGAACCATCAGCTCTTTAATAGTTAAGCTTTTCACATCTCTCCTCCGATAGGGGGCTATGGGCCGGAACCGAGGTCCCGTGATCGATGTAACAAAAGGCCCGGCCAGCTGCCTGGTCGGGCCTGAAATTTTATGGCGGAGAGAGAGGGATTCGAACCCTCGGTGCAGGTTTCCCCGCACACTCGCTTAGCAGGCGAGCGCCTTCAGCCGACTCGGCCATCTCTCCTTCGATTTTTGGTGGTGTGGTCAAAATATTGATTCGTTCCGTTCCCTTTTCCGCAGACACTGTTGCCAGCGGTTTTTGCGGCGTTGCACATGCTGCCCTCGGGCCTTAAATGCTTCGACGACTCAACGGAACTGGCGGAGGGAGTAGGATTCGAACCCACGGAGCTTTCGCTCAACGGTTTTCAAGACCGCCGCCTTAAACCACTCGGCCATCCCTCCCGCAAGGGTAGGTCCGCTTTTACCATCATGTGCCTAAGGGGTCAATAAATTTTACGAATTCACGAGGTCGGGGGAACGATTATGGAGTTGACATCAATCTTTTTTGGTGATTATGTGGCCGGCAAAAATCGGCCCCAAGGATAGAGTGTTTTAGGAGATCCAGAACATGAAACAAAAATATGCCATCATCCGGGATGACGATCAGGCCACCCTGGTGGTTCGCGAATATGCCGAACTCGATAAGGAGATGATGTCCCTGCTGTGTGAGGAGACCTACTCCCAGGAAAAAATTAAGGCGGCGCTGAAAGACGGTCAGATCGAGTTGATCAAGGCGATTCGAACCAACAACATGTATCCGCCCACCACGTTCGCATATGCCATTGCCGAAGCCATCGCCGGGCTTCTGGACGAAGGCGGCAATCAATCCGCCGAACTTTTTTTCGATGATAAAGACCTCTTTCAAAGAGGCGAAGAGGTGGCGATCGAAGAGGCTGCGGAGGAGGAGGAGGAGGCCGACGAGGACGTTGATGTCGATGACCTTCTGGACGATGACGATGCCATCGATGATGATTTTGAAGACGACAGCGTGTTGACCGACCTGAAGACCTCGATCAAGGTGGCCGACGACGATCCCGCCGACACCGATGACGCGGTCTGAACACCTGTAACGCGCCCGCCAAAAAATCCGGGGACTCTCCCGTTCATCATGTAACAGCCGGTAATTGCGCCCACTGCCGAGGTGGGCGCACGCGTTTCAATCGAGCAGCGCCTCGATTTTTCTCTCCAGCTCCCGGTAACTTTGCCGGCCGGGCCTCTTTTCGACGATTTTACCTGCCTTGACGACCATCAGGGTGGGAACCCCCACAATGCCGTAGTCGTTCATGGCTGCGGTTCCCAACCAATACACCGGAAAAGGAACGGCCAGCCGGTTCACCATGGGTTGGGCGGCCTCGGGGTTTTCGTCCAGGCTCATCCCTACGATCTGGATGCCTTTGTCTTTGTATGCGCGGTAAAGCGCCACAAGATCGGGCAGTTCCGCTTTGCACGGTGGGCACCAGGCGGCGAAGGCCACCAGAAAACCGGTAAAACCATCGTTCTCGACCATTTCCTTCAGTGCCCGTGGTTCAATGGATTGCACGGGATTGACGGTGGGCGCCGACGGGTTGCAGGCCGTCAGCGCAACCAGCAGGCACAGGGCCGCGGCGGTCATGAAGATGGGTCGGTTTTTGTGTTCTCTGGCATCATTTTTTGAGCGGTTTGGCGCTGTTGAATTCATAATCGCCTTAAATTTGGTGTTGACGTGCTAACGAATTCCATAATATGAAAAACATTCATTAAATAATTTGCTTTTCAGATTTGAACATTAGGCACAGTTATAGTATTTACCGAACAGCAACTTCGCAGCAGGTCTATAATTTGGGATTTATCGGTATCTGATATTCATGCGAATCACACTATCTACCCTTGTCTGCGTTTCAACCCCACATCCTGCGGGCATCAAGCCGCGTCAAGGCAAATTATCAAGAGACAGATTTAATCAACGCATCGTGGCGCGTCAAGGGGTTCAGGGAATGGTATTTGCCGGGAGTTTTTTGGGGTGACAATCCATTCACAAGATTATTTCAGATCAGAAGGTTGTTTTGGGGCTCTGCATGCGGCAGGGCCTTTATTCGTGTTGCATCGTATGAGGAGGAGCCAATGGACAAGAAAGAACAGTTTTACCAACGGCTGGAGCAACGAGGGGTCTCACGAAGGGACTTTATGCGGTACTGTACCTTTCTTACGGCCACCATGGGACTTTCGGCATCCTTTGTGCCCAAAGTGGCCGAGGTGTTTGCCGCTCCCAAGCAGCGACCCCCGGTGATCTGGCTCAATTTCGGCGAGTGTACGGGCTGTACGGAGGCGATGCTCCGCACCGTCTACCCGTATGCTGATGAGTTGGTCCTGGAGATTCTGTCGGTCGAGTATCACGAGACCATCATGGCGGCGGCCGGACACCAGGCCGAGGAGCAGCTCCAGGCGGCCTTGAAAAAGCATTCGGGTAAATTCATTTGCGTCGCAGAGGGTGCAATCCCCACCAAATATAATGGTGGCTACGGGCGTATCGGCGGCCGGACTTTCCTGGAGATCGCCCAGGAGGTCATTCCCCAGGCCGCGGCCACGATCTGTATCGGCACCTGCGCCAGTTTCGGCGGCATCCAGGCGGCCAAGCCCAATCCGGGTGGATACATGGGCGTCGGCCAGGCCTTGAAGATGAAAACCATCAACATCCCCGGATGCCCGCCCAACCCGGTCAACCTGGTGGGCACCATCGTCAACTACCTGCTGCTCGGCAAGTTGCCGGCGGTCGATGATATGGGGCGGCCGCTGTTTGCCTATGGCAAAACCATCCACGATCAATGCCCGCGCCGGTCGCATTTTGAAAACGAGGAGTTTGTCGAAGAGTTCGGCTCCAAAGAGGCGGCTCTGGGCTACTGCCTCTACAAGATGGGCTGTCGCGGTCCAGAGACTTACAACAACTGCCCGGTCGCCAAATTCAACGACGGCACCAGTTGGCCGGTAGAGGCCGGACATCCCTGCATCGGCTGCAGTGAACCGGATTTCTGGGATAAGATGACCCCGTTTTACAAAGAATTCTAACCACTGTCCGAAGGCAGTGAAGGGAGGAGATTTATGGGCAAACGAATCATTGTCGACCCGATTACCCGAATCGAGGGCCATCTGAGGATCGAAGTCGAGATCGAGGGCGGGCAGGTGGTGGATGCCTGGAGTTCCGCCCAGATGTTCCGCGGCATCGAGATGATCCTCAAAGGACGCGACCCCCGGGACGCGCACCATTTTGTGCAGCGCTCCTGCGGCGTCTGTACCTATGTTCACTCCATTGCGTCGGTGCGCGCGGTGGATGACGCCTTCAAGGTCAAGATCCCCAAAAATGCACGCTTGATCCGCAACATGTTGCACGGCGCCCAGTACCTGCACGACCATCTGGTCCATTTTTATCACCTGCATGCCCTGGATTGGGTCGATGTGGTGAGTGCATTAAGTGCCGACCCCCAGAAGACGGCGGCCCTGGCCGACAGCGTCTCCGGTGCCGACGTGGGCGGTGCGGCCTATTTCAAATCGGTTCAGGCGCGCCTCAAGACCTTTGTCGACAGCGGTCAACTGGGACCCTTTTCCAATGCCTACTGGGGTCATCCGGCCTACAAGCTGCCGCCTGAGGCCAACCTGATGGCCTGTGCGCACTATATCGAGGCGCTGCGTCTGCAGGCCCGCACGGCCCGCCTGCATGCAATTTTTGGCGGTAAGAATCCCCATCCCCAATCCCTGGTGGTGGGCGGCGTGACCTGCCAGGCCAGCCTGACCGCAGATCAAATCGCCGAATTTATATACATCACCAAAGAGACCCAGGATTTCGTCAAAAAGGTCTACCTTCCCGATGTGCTGGCGGTGGCCTCCTTCTACAAGGATTGGGGCAGCATCGGCGGCACCCAGAACTTCCTGGCCTACGGCGATTTTCCGCAAACCGAAAAAGAGCCGGAAAGTCTCTACCTGCCCCGGGGCGTGGTCATGAAACGCAACCTGGCCGGTGTCGGCATGGTCGATCCAGCCAAGATCACCGAGGATGTCACCCGCTCCTGGTACGAAAACGGCTCGCCCAAGCATCCTTACGAGGGAGAGACCAAACCCCTGGCCGAAGATCCCAAGTACGAACCGAACAAGGGCAAATACTCCTGGATCAAGGCGCCGCGCTATGACGGGGCCTCCTGCGAGGTCGGACCGTTGGCCCGTGTGCTCGTGGCCTATGGCAAGGGGCATCAGGACATCAAGCCCCTGGTCGACAAGGCCTTGACCCAGTTGTCGATTCCGGCGACCGCCCTGTTTTCCACCCTGGGACGTACCGCGGCACGCTGCATCGAAACCGTGGCGGTGGGCGATGCGCTGCAGGAATGGACCATGGAACTGGTGGAGAACATCAAGAGCGGCGACACCAAGACCTATGAGCCGTATGAAATCCCGGACAGCGGTCGCGGCATGGGCCTCAACGACGTGCCCCGCGGCGCCCTGGGCCACTGGATCGATGTTAAAGACAAGAAGATCAACAACTATCAATATGTTGTGCCGTCCACCTGGAACTTGAGCCCGCGCGACGGCAAAAACCAGCGCAGCCCGGTGGAAGAGGCTTTGATCGGAACACCCGTGGCCGATCCCAAGCAGCCGCTGGAGATTCTGAGGACCGTGCACTCTTTCGATCCGTGCATCGCCTGCGCGGTGCATGTGATCGATCCGCAATCCAACCAGACCTACAAGGTCAATGTGATTTAACCTTCATTCTGAGGGCTCCCGTTCGCGAAAGGTTGCGGCGGGGGCCCTTTTTGCGTGCCTTCGACGTGAAAACTTATTCGGTTGTCATTCTGGGGATCGGCTGCACACTTTTTCGCGATCAGGGATTTGGTGTGCACTTGGTGCATGAGTTGGATCGCCGCTTTGAATTCGGGGAACGCGTCCTTCTCATCGACGGCGGCACCATCGGCGTGCACCTGGTGGGGACCCTGGTCGGTTCCGAACAGGTGATCGCCATCGATACCGTGCGCCAGGGCGGTGCGCCGGGCACCATCTACCGTTTCGAGGAACAGCAGATCATGGCGCGGCTCAATAAAGCCGACCATCTGTTGCAGGAAACCTTCATCGAAGCGTTGGCCCACTGCCGAATGCTGGACAATGGACCTCGCGCGGTTATGTTGGGAATCGAACCTGGAAACGATCATGACCTGATCTGCGGCCTCACCCCGGTTCTGGCTGCAAAGGTCGATGAGATGATCGGCAGGGTGCTGAAGGAACTGGATGGGTTGGAGGCGGCGTATAAAAGAAGAGTATAGAAGTTTAAAGTTTAAAGATTTAAGTATGAAGTCGAGGAAGGGTGTCTGATTGGAAGGGGAAAAAATGGGCGACACGGATAAGCCGCGGATAACGGTCCTGGGGCTGGGCAACATTCTGCTGCGCGACGAGGGGCTGGGCGTGCGGGCGGTGGAGCGGCTCGCCGAACAATATGATTTCGATGACAATGTCCAGGTGCTCGACGGTGGGGTTCTGGGCATGCGCCTGATGGGCATCGTGGCGGCTTGCGATGTGTTGATCGTCGTGGATGCGGTTCAAAACCAGGGGGCGCCGGGAACGCTTTACCGCCTGGCGGGCGATCAGGTTCCCCGTCGCGTGTTGGCCAAGCACTCCTTGCATCAATTGGATTTTCCCGAAGTGCTGGCCTTGTGCGGTATGATCGATCACCACCCCGAAACCGTCGTGATCGGGATGGAGCCCGAGGATATCGCCACCATGGACACGACCCTGACGTCGGTCGTGGCGGACAACATGGATGCGTTGACGCAGATGGTGCTGGTCGAACTGGACCGGGTGGGGGCCGGTTATGTCACCAAGCGAGCCTCTGGCAAAATGGCGTCTGATGATATATGACCCGTATTGATGTTTGAAACGACCTTTCCCAAGGTGGGGGTAGACACTTATGTGCCTTGCGATACCGTCCCAGATTACCCATATCGAGGACCAGATCGCCACGATTGATGTGGCCGGGGTCCAGCGACAGGCCAGCCTTCTCTTGCTTGAGGATGCCCGGATCGGGGATTTCGTCATCGTCCATGCCGGTTTTGCCATCCAGAAGCTCGACGCCGACGCGGCCCAGGAGACCCTGATGCTGCTGCGGAAGGCCGCCGAGCAAGCCGAAAGGGACGATGAGTTCGATTGATGCACACCGGTACCATGGCACGCCAGATCGACATTAACGGCATCGTCCAGGGCGTCGGTTTTCGGCCGTGCGTTTACCGCCTGGCACGGCGCAGGGGATTGTGCGGCGAGGTGGCCAACACGGCCCGGGGAGTAACGGTCCTGATTGAGGGGCCGGACGCCGACATCGACGGTTTCGTGGCCGACCTGCAGCGCGAAAAACCGCCCCTGGCGCATATCGTGGAGATATCCCAATCGGATCGGCCGGTGGCCGGTCACACCGATTTCAAGATCGTGCCCAGCAAGGGAGATGCTTCCCGCGCCACCCTGGTCTCCCCGGATGTGGCGGTGTGCGACGACTGCCTGCGGGAGCTGTTCGACCCGGCCGACCGGCGTTTCGGCTATCCGTTCATCAACTGCACCAATTGCGGTCCCCGCTACACGATCATCGATGACATACCCTATGACCGGGCCAGGACCGCCATGCGCGGATTTACCATGTGCCCCCAATGCCAGGCCGAATACGACGATCCGAACGACCGCCGCTACCACGCCCAGCCCAATGCGTGCCCGGTGTGCGGGCCGCGGGTCGCCCTCTTCGACGCCCGCCGCAATCCCCTGCCAGACGCAGATCCCATCGCCCGAGCGGCCGAGCTGATCCGGCAGGGCTTCATCGTGGCCATCAAGGGACTGGGGGGATTCCATCTGGCGGTGGATGCCTGCAACGACGATGCTGCGGCCCGGCTGCGTGAGCGCAAGCACCGGGAAGAGAAACCGTTGGCCGTGATGGCGCCCGATCTGGAGACGGTTGCCGCGTTCGCCCACGTGACCCCGGACGACGCGGTCCTGCTGAGCAGCATCCAGCGCCCCATCGTGCTGCTGCCCAAGCGGTTGCCCGAACGGCTCGCCTTTTCCGTGGCCCCCCGCAATCACTATTATGGAGTGATGCTGCCTTACACCCCCCTGCACCATCTGCTCATGGCGCATGGATTTACGGCCGTGGTGATGACCAGCGGCAACCTGAGCGAAGAGCCCATCGCCATCGACAACGACGAAGCCTTCGAACGGCTGGGAACCATAGCCGATTATTTCCTGGTCCATGACCGGCCGATCCGGCTGCGCAGCGACGACAGCATCGTGCGCCGTTCGGGCGGCTGCACCCGGCCGCTGCGCCGCTCCAGGGGATTTGTGCCGGTGCCGGTATTTCTGAAGAAAGAGATGCCCATGGTCCTGGCATGCGGCGCGGAGCTGAAAAACACCGTCTGCCTGACCAAGGGCAACCAGGCCTTCGTCAGCCAGCACGTCGGCGACCTGGAAAACCTGGCCACCGAAGATTTCTTCCGCCTGACCATCGACCATCTCCAGCGCATACTGGACGTCTCCCCCCGCGTATTGGCCTGCGATCTGCATCCCGATTACCTGAGCACCCGCTGGGCCTTCTCCCAGAAGTCGTTGCCCGTGGTCCAGGTGCAGCACCATCATGCCCACGTCGTCGCCTGCATGGCCGAGCACCATCTCGAAGGATCGGTCATCGGCCTGGCCTTCGACGGCACCGGCTATGGGACGGACGCCAATCTCTGGGGCGGTGAGGCGCTTTTAGCCGACGCCAGTGATTTCCAGCGCGCGGCCCATTTGACCTATGTGCCCATGCCAGGGGCCGCGGCGGCCATCAAGGCGCCCTGGCGCTTGGGTCTGGCCTACTTGCACCACGCCTATGGGGAAGCGATGTGGGACCTGGCACTGCCTTTCCTGCATGGGTTGGCCGCCGATTCGGCGCGCACCGTGGTCCAGATGGCCGTCCGGCGCATCAATGCCCCCCTGACCTCCAGCCTGGGAAGGCTCTTCGATGCCGTGGCCGCCATCATCGGTCTGCGGCATAACGTGGCCTACGAGGGGCAGGCGGCCCTGGAGCTGGAGATGATCGCCGACGGCCGTGAACAGGGCGCCTATCCCTTTGAATGGTCGGACGGACCGGTCAAGGCGGTGGCCGTAAGTTCCATTATTCGGGGCGTGGTCGATGACATCCTCGCCGGGGTGCCGGCGTTTGTCATCAGCCGAAGGTTTCACGACACCCTGATTGCCCTGTGGGCCGCCCTTTGCGATGCCTTGCGCGACGAGACCGGCCTGGAGCGGGTGGTGCTCAGCGGCGGTTGCTTCCAGAACGTGCTGCTGCTCGAAGGGTTCTCGGCACAACTGCAAGCGAGCGGGTTTACCGTATACAGCCACGAACAGGTGCCGACCAACGACGGCGGGATTTCGCTGGGGCAGGCGGTGGCGGCCGGCATGCGGCTGGCAGAGACTTCAGGATAGGCGTTGGACTGCGGTCCCTTTTTAGCGTACTCGTACTCGTACTCGGCCCTCGGTCCTCGGCTTTCCGGATCATCATTGTAAATGAGGCCTGGGTGATCCTGGTCGATGACGAGTGCGAGTACCGCTGCGCTGAGTACGAGTGCGCAAAAGTGCTGTGAGACCAAAAATCGATGTGGAGACAGCAGGGATTTTCCCCTGCCGGAGTTGCAATATGAAGGACCAACTGTCCCAATTTGGCGAGGCGTTTCGAGAACCGCAACTGGCCCGGAGCCTGGTGGCCCAGTTGAAAATCAGCGCCCGGGCTCCCATGCGCATCATGGAGGTGTGCGGCACCCATACCATGGCCATCTTCCGCCACGGTATCCGCGCCCTGCTGCCCCCGACGGTCACGCTGCTCTCCGGACCGGGGTGTCCGGTGTGCGTCACCGACCAGAACGACATTGACGGCTTCATCGCCCTGGCCCAGCGCGAGGAGGTGATCGTGGCCACCTTCGGCGACCTGATGCGTGTGCCGGGCACCTATACCTCCTTGCAGCGCGAGAAGGCCGAGGGCGCCGATGTGCGCGTGGTCTATTCGCCCATGGATGCCGTGCAGCTGGCTCAGGATCATCCCGACCGGACGGTGGTTTCCCTGGGTGTTGGATTTGAAACCACGACCCCCACCATCGCCGCGACGATTCTGACCGCCCAACAGTTGAAACTGCCCAATTTTTGCGTCTACGCGGCTCACAAGACAGTCCCCCAGGCCCTGGCGGCGCTCATGGCCCATCCCAAGGTGCGCATCGACGGCTTTTTGCTGCCCGGCCATGTGTCGGTGATCATCGGCATGCAGGCCTACCGACCCTTTTTCGAGGCCCATGCCATACCCTGCGCTGCGGCCGGGTTCGAACCGCTCGACATCCTGCAGGGGCTGCTGATGCTGGCCCGGCAGATCAAGGCGGGCCGGCCGGCTTTGGAAAACGCATACCCGCGGGCCGTGACCGAAGCCGGCAACCCCAAGGCCCGGACGATCATGGACCAGGTGTTTGTCGCCTGTGACGCCCGCTGGCGGGGCCTCGGTGAAATCCCCGGCAGCGGACTGGCCATTCGGCCGGAATTTTCACAGTTCGATGCGGCCCGGCGATTCAAGATCGCCGTGGTGGATATGCCGCCGCCCAAGGGATGCGCCTGCGGAGAGATCCTGACCGGCATCAAGACGCCGCCCGAATGTCCTCTGTTTCGCACGCGCTGTACCCCCATGGACCCGGTGGGACCCTGCATGGTGTCGAGCGAGGGGACGTGCGCGGCTTATTACCGGTACAGTAGTTGATTCCGTCCATTCCGTTATGCGGATCGGCGGGAAGAAAGATTAAAGAGTATGAAAGTCGGAAAGTATGAAAGTAGGAAAGTTGAGGTATGCTGTCGATTGGATGGTTATGGTTTGAAATTGACAGACTCGCACAACCTCAGAATTTTGCTTTCCCCGTCATCCCGGCGAACGCCGGGATCCAGGATGTTAAATATTTTCTGGATGC